>JBCLDE010000018.1:0-37182 GCA_038915165.1 Candidatus Limnocylindrales bacterium
GGGCTCCGGCTTCTCTGCCCACGCGGTCGTCGCGGTCTGCCGCAAGATGGGTGTTCGCTATTCGATCACGATCCGCCAGCACCGGAGCGTGCGCCGATTGATCGAGTCGATCCCCGAGGCGGCCCCGACGCCGATCCCGTATTGGCTCGATGGTGGGGCCGACGGGGCCGAGACGACGTACACCCCGTTCGCCGACCAGAAGGACGCTCGTCCGGTCCGCCTGATCGTCCGGCGGGTGCGACCCACCCCGGGCAGCCAGCTCGCCCTCTTCACCCTGTACGACTACCACGCGTTCATCACCGACCGCGAGGGCGAGACCCTGGTGCTCGAGGCCGACCATCGCCGTCACGCCGAGATCGAGAACGCGATCCGCGACCTCAAGTACGGGGTCGGGCTCAACCACCTGCCGTCCGGCAAGTTCGCCGCGAACGGGGCCTGGCTCGCCGTCCAGGTCATGGCCCACTGTGATGATGGGCTCGTGGCGAGCGCAGGCCGGGTCTGACCCGATTGCCCACCGGCTCCGTGCCCAGAGGTTGACCTGTCGAGCCGGTCTGCGATCGCCACGAGACGCGACCAACCGGGTGAGCAGTGACCTGATAGGAGGCTGGCCAAAGCCCCGTCACAGTGCTGTCCCGCCCGCCCGGTCGGCGCGCCATCGGTCTGATCGCACGCAGAAGGAGAACGATGGTGAGGACCAGAATGACACAGCCGGGATTGACCGGCGTCGTCGTGGGCGTCGACACCCATAAGGACACCCATGTTGCCCGGGCCAAGGACTCCCTTGGCCGCCTCGTCGGGGAGAAGCTCGTACCAACCACCCCCGCCGGCCATCGTCAGCTGCTCACCTGGGCGCGCGGCCTCGGCGAGGTGGAAGCCTTCGGGGTGGAGGGCACCGGCAGCTACGGGGCCGGCCTGGCCCGCCATCTCCGAGCCGAGGGCGAGGTCGTCATCGAGGTCATCCGGCCCAACCGCCAGCAGCGCCGTCGGAACGGCAAGTCCGACCCTGCCGATGCGGATGCCGCGGCCTCGGCCGTGCTGTCCGGGGACGCCGCCGGTCTGCCCAAGTGCGCCGACGGTCGAGTCGAGATGATCCGGGCCCTCCGCGTCGCTCGCTCCACGGCGGTCAAGGCCCGCACCCAGGCTGTCAATGCCCTGAAGGCGCTGGTCATCACCGCCCCCGCGGATCTCCGGGAGCAGCTGCGGGCGTCGTCGACGGTGCGCCTCGTGTGCGCCTGCGCCCGGGGGCGCTGGTCGATCCGACGGCTGCCACCAAGGTTGCGCTGCGCAGCCTGGCGACACGCTACGAGGCGCTCGAGGCCGAGGTGGAACGGCTCGACGCCGTGCTCGCCCGGCTCGTCGGGGAAGCCGCGCCGGAGCTCGTGGCTCGCTTCGGGGTCGGGCCCGACTCGGCGGGCGCCCTGCTCGTGGCCGCGGGCGACAACCCCGGCCGGCTCCATTCCGAGGCCGCCTTCTCCATGCTCTGCGGCTCCTCGCCGATCGAGGCGTCCTCCGGCAAGGTCACCCGCCACCGGCTCAACCGCGGCGGTGACCGCCAGGCCAATGCCGCCCTCTACCACGTTGTCATGTCGCGGCTTCGTTGGGACAAGGCGACCAAGGACTACATGGCCCGACGGACCGCTGAAGGCAAGTCGAAGCGAGAGATCATCCGCTGCCTCAAGCGCTACGTCGCGCGCGAGATTTACCTCATCCTCAAGGGCATGGCGGCGGATCTCGTGACCACGGCAGCCTGACCTTGCCGCGTGGCCTTACGGGTCACCCGCGACGCCTTGACATCCATAGGAGGATCAACCTCGCCCGCTGGACCGCCCGGCTCGGCCTGCGATCCGGGATCGTGACGACCAAGACCCTGCGCCGGCGGTTCTTCAGCCTCACCGGCCGGATCACCCGCTCGGCCCGCCGCTGGACGCTCCATCTGCCGACTCGCTGGCCGTGGGCGATCGGCTTCAGTGTCGCCCTCGGGAGGCTGCGCTCCCTGCCGCTGCTCGCCTGACCGCCTCCTGACCCGCTCGCCGCTCCGGGGGCCGGCGTCAGCCTGTGAAGCAATCGGCCGCGGGCCAGCTGCGCGCTCGCCATGGGGGCCTGTCCGGCCGCCACGGACCGTCCACACCACGTCGGGGGTGTCGATCACCGGCGTCGAGGGGTCGGCTGCACCCCTCCGGACCGTTTTACGTCGTCAGGTGGCCCGGTTCGGTGGATCCGGGCTTACCTACGATCGCTCCATCCCGCTGGAGGAGCGCCTTGCCCCGTTTCGCTAACTCTGTCTGGCGGCAAGGCGGTCCCTACTCGTTGCCAGATCGCGTACGCGACGATCCCGACCGCGGCCAAATGCTCGATTGGCAGCGCCATGAAGAGCACGAGCCACCGCGACGCCACGATGTACTCCAGCGAGAACACGAGCTAGTGCGGTTGCTGGGCGAGCAGCCCCGGCGTCATGAGCCCGAGTCCTCGCTTCCAGCCAAGCGAAACGAGCCCGACGGCGGTCACGACCATGAGCACTGGATCGCCGAACGCCGAAACCATCTGGGTGTAGTCCTCGAACGCTCTCTGGATGAGTGCCCGCGACGCGAAGAACTCCGACCACGGCAGGAGCGGGATCGTGACCACCCCCAGTCCGAACGCCACCACGACCGCCTTCCGGCGACTCGCCGCCAGGATGGCCGGGATGCTGTAAGGCTTCATGAGCGCAGCGAACCAGCCGCCGCCAAGGAATACGAGCGCCGCCAGTGTGAGATCCGGCGTGGCGCCCATCCAACCCTCGGCGATCGGCAGGAACACGACATACCAGATCGGAAGTCGGAAGCGGCGAAGCAGGTATGCGACGGACAGGGTGTTCACCACCGCCCAGACCCAGACCGCGAGCTCCTCGCCCAGAATCTGGAGCGGGAGGTTGAGCAGGAGCGCCGGCGGCGGCGCGGCGAACGGGATGCCGTTGAACGTCACGGCCCAGGGATTGGTACCAGCCAGCCACGCCTCGGTCGCCCGGTAGTAGATATGCGCGTCGATCCACAGGTTCGCGGTGGTCGGGACGAAGTACCATCGGGCCGTGCCGCTGCTGCCCACGAGGAACACGGCGATCATCAGGCCGGTCATCGTCCCACGGCGGATGAAGCCCCAATCCAGTGGCTGCCGCATGGTCAGCGGCACGGCTAGTTCGGACGTTGGCTGCGGCGGGCGCTGAACCGGCCTCGAAACGCGACCCAGTACCAGTGCAGGTAGTGGGGGAGCCACTTGCGCAGTTTGAAGTTGCTCTGCCCGGCGGTGCGGTCCCGCCAGGTCGTGGGGACCTCGGCCACTCGGCGGCCGTCCAGGGTGGCCTTCACGGTGAGCTCCAGGGCGAGCTCGAAGCCGGCCGTGCTCTCGATCGCCACCGACTCCAGGAACCGGCGCGAGTAGAGCTTGAAGTTGTTGGTCGGGTCATGGATCGGGACGCCGGCGAACCAGTGGAGCGTCAGCCCGGCCGTCCGACTCATGAGCCGCTTGAGCGGCGGCCCACCCACCTGGTGGCCGCCACGCATGTAGCGCGACGCGGCGACCAAATCTGCGCCCGAGCGAGCGAGCGCCACCATCGGGTCCACGACGGACGGCTCGTCCGAGCCGTCCGCCATGGAGATGAGGACGTACGGCGCGTTCGTCCCGGCGATCCCGGCCTTCATGGCGTTGAGGACGCCGCGACCCAGGTCGTTTCGCAGCCCGCGCAGGCCCGGGATCTCCCCGGCGAGACGGGTCACCACCGCCACGGTGGTATCGCCATCGAAGTCGTAGACCACGACGAGCTCATGCGGTGTGCGCACCTGGGCGGACAGGGCGCGGAGGACGGGCTCGACGCTTTCCCCTTCGTTGTAGACGGGAAGGATGATCGCGAGCTCAAGCGACGGCCCGACGGTCACGATCGTCGCTCACCGACATACAGCGTCTGCTTGCCCATGAGCCACCATGCAGGCCTGAACGCGAGGTAGGCGCGCACGAGGCCGGGATGGGCGGGGAGTCTGCCCTTGGTTGAGTATGGAAGGAATCGCGTAACCAGCTCGGTGGTCCGCAGACCCGCCAGTTCCGCGGCCTCCAGGAGGCTGCGCTCCGTACGGGCGACGCGGTGGTCGAAGAAGTCCCAGTAGCGTGAGCCGACGAGTCGGATATTCGGTTGCAGCACGATGATCCGTCCGCCGGGCTTGAGCAGGGAGCTCGCGACCCGCAACTGGTCGATCACGGCATCACCGGATTCCAGATGCTCCAGGTAATTGCTCATGAAGATCGTCCCGAAGTGCCCGGCCGGAGCCTTGGCGCCGAGGTCCAGACCGGATGCCTGCAGGAACCGGACATCGGCCGGCAGTGAGGCCGAGACGTCCCGGATGTCCGCGGCCCAACGTTCCCGGGCGCGGACCCAGCGTACGAAGTGCCCGCGATCGCAGGCCAGATCGAGCAGCGGTGCGTCGGCGTCCACAAAGCGCTGGAGATAACGAACGATCTCCCGCCACACGACATCCTTGGCGCTCACTTCCCGCTCATCGAAGCGCGCGTCGTAGATGTCTGGGAGGAGTCGCGTCAAAGCCGCCCGGCCTCGACTTCCGCGGTGATCCAGGGGATGACCTCGTCGAGCATCGTGTCAAGGCTGGTCGTCGCCTCGAAGCCCAGGACGTCGCGCGACTTCCGCACGTCCGGGACGCGCAACTGGACGTCGTGCTCGAACGGCGGGTCGTTGATGTAGTGGAACGCCCTGCCATCCGTGTGGATCTTGTGCCAGATGGCCTCGGCCAACTCCAGGACGGTCGTCGATGCCGCCGTGGACAGGTTGAAGTCGTCGTTGACCGCGACTTCGGACTCCATGGCGAGGCGGATCCCGTGGGCCAGATCGCCGCCGTACGTGTAGTGGCGAACCTGGTCGCCGGTGCCCAGGATGTGGAGCGGGTCCTGGCCCTTCATGACCTTCAACACGAGATCCGGCACGACGTGGCTGAGGGCCAGCTTCACGTTGCCGCTCATGATGTCCGTGTCGCGGACGGCCCGGCGTTCACCGATGCCGACGCAATTGAACGGCCGCACGATCGTATACGGCAGCTTGTATTGCTCGTACGCGCCCTTGGCGAAGTACTCCGATGCGAGCTTCTGGAAGCCGTACGTCGAGATCGGCGGGGGCGAGGTCAGCTGGGCACCTTCGGGGGTCGGGAAGATGGTCGCGGACTCGTAGACCATCGAGCTGCTGACGACGATGATCCGCTGGAGATGGCCGTCGCGATGGGCGGCGATCGCCGCATCGAAGGTCGTGGCGAGGATCCGCTCGTTCTCGGCCAGCAGGTCGTACGCGAACTCGTGGAAGTAGCTGATACCACCGATCATCGCGGCCGCCGCGACAACCTGGTCGCAGTCGGCGGCCAACTCGCGCATGAGCGCGCCGTCTTTCGCGTCGCCCTCCACGAAGCGGTAGCGTTGATGCTCGTCGTAGGACTTGGTCAGGCGACCGTACTTGCTGAAGTCGTCGAGACCGACGACCTCGTGGCCGGCGTCCAGCAGCTCCGGGACGAGATAGCCGTTGATGAACCCGGCCGCACCGGTGACGAGGATCCGCACTAGAGCCGGATCCCGGTGCCCAGGGCGCCCCACACGTCGACGACGTCCTTGCCGCCCACCGCCAGGTTTCGATACGGCTTGTGGGGCGCGCCGAGGATCAGGATGTCGCTCTCCTCCAAGACACAGTCGAGTGACACGAGCCGCTCGTCCTTGACGTAGGGATCCGTACAGACGACGCGGGCACCCGCCCAGGCCAGGAGCTTGCGCAGCTTGTAGCTGAGCGACGCCCGGGGATCGTCCGACTCGGCTTTGAAGGCCATGCCCAGGATCCCGATCGTCTTGCCCTGGAGCCCGCCGTATCGACGCTCGAGGGCCGAGACGATGTAGGCGGGCAGGCCTTCATTGACCTGCATCGCGGCCTGGCCAAGCGGGAAGTGGTCGGCCGTGAAGGCGGCCAGTTGCATCGTGTCCTTGAACAGACACGGTCCCGCCGCGAAGCCCGGACCAGGCAGGTCCGCCGCTCGTGGGTAGTCCTCGCGGATGGCGTGCAGGATGTTCGTGTAGTCCACGCCGGCCTGATCGGCGATCATGAAGAACTGGTTGGCCACCGCGAACTTCATGTAGCGCCAGGTGTTCGTGAACAGCTTGGCGAGCTCGGCTTCCTTGGTCGTCGTCCGGATCGTCTTCGCGGCCAGCTTGCCGAACAGCTCCGTGGCGCGCTGGGCGGCCGTATCGGTATCGGCGCCGATGATCTGCGGCAACGTGTGGAGCTCTTCGAGCGCGTGGCCCTCGGCGATCCGCTCCGGGCAGAAGGCGACGTCCACCACGCAGCCGCGTTCGGCCAGGTGCTGGGCGACATACGCGGTAGTGCCCGGGTAGACGGTGCTCCGAAGCGCGACCAGGGCACCTTCGCGGAGGTGCGGCGCGATCTGATCGACCGCCTTCTCGAAGATCGTCATCGATGGCCCGAGGAACTCGTCCACCGGGGTGCCGATGACGACGACGAGGTTGTTCGTCCGCTCGATCATCGCGCCAGTGGAGTCGAAGGCCAGGCGAGCGGTCGGCAGGATCTCGGCCAGGAGCTCGTCGGCGCCGCTCTCCAGGAACGGCATGTCGCCGGCGGCGATCCGGTCCAGTGTCGCCTGGTTGGTGTCGTAGATGCCGACCCGCAGGCCGGCCTTGGCAAAGGCGAGGCTCAACGGAAGACCGACATGGCCGCCGCCGCCCAGCACGACGACGTCGAGATCATGAGGGGATGAGGTCATGGCGCCGACTGTACCAGCCCCGGTCCGCCAAGCACCGCACCGAAGGTATCCCCACCGACTGGTACCCCTGCGGTCGTGACACGGTCGCAATAGTCGCGTTCGTTCACGAACGGGCAGCGGTAGACCGCCCAGCCTTCGCTGAGCAGCCGGGCCACGGTGCCCGACGGCGAGTCACCCTCACGCAGCATCCAACCCCAGCGGTGCGCGTAGTACAGGACCGACGGCGACCAGTCTCGTCCGAGGATCGCGACGTACTGCCCGGGCGAGGTCTCTCGTTCGATCTGGGCGGCCAGGGGCAGCACACCTTCGGGATCGGACACCGGCTGGTAGATCCGGGTCCAGTACGGGATGTTGACGACCCAGACGGCCACCATGATCACGGCGACGCCCGCAAGGGCCGCTCGGGCGATCTGCGAGCGCATCTCCACGAGTCCGACGACGCCGATGGCGACAAGGATCGCCACCGAGGCGGATGTGGCGATCGCGTAGTAGTCGTGCTGGAAGTACAGGTTGAAGAAGAGCAGGACCGGGCCGGCGAGCGTCACCGCGATCCAGGCGACGAAGCGGACCTGGTGCCGGGTCAGTGCGAACCGGACGATGGGGATGATGAGCAGAGGCAGGACGACGCCGCCGGCAAGCACGAGGACACTGCCCAGCGTCCGCTCCCAGGCCGACTGGTCGAGCCGTTGCGGCAGGTCTCCGAAATTCCAGGACCAGAGGGCGCTGCTCGTGCTTGCCAGCCACGCCGTCGCCGAGGACGCCGCCTTGATCGCATCCGCGTACCGGGTCCATGCGACGCCAACCAGGATGGGCCCCAGCGACAGGGCCCACGCGCCCAGCCGTGACCGTGCGGTCTGGGCCTGGTCGTCCCGGCCGAGGCCGAGCAAGGCGAACGGCGCCAGCCAGAAGAGGGCCGTCGTGATCTTGACCAGGGCGGCGATGCAGCCCAGGAGCATCGCGATCGCAAACCAGCGGCGTGAACGTTGGTCTCGCCAATGCAGACCTGCCAGCGCGAATCCCAGGGACGCGGCCAGCGCGAGGTATTCGATGAGCGCAGCGCGGCTCCATTCGATCGCGAGCGGCGAGAGGGTGAAGACCGCCAGGGCGATGACGGCCCCCGCACCCCCGACCTGACGACGAACCAGCAGCCACAGCAACGCCGCGGCCAACAGGAACGAGGCGAAGCCGGTGACCCTCATCGCCCGGTCCTCCGGGACGCCGGCGTCCATAACCAGCGACGCGGCAGCCTGGAAGAGCGGGAACTCGAACGGCACCTCCCAGGGCGGTCCCAGGACCGGCAACTTGGGATGGAGGAGGTCGATCCCCTCCTCGTGGAAGATCCGGGCGGTGAACGCCGTCTGTGTCTGGCGGAAGTTGTGACGCTCCACCAGCGGCTGGTCGAATGTCGGGAGATGGATCAGGACAGCGAACACCAGAAGGACCGCCGTAAGCCATCGGACGAGAGATGACGATCGGGCTGGAATTCGGGAGGTCATCGCCGGGTAGGCTACATCGAGCGCGCGGTGCTGTCCGACGGCAAGACGGAGGAGACACGGATTTGATCCAAGCAAGCCGCTACCGAGCCCCTGAGCACTTATGACGGTGGCATCTCCGCGTCGGCAGCGACGTTCACGCTCCACGGCCTGCTTCCATACCGTGACTACTGGCTCCTCTACGGGCCGCTGAGCGGGTTCCTGCTGGCCATCCCGACGGCCTTCCTCGGACCCTCGATCGAGCTGACCCGGGCTCTCGGTTTCGTCGTGTTCTGCGGTGAGGCGCTGGTCGCGTACCGGTTGGCAAGATGTTGGGCCGCTCGAGGCCCCGCGGTCGCCCTGAGCGTGTCTGCCGTGGTCATGTTGCCCGCGATGATCAGTCTCGACCTCTCGGCTTGGCCGGTCGCGATGACGTTCGCGCTCGCCGCCCTCTACGTCACGATCGGGACTAGCCGAAGCGGCGTCGTGGTCGGGCTCCTTGTTGGGCTTGCCTTCCTGAGCCGGTTGGATGTCGGTGCATACGCGCTGCTGGGTGCGCTGATGGTGCGGGACCGTCGCGCGGTGCTGCTCGGGTTTGCCATGATCGCGATCCCGTTCGCGGCGATCGCTCTCGCGACGACCCCGCTGAGCTCGCTGTTCGAGCAGTTGATCTGGTACCCCCTCGTCGGCCCGCGACAATTCCGCGGCATCCCGGGTCCCGAAGTCGCGGTCGGGCAACCGGCCGCGGCGCTCCTGAGTATCCCGTTGCTCATCCTGCCGAGGATCGCGATCGCCCTCGGCATCGTCAAACTCGCCCTGAGCGCGGTCCGGATGAGGCGCGATCCAAGGCTGGATCGTGGGGATCCGAGGCTGACCGGATTGCTCGGCCTTGTGGTGTTCGCCGCGTTATCTCTGCTCCAGACGCTGGGGCGCGCCGATCTCGAGCACTTCTCCCAGGCCGCCACCCCGGCGCTTCTCCTGTTCGCCGCCTGGTTTCCTGCCGCACGGCCGGGTCTGGCGCGCTTCGGCGCGTTGGCGGCGATCACGGCGGCCAGCGTTGTAGTTGGATTGATCGGCCATCGGCTTCATCCCGACGCTTCCGGGTACGACAAGACGCTCGTCGCCACGAGTGATTGGGTCCGCGCCGCCACGGACCGCGACGACCGGATCTTCGTGGGATTGACCTCGCACCGCTACACGGTCCTCAACCCGCTGATCGTCTACTACCTCGCCGACCGTGGGCCGGGTGTCCATGACACGATGTTCAACCCGGGGGTGACGAACACGGACTGGGGCCAGACCCGGATGATCGGCGACCTCGAACGGACCGCGGCGCCGTACCTGGTGCTGGACCGCCCTACGGCAACCCTGAGCGAGCCGTCCAACGACAGCAGCATCCCGGGATCCACGCTGCTCGACGAGTACATCGCCGCCAACTATCACACGGTCTGCGACCTGGGTGGCCTCGTCATCCAGGCCCGGAACAACCCCGCGCGCGTGGCGCCACCCTGCCCCGCGGTCGTTCCGTAGGGAGCCTCATCAGGCAGGGGCGCGGAGGACGATCCCGCTTTCGTCTGCCGATACCCGGGTCCAGCCGACACTGGTCAGACGCTTCTCCATGGCCTGGTCGCCGGGCTCCAACGCTACGAGCGTCACGTCCCACCGCGTGAGGATCGCCTCCCACCCTGGCGCGCCGGCTCGGACGGCGTCGTAGTCGGCCCACACAGCGACCGGGAAGAGTTCGATCCGCGAGTCGACCGCGACCTTGATCCCTGGCAGGGCGAACTCCAGCCAGGATCCCCAGGACTGCGGATTGAACAAGCGGTCACCCGGCAGGGCCACCTCGCGCAGGCTGGCCGTCACGCCGGGCGGCGCATCGGTGACGAGGCCCTGGGGCGTTCCGGTGCGAGGATCGACCGGTCGCCAGATCGGCAGGAGCGCGAGCCCCGCCAGCAGCAGCACGCCCGCGAGGCTCGCGTTCAGGCGTTGCATCCCCGGCGTTCCAGGCCGCTCCGTACCAAACGTCCGTCCTGACGCCAGGAGCGCCGCGACGACTGGAACAGCGGCGAGCGGCCACCATGCGAGGCCGCGTACCGCGTAGGCCCCCACCCCGGCGAAGACCGCCAGCCAGATGACGATCGGCCAGGCGACCACGGATCGCCGCCGCACGACAAGCGCAACGACCCCGAGCACCGAGGCGTAGAACAGCAGGCCCGCCGCACTCGTGACGGAGGTCCGCTGCCACTCGGTGATGCGCCCAGTCACGCTCGGGTCTGTCGACAGGCCCACGACATAGCTCCAGACCGCGGGGCCGAATGGGGTCACGCCGGCAGCCACGATGCTGAGCAGCGCCAGGGCAAGCAGCCGGTGAGGGCGCTCCACCCGACCGCGGACGTCGGCAAGCCAGGTCAGGCCCACGGCCAGCGGACCAAGGAAGAAGCTACCGTGCAGGTTCGCCCACAGCAGGACGAGCAGCGGGATCACCCATGACAGACGTGGATGCGCCTCGCGTCGACTCAGGACCAGGAGCAGCAGCGCGAACAGGGTCATGCCGAAGAGCTGCGACCGGAGCGCGAGAGCGGGCGCGGCGATCGCAAAGGCTCCCAGGGTCAGCCAGGAGGCGGTTCGTTCGGCAAGGCCCGCCTGGCGTGCGACGAGGAACACGTTGGCGAAGATGCCAGCCACGAGGGCCGCACGGAGGACCGCCAGCCCCGTCCAGCCCGCCACGTCGTACGTCGTCGCGAGCAGCACCTGCGCGCCCCACTGCTGATCGAACCAGGGCAGGCCGGCCGCCGTGAAGGTCCAGGTATCGACCTGCGGGATCGCCCGTGCGTCAAGGATCTCTGCGCCAGCCCGAAGGTGATAGGCGAGATCGACGCTGGACAGGCTGGCAAGGAGCGCGGCGAGCGTCGGAAGTGCGACCGCGAGGAAGGTCCAGAGCCTGGAGAGCGTCACAGTCGGATGCTACGGGTGGCGCCGACGATCCGTGCACCGTGCAGGGCCGCTTCCGTGTAGACCCGCGCATCGATTCCCAGGTTCGCCGGCACGACAACGTAGATCGTCAAGCGAAATCCGGTCACGAGCGCGAAGAGGATGGGCAGCCATGATCGGTGCATGCCGATGACGCTAGCCGAACAGAGACTCGTCGGTCAGCCCGCGGCGGTCAGCCCGCGCCGAAGGTCCTAGCCCGCGACGGCGACCTCGGACGGGCGGACGACACGCGCGCCTTCGTCGTAGATGGACTGGGTGGCACTGACCATCAGCTCGATGCAGAAGCGGTCATGGACCAGGTCGTGGCCGGCGCGCCCCAGCGTGTCGGCGAGCGGGTGGTTCGTCAGCAGGCGCACGATGGCGGCGGCGAGTGCGTCTGCGTCGTGCGGTGGCACGAGCAGCCCCGTGACGCCGTCCTCGACCATCTCCGGGATACCGCCGACGTTGGACGCGACGACCGGCCGGGAGAGCGCCATCGCCTCCAGGATCGTCAGGCCCTGGGCTTCGCGATACGACGGCAGAACGGCGACATCGAGCGCGGCGGTGACGGCCGGCACGTCGTCGCGCCGGCCGGTGAAGACGACCCGGTGGGCGATCCGCAGCTGGCGTGTCTGTGCCTCCAGGGCGTCGCGCCGGCTGCCCTCGCCGACGATCAGCAGGTAGACGTCGGGGACTGCGCGCAGGACGGCCGGCCAGGCCTCCAGCAGGGTCGGGTGGCCCTTCTCCGGCTCCAGACGGGCGACGACGCCGACCATCTGCGAGCCGGGCTCCATCCCGAACTCCTCCGGCAGCGTGCAGCACGCTTCCTGGTGGTCGTAGCGCTGGAGGTCGACGCCGTTATGGATGAGGCTGATCGGGACGCTGGCCCGGCCTTCGTCGATGAGCTTCGTCTCGATGGCGCGGGAGACGGCGATGAGTCGATCGAACTGCGGCGTCAGTCCCAGCAGGGTCTGACGATCCGCCTTGGAGCGGATGCGGCTGGAGTGGGCCGTGGCGACCAGATACGGGCGCCGCTGGCCGGCCTCGCCCAACGCGATGACCGCCCGGGCCGCGACCGTCTCGGCGCGATACATGTGGGCGTGGACGACATCGGGGCGGACTTCCGCCAGGTGGGCTGCCAGGGCGCCGACGGCGATGGCATCGTCTGGGTCGTCGATGACGAGGACTGCGACACCCGCCTTCTGGAGCTTGCGGACGGCGCTGCCGACCGACAGCGCGACGACCGACACGTCGTAGCGCGCGGCGTCCATCCGGGTGACGAGCGAAAACAGGTGTTCCTGGGCGCCGCCGTTGGTCCCGGTCGCCAGGACTTCCACGACACGGATCCGTCGACCACCGCCCAGGCTGGGCCGGACGAGCGGCGTCAGGCACGGATCCCAGGGCAGCGGGGCACTCATCTCAACCGACCCTTCGTCTGACCAGCAGGCGCTGGATGGGTTCGTCGACGGCACCCCACTCGTACTTGTACGGCTCGTTGCCGCGCAGGACGTCGAGCCGGCGCTTGCCGGCGGCCAGGGCGCGTGCCACGTAGGCATGGACCATGACCACGCCGGGCGAGAGATCACGGGCGTCAGGATCGACCCCCGCGTTGTAGTAGAAGTAGCCGTCCTCCGTCTCGAAGTGGATGCCCGCCGCGATCCGTCGACCACCCACGGTCAGGAATGTCAGGCGCAGGGGACCATCCGGGCCGTGCAGTTCGAACAGGCGGCGGAAGAAGACGCGACTCTGGGCGCCACCGGGTGTATCGGGGAACAGCCCATCGGCGCCCCAGCGCTTCTGGTGCAGATCGATGAACGCGTCCAGATCGGCGAGCGGGTCCGGTGAGTCGTCGAGTCGGATCTCCCCGACCGCTTCCGCCCGGCGGACCTTGCGGCGGATCTCGTGACGCTCCTTCTTGCCGAGTGCCGAGAGGTAGCCGTCCATGTCGGCCCCGACCGGGAGTTCGATGACCGGGCAGACGTCCTCGCGCTCGACGTTGAGGGTCCAGCCCTCGGCGATCTCGCGGGCGCCGAACGCGGTCGAAAGCGCATCGGCGGCCGGATCGCCACAACGCAGGCGCCGCAGGTCGATGACATCCCACGGTCGGCGCGAGCCGGTGTCGACGAGGTGGTCCGCCACGGCTTCCGCGACCGCCGGAAGGTCCGCCGGTGCGGCGAGGACGGTTGCGTAATCGGCGTGGTACGAAGCACCGAAGAAGACCGCCGTGGCCGTCGGCGGGACGGGCGTCAGCTCGACGTCCGCGCCGTGACGCATCGTCGTGTGGGTCTCCGCGTCGGTCGGCTCCACCTCGTGGCGGTGCATGAGCGGGACGATCGCGACGGGCTGGGCGCCGGGCGGCGCGTCGGCCGGCACGATGAGCAGCGTCTCTTCGTAGGCGTTCTCACCGTACGCATCCCACCAGGCGCGCTGGAAGGCCCAACCGGAGAAGGGCGTCGCCCACGGATTCAGGGCGGCCAGCGCATCCCAGGTCTGTGGCGTGATGTCGGCGATGGCGCTTCGTTGCACGCGGAACTGCGGCGAGTTGGCGGTCGCGATCGAAGCGCTCTCGGCTGGCCCCGGACAGGCAGGCTCCGCGGTCGGAGCAGGGGGAGTCACGAGGCGGAGGATAGCACCGGGTCGCCGATTGATTGCGCAGGCAGCCGGCCGACGAGTTCGCCGACGACGACTCGGGATGCTAGGCTGGCCGCCCGATGGCCAGCCGGTTACCCGCTCCGCGCGACCACTTCGCGCCCGTGGCCTTCCTGGCCGGGGCGCCGATCCGGCTGCTCAGAGGAACGGCTGCGTGGCGCCCGGCGGGGAGACGAAGGCCTCGGACTGGTACGGCGGGAGACCGGCTGTCCAACGCTCCGCGGCCCGGAGCGGGATCTCCAGGTCCACCGCAAACCGCGGCGCGATGAGGACCGTCCCGACCAGCGCGTACACGAGCAACACGATCCAGAGCACGAGTAGGGCGGCGCGAAGCAGTCGATTCGGGCCTGCTCCCAGCCTCGCGATCCGGCCCAAGGCAGCCACCTTACGGGGTTGCGCTCCGCAGCGTGGATGGCGTGGCACGCTGGGAACCGTCACCCATGATCCGCCGGATCAGGAAGTACTCGGACAGCGGCCGGTCGTCCGTGACCTCCGGCCCGTCGCCCACGAATGCAGTCACTTGATCTCCCGAGATCCAGGTCATCTGTTCGATCTTCGCGATCCAACCGTCCACCGTGTCAGTCGGGCTGTCGAATGGGCTGGAAAGGTCCGCAAGGACGCCGAGGCGGCCCAGGACCGTTCGGATGGCGTCTGGCGCCAACGAGATCGGGAGGTCCGACCCCAGCACGTACGTGCCGTAGCCGCCGGCCCCGAACAGGATCGCGATCTCGGGATACACGGCGTGGAACGCCCGGAGATGGGCTTTGTACTCGTTGATCGTCTGGCCGTACGGGATCCATTGCATCATCACGCCGCCCGGGTTCAGGTGGGCTCGGCCCGCCTCGTAGTACTCGCGCGACGAGATGACTGACGCGCCGGAGCTTTCCAACGGTGGGGGCGGGTCCGTCACGATGATGTCGAACCGGTCGTTGGTGAGCTCGAGGTGGTTCCGACCGTCCGCGATGATCACCTTTCCGGCCGGGTTCGCCAGGACGGCCGCCGCATCTGGGTGATAGAAGTGGAACATCTTCGGCACAGACGGCACCAGTTCGATGACATCCGTCTGCAGGCCGGCCGTCAACGCCGTCCGGAACGACGTTCCCATGCCAAACGCGACGATGAGTGCCCGTTTCGACTCGGGACGCGCGATCAGCGGCAGAACGGGCATCAGGTTCGCGTCGATCGTCAGCAGGGTCATCGAGGTGCCCGCCACCCAGAGTTCCGGTGTGGAGGTGACCTGACCCGCCTCGACCGTGGCGATCTCATCTTCAGACGTGCCGAAGATCGTGGCCCCCACCATCCGCAACCGGGCCTCGTTCGGCGAGACGAGGACTGCGGGTGCCAGCGAGGCGGTCACGATCGCGATCCCCACCACGCCGGCCAGGACGGGCGTCGTCCAACGAGTCCGACCAGAGGCGGATGGTGAACCCAGGGCGATCGCCGCGCCGACGGCCACATTGACCAGGGCGAGCAGGGCCGCGGCCTTCGGCGAGCCGACCAAGGGGATCAGCAGGAACGGGACCAGCAAGCTGCCGGCGATGGACCCCAGCGTGTTGACCGCCAGGAAGGTGCCGGTGCTGCGGCCCGCTCGCGTCGGGTCGTCCGCCAGCATCGCGGAGGCCGCCGGGAACGTCAGCCCGAGGACGATCGTGGTCAGCAAGACGACGACGATGGCTTCCCCGAAGAGCGACGAGACCACGCCGATCAGGTTGCCAGCGTCCACGATAACCGGGCGGGCGATGATCGCCACAAGGCCGAACAAGACCAGAGCACCGGTCAGGACCTGCGCGGCCGCGAGCAACCGTGCCGGATCTGTGATCCGCGGACGGAACGTGTTGAACAGCAGTGCCCCGATGGCCAGACCGATGAGGAAGAGCGCCAGGATGACGGTGAAGACGTACGTCGTGTTGCCGGTCCCGGACGCCAGCATCCGTGTCCACAGGACCTGGTACCCCAGCGAGGTCAGGCCGGACACGAACGCCACCGTCAGGGCGAGACGCACCCGGCCGCGACCGATGACGGTCGTCGTGGGCTCGGGGGTGAGCGCGGGATACGGAACGACGGGGTCGGAGGCGGTGGCGGCCGCCTGAGTGGCCGCAGCCGGATGCCGTCGGTCCAGGATCAGCGCAGACACACCGGCGATCGCTGAGCAGGCCGCCCCGACCGCGAGGGCGCCGGTGAGGCCCAGCAGTTCGATCAGGACGAAACCGGCCGCGAGCGTCCCCAGGATGGCGCCCATGATGTTCGCGGCATAGAGCTTGCCAAAAGCCTTGCTGAGGTGGCCGTCCTGGGTGAGGTATCGCGTGAGGGACGGGAGCGTCGCACCCATCATGATCGTCGCGGGCGCGAGGGCCAGGACGGCGAGCCCCATGCGGACGAGGGCGAGCGCCTGGGGCGATCCCTCGAGACTCGGATAGATCCCACGGTAGAGCTCGTTGATGAGGCGGAACGTCAGCGGGGTCGCGATAACGACGACCGCGAGCGCGATCTCCAGCAGGCCGTACAGCCGGAGCGGCGATCGGACGCGATCCGCCAGACGGCCGCCGATGGGCGCACCGATGGCCATCCCTCCGAAGAAGCCGGTCAGGATGGCGGAGACGGCCTGGGTCGTGTTCCCGAACACCAGGACCAGCTGGCGGGACCAGACGATCTCGGCGATGAGGCCGGCCGCGCCAGAGAGCGCGAAGATGATGAGGATTCGGGTTCGCATCTAGTCGACTTCCCTTTCGTGGTCGTTCTCTGGCAACCATGGAGGGGGCGGTGCGCCGGGGCAACCAACCATCAAAGCAGCCCCGGGGCTGGGAGCCATATCCGCCCGAGATGGGTCAGATGACATGGGCCCAGTACGCTCCCATGGCCATGACCACCACACCGAACACGATGAGGACACGCCACCCGAGACCGATCCGGCCCCGCATCGCTGCGGCGGAGCCGCACAGGGCGATGACGAATGGCACGGAATCCAGGAAGTAGCGGTAGCCGTACTGGAGCCAGCCGCCGCCGTAGTAGAGGAGCGATGGGATGAGCACAAGCAGCGCCGCCCCAGCGAGCCACCATGCGCGTCGATCGTGCCAGTCAGCTCGCGCGGCATACAGCAGTCCCGGGCTGGTGATCAGGACCGACAACCCGAGGCCGTCGGGCCGGAAGAACGGGAATTCGGGCACGACCCTTGTGAGATGGAACAGGAAGTAGTCCAGGTTCATCGGCAGGTGGGCCAGCGCGAACAGGCCCAGCATGCGCTGGCGCTCCAGCCAGTCGGGCAGCGTGGCCAGGCCGTAGCCGGACTCGAACGGCGACCCGAAACGGACCAGGTTGTAGGCGAAGAAGAACACGAGCGCTGGCGCGACTCCGGCGGCCAGCCAGACCCAGCGCCGCCACGGGATCTCGCGCGCGGATGGCATCAGCAGGAGCGCGTAGAACGGGATCGCGAACGCCAGCGGGGCGCGTGTCAGGAAGGCGGCCCCGGCCAGCAAGCCGATCAGCCAGGCTCGGCGACCGCCCCACAGTTCGATCAGGCAGGCGAACGTCAGGATCGTGGCGATGAGCTGCCCGGTGTGCCACACGCCGCCGCGTGTCGTGATCCACAGGATCTGGGTGGAGAAGCCGAACAGAATGGTCAGCCAGGCTCGGTCGGTCAGGCGCCGGACACCCATCCGACCGAGCATCCACCAGGCCAGTCCCACGCCGGCCGCCGCCAGCGCGGCGTTGATCCCGGACTCGAACTGGTCTGCCGTCACCGGGCCAAGGAGCGCGACGATTGGCATCAGCGCGATCGCCGGGAACGGCGCGAACGGGACGTAGACCCGCGTGCCCACGATGATCGCGTCGAATGGCCCGGGCTGGAACAGGAGGTAGGTCCGACCGTGGAGGAAGGCGTCCGCGAGATAGAGGAAGTCACCACGGCCGGCATCGAAGTCACGGGCAGCAAACCAGTAGACGACGAACGAGCCGAAGGTCATGGCCGCGCCGATCGCCAGGGCAGCATCCAGGCGACGGGTCATGCCGCGATGGCCGGCGGGGTCGCGGTGGCCGTAGTCGTTGTGGCGCGATCACGGACCAGGAGCGGCCCCAGCAGCGCCGCCCAGAACACGACCGGGTAGATGGCGGCGGGCACCAGCCAGAGCAACGGGAGTGACGTCGCGAGCGGGATGGCAACGGCCCACCGTGCGCCGTGTGCGAAGAGCCAGGCGACCGGCAGCAGGAGCACGATCGCGTAATGGTCCCAGAGCAGCGGCGACACCAGCTGTGTCGCCACCAGCTGTGTCGCCACCACCGCCACGACAAAACCGGCCGCCAGCGACAGTCTCCGGGCTCCCACCACGACGACCAGCAGCACGGCCGCCACGCTCGCCCAATGGATCGCGGTGGCGATCCCGGAGGTCATTCCGGCCTGGTACAACACCGCACCGATCGTGAAGTTGTGGGGCGTGGTCACCGGCTCACTCACGGACCGCAGGAGCGTGACGTAGTCCGTCCAGGCGGTCAGTCCCACCAGGGGCAGCGTCACGAGACAGACGACCGCGGCGAACGCCACGGCCGCGGCAGCGGACCGCCACGCGCCCACCAGCACCGCCCAGCCGACGAGCACGAGCGGCTGCAGCTTGACCAAACCGCCCAGTCCGATCGTCGCGCCGAGCGGTGTCGGGCGGTCCAGCCAGCGCCAGCCCAGGACGAACAACAGGAGCAAAATCGGACCCACCTGGCCCAATTTGAGCGAGTACAGCACCGGCCAGTCCAGACCGGCCAGGAGCAGGATCACCCAACGGATCGTGGCCGAGACGGGCATCAGCGCGATGGCGCCCACGACGCAGGCGACCGGCAGGCCCGTCCAGACCCACAGCCCGGCCGATCCCATCAGCGCAAACGGCACGAAGGCGACCGCGAACGGCGGCGGATACAGGAAGATGGCGAACCCGCCCGCCACGTCCACGGCTGAGTCGTACAGCGGTTGCCCGTCCCGCAACCGCTGCGCCGCCTGGACGTACGCCTGGTAGTCGTATCCGAGCGTGGCGCCGGCGCTGACCAGGATCGCGAGGGTCGCCGCGACGAAGACCACGATGGCGACCGGCGCCAGGAACGCTCGCGCCCGGGTCACGTCAGGTGCCGATCCGCCTGACGCCCCGATGCAACAGCCGGATCCGGACCAGGTCCCAGGCGACCGTCAGGGCGAGTCCCGGGCCCGGGCGCATACGCGAGCCGCGCCGGTCCGACCAGCGGATGGGCACGATCGCGATCCGGTACCCACGACGCCTCGCCAGGTAGATGAGTTCGACGTCGAACACGATGCTGTGGATCCGCTGGGCTTCGAACAGGTCGTGGGCCGCCTCGCGCGTGAAGCCCTTGAACCCGCACTGCGTGTCCTTGACCGGACCCGCGGCCCAGACTGACGCCAGGAGGTGGAAGAGACCGCCTAGTGCGCGGCGGTAGCGCGGCTGGCTCGCGCGCATGTCGGACCCGTCCGGCTGGATACGCGAACCGAGCGCCACGTCATGGTCGGCCAGGGCGGCGACCAGGAGCGGCAGCTGGTCCGGCGGGGTGGCCATGTCGGCGTCGGCGAACACGATGAGGTCTGCGTCCACGGCCAGCATCCCGGCCCGGACCGCGGCGCCCTTGCCCCCGTGGGGCACGGACAGAAGGCGCAGCGACATGCCTGCCGGGGCCATCCCGTTCGCTTCCGGTCTCGCCATCACGAGGGCCCCTGTCCCGTCCCTGCTGCCATCGTCCACGACCAGGATCCGGATATCGGTCGGCAATCCTGCGGCACCCGGCGCCCCGTCGCGCGCGTGGGTCCCCCGTCGGCTGAGATAGCCGAAAAGTTCGTCCAGGGCGGACCCCAGTCGAGCCTCTTCGTCGAGGGCCGGGAGGATGAGCGCCAGGCTCGCTGCGTCGGACATCCGGCGAAGTCTATCCGCCGGACTCGTCCGACGGGTGCATGGATGAATGCGCGAGGGCCGCACAGATGGCGAACCCGCTGGGCCACAGGATGGGCAGACTGATCGTCGCGGCGAGTACGACGGTCCAGCGGCGGCTCGTCCGAGCGCCCCACACGACCAGCGCGAGGGCCGCGGGCAGCCGCACCCAGAGCGGCAGGCCGATCTGGAACTGGGCGACGGTGCCACCCTCCTGGGCGTTGCCGAGGAACGCGAACCACTCCACCCACAGCTGCGGGTCAACCACGACCGACACGCCGACGATCACCCCGGTCACGCCCAGGGCGATGACCAGCGAGCGCCACTCGCGTCGGACCGCGAACCAGACGAGCCCCACCCCGGGCGTCACCTTGGTCAGCAGGATGAAGCTCCACGTCCACGGGTAGCGGAACCCGAGCGCGATGGCCGCGGCGACGAGCAGGTGGACGTTGCCGTGGTAGAGCTCCAGGGCCACCGGCGGGAAGGCCAACAGCCAGATCACCCGATGGCCGCGCCGGCCGAGGAAGACGATCGTGCCGACCATCACGGCGATCCACAGCCACAGGAAGGTGAGCCACGGCAGGTTGCCGAAGAAGCCGAAGACCCAGGCGATCGGCGGGGCGTAGTTGAACGCGGTCAGGCCGCCGGGCGGGACGATGTAGGGGTTAGTCGGATCCACGGACCAGTAGGCGAAGGCATCGAAGCCGACCGTGCCCTGCTGTGGCGCGACGACGAGGAACAGGTAGGCGGTGAACAGCAGGCCGGCGATGACGGCGCCGTCGCGCACGGCACGTCTGGCCATCACCCCGCTCGTCGTCGCTGGCACGGGCGCATCCTAGCCGGGTGGCGCCGAGCTCGATGCCGGCGGGGCGGTCGGAGCGGCCACGGCGGCCGAAGTCGCGTTCTCGGGCGCCGGCGCCTCTCTTGGCGGCTCGGGTGAGCGCAGGGCGGCGAACAGTGTCGAGAACTGGTACATGAGCAACCGGGGGCTGGCGAAGACCGACAGCGCGACGGCCAGAGCCCACCCAAAGCGGGTCAGTTGAAAGCGAAGAGCGAGACCCGCAAAGGCGACGGCCAGCGCCGCACACAGCAGTGGCGAGATGGCGTAGGGGGAGAGGTTCTCGACGTCCCCCACCTGGGCCAGGTTCGGGAACCCCAGGAACGCGATCGTGCCGGCGGGCTCCAGGGCGAGCGAGACGGCCAGCAGGCCGATCCCCCACGCGACCACGAGACCGACGGGCCGCCATTCCCGCCGGCCGATCCAGAAGATGGCCACGAGCACGGGCAGGATCTTGAGGTTGGCCGCGAGCGCGATCGCCCATGGCGCCCCGAGAGCGATGAGGAATGTGACGGCCACCTGCGCCTGGCCGATGGCCAGGCTCCATGCCATCAGCGCAGCCAGCCGAGGACGATCCACGTCCACGGATCGCGCGCGCCCATGCGCACGATCGTCCCGATGAGCATAGCGACGAGGGCCGCCACCCAGATGAGCGCGGCCGTCTCGAACGGGAGCAGCGCCAGCGGTCGGAAGATGATCGCCAGAAGTGGTGGGTAGCGGTAGAACGCGGCGTCGTCCGTGCCAGCCGGCTGGTCATGGAGCGGCAGCCCGGCATTGAGGCGCGCCCCGGCGTCGTAGTAGGCGTGCACGTCCGCGAGTGGATCGAGACGAAGGTGGAGGACGAGCGTCTCGATCCCGATGGCCAGGCCCAGCAGGCTCGCGGCGATGCACACGGAGCGGGATTCGCTTTGTCATCTCGCGCATCCTATCCGGCGCCTCCACGGCGGCGACATACTTGCAGCGTGGACCTCCGCCGCGCCATCCCGCGAACCCCAGTCGCGGCGATCCTGACGGCGCTCCTCGTGGTCGTCACCGCCTCGTCGCTGATCCAGTTGCTCAGCGGCTACCCGATCGGCGTGGATCTCGAGATTCCGCTCCGTGCAGCGGAACGGTGGTTGGGCGGCGGGGACCCCTATCCAGCCAGCGCGTTCGACGCTCCGAACGGCCCGGATCTGCCGTTCCTCTACCCGCCCTTCATCCTGCCCATCGTCGCGCCGCTGACGCTGTTGCCGCGAGCCATCGTGTTCGTCGGCTGGACCGTGGTTCTGGTCGTGGCCGCCTACGCGTCCGGTCGGCGCTTGGGGTTCGGGCCGATCATCGCCGGCCTCGCCCTGCTGTGGCCGCCCTACGCGGAAGCCTTGCTGGGCGGCAACATCCAGATCCTCCTGTTCGCGGCGTTTGTCGCCCTGATGTACCGCGGTGGCCGGCAGCTGGATCCGGGGGACCGTGACCGTCCCGCGGCCGTCGACGGCGTCCTGGCCGCGTTCGTGGGCGCCCTCAAGGTCTCCCAGGTCCACGCCTGGATCTACGTCCTGCGACGGCGACCGGCCGCGGCACTCATCGGTATGGCTGTGTTCGGGCTCGTCGCGTTGGTGACCCTCCCGCTCGTCGGGATCCACACGTGGTTCGATTGGGCGTCGCAGGCCAGCCGGTCCGGCGACCCAAGCTGGCCGCCCATCGGGGCGCCGCTCTCGATCTTCGTCGGCCGGCCGGTCGCGCTCGTCGTGACCGGGCTCTCGGTCCTCGCCGTGTTCGTTGTGCCGCCGCGTCAGGCCGGTGCGTGGGTCGGGATCCTCACCCTGGTCGGGGCACCGTCACTGCACATGTTCGGCCTGCTCTTCTTGTTACCGGCCATGCGCCTCGTTCGGCGCGAGATCGGCCTCGCCGCTGCGATCCTGATCGCGACCTACGTGGCAGCCGCGATCTGGATCGCGATCCTGGGTGTCGCGTGGGCCCTGGCGGCGAGCACCCGCTGGCCTCGCCTTCGGGCCTCGACATAGGCTTTCGTACCGGTCGGCGCGGCGTGGACCCAGTGCTACGCTGCACCGGCCGTGCGTACCCCCTTGCTCCTGTACGGGCTCGCCCTCGTCGTCCGCGGACTGCTCATCTGGCACTTCCCGGACCCGGCCTACCCGGATTCGGCCTATTACGTGGACGTGGCACGCTCGCTCCAGGCGGGCCAGGGTTTCAACATCGATCTCGTCTGGATCTTCGCCGAGGTCGGTGGCAAGATCCCGGCCGTCCCGACCCTGCCGATCCCCTCGAACGCCCACTGGATGCCGCTCGCGTCCATCGTCCAGGTCCCCTTCCTGGCCGTCTTCGGCAACGTGGCCTGGGCCGCCGCGGCTCCGTTCGCGCTGATCGGGGCCCTGGCCGCGCCGCTGACCTGGGCCATCGCTCGCGAGGTGGGCGCACGACCATCCGTGGCGATCGGCGCGGGCGTGCTTGTCGCGATCCCGGCGCTGTCGGCCGTCTACATGGTCCAGCCCGATAACTTCTCGCTCTACCAGCCGCTCGTCGTCGCCGCCCTGTGGATGGCCGCACGGGGGCTGAAGGGATCGGGCCGGTCGTTCATCCTGGGCGGCCTCTTCGCCGGCCTGGCCACGCTGTCACGCAACGATGGCCTGCTGGTCCTCGCCACGTTGGGCCTGGCCTTCGCCTGGGACCGCTGGCGGAGTCGGCGATCCGGCGGGTCGCGGACGCCGGCCATCCCGGTCGCGGCCGCCGTCGCCTGCGTCGCGCTCTTCGCGCTCGTCATGGCACCGTGGTGGGTGCGTCAGCTCGCGGTCTTCGGCTCGCTCTCACCCTCGACCGCGTCCGGCAAGGTCCTGTTCATCCGCGATATCGGCGAGTGGAACAGCATCACGACACCGGCCAACCTGGATCACCTGCTGAGCTGGGGCGTGGGTCCGCTCATCGCGAGCCGGATCGGCGGGCTGGTCGCGGCGCTGATGATCTACGCCACGCTCGTGGGCGGGCTGGTCCTTGCCCCGTTCATGGTCATCGGCGGCTGGGCGCGCCGGCGATCGGTGGACTTCGGCCCGTTCTTCACCTTCGCGTTCCTGCTCTTCGCGTTCTCCGCGATCGTCTCCGCCGTGCACGTACCGTACGGGACGTTCATCCACTCGGCCGTGGCGCTCGCCCCGTACAGCTACATCCTGGCGCTGGAGGGCATCGTGGTGGCCGTCGGGTTCGTCGCGGCGCGACGCAAGGCGTGGAACGCGGAGGTGGCGGCGCGCCTGTTCACGACGGCTGCGATCGGCTTCTCTATCGTCATCTCCATCTTCGGTGCCCTCTCCGTCCACCAGACCTGGGCGGCGCGGCGCGATGCGGCGCTGACCGTGGCGACCGCCCTGGACGCGGCCGGCGCGCCCACGACGGACCGTGTCATGTCGATCGATGCCGCGAGCACGAAGTACTGGTCGGGCCACGGCGGCGTGGTCCTCGTGAACGACCCGATCGACACGATCGAAGCCGTCGCGCGCGCCTACGACATCCGTTGGCTGGCACTGGACCGGGGCGAATCCGTGCCGGCCATGGGGCCGGTCCTGGATGGCTCCGCGGTCCCGGCATGGCTCGGTGCGCCGATCGTCACGGAGGGCGACCCGACGACGCTGGCGGTCTACCCCGTCTGCCTCCAGCCCGGCGATCCCCGCTGTGCCGGTACGGCCGCTGAGGGCAGCCCGTGAACCGGCGGGAGGCGATCCTGTCCGCGCTGCTGGTTTTCGGCATCGCGCTCGTCGCGCGCGTGGTCTTCGCATCGCAGATCGTTTTCCCGAAGCCGGAGGACACCGCCTACTACGTGGGCGTCGCACGGAACCTGGTCGAGGGCCGCGGGCTCGTGTCGGATGCCCTATGGAGCTTCCAGACGCCGCCGCTCATCTTTCCGCGGCCCGCCTTCGAGGTCTGGCTGCCGCTCCCGACGTACCTCGCGGCACTCCCGATGGCCGTGTGGGGCACCACGTTCGCGTTCGCCCAGGTCTCGTCCGTCCTCGTCGGTTCGATCGTCCCGGTCCTCGCCTGGCGCCTGGCCGCGGACGTCGCCGTGGAGCGCGGGATGTCAGTCGAACGAGCGCGGACCCTGGCGCTCGGAACGGGCATCACGAGCGCGTTCTACCTGCCGCTCCTGCTCCACTCCGCCCTGCCGGATTCGACGATGCCGTTCGCCGCGCTCGCGCTCGCCGCATGTCTGCTGATGACTCGGATCGCCGCGGACCCGCGAGGCGCCCGGCTGACCGACGGACGAGTGATCCTGCTGGGCGTGCTCCTGGGCCTGACGGCGCTGACCCGCAATGAGGCGGCCTGTCTTGCGGTCGTCTGGGCCGTGCTCGCGTGGCGAGCGCCGACGGCGTCACGGGCCGAGCGATCTCGACTCATCGCCGTCGCGGCGGTGGTCGCGGCTCTCGTCTTCGCGCCATGGGCCATCCGCGACTGGCGCGAGTTCGGCAGCCCATTCCCGGGCCAGGCCGTGGCCAACGCGTTCTCCGTGACCGGCTTCGACGTCTTCGCGTGGAACGACCCGCCCACGCTGTCGCGCTACCTGGCCGTTGGCCCGGGACGCCTCGTGGAGATGCGCCTGGAGGGTCTGTCCCACAACCTCTTCAATGTCCTGTTGCTGCCCGGCCTGCCCCTCTCGCTGATCGGTCTCGTCGCTCTGCCCTGGCAGGCTCGTAGGGCTGGGCTTCGCCCGGTCGTACTGCTGAGCGTCATCACGTTCCTCGTCACGAGCCTGGCCTTCCCGGTCGCCACGACCTGGGGCACGTTCCTCCATGCGGCCGGCCCGGTCCACGTGCTGCTGGTCATCGCCGCGCTGCTGGGCCTGGACGCGACCATCGCCTGGGTGGGACGACGGCTTGGCTGGACCCGGCCCGTCGCCTGGCTGGGCGCGCTCCTGGGCATCTTCGGGTCGGTCCTCTTCTCGGTGGCGCTGCTGCCGTCGTTCGCCGCCGGGTCCCGCGGGACCGCGGAACGCTACGACGCCCTTGCGGTCCGGATGGCCGAGATCGGCCACCCCCTGGATGCGAGTGCGGGCCGAGTCATCGCGAATTTCCCGATCTGGATGGCGGAGACCCGGCGGATCTCCACGTTGGCGCTGCCGGACGAACCGCCGCGCGACGTCCTCGACCTGGCGCGCACCTTCAAGGCCAGGTTGGTCGTGCTGCTTGACGCGGATAGCACCCACTGGCCGGTGGACGTGGATGCCGGCGTGGACGGCGCGGCGTGCTTCCGGGACCTGGGCCTGACACCGTCCGGAGACGCTGCGATGGACAAGGCACTCGGGGGTGCCCGGGCGTTCGAGGTCGTCTGCCCATGAGAGACGGCCCGTATACTCCGGAATTCATGGAGCCAGGACGCGCCGGGATCGATGGTCGGGACAACCGCTTTGACGACCTCCACGCGGAGGCCAAGGCGGCGGTCGGGTACAGCGCGAACACGCTCCGCGGCGTTCGCGAGCGCTATCGCGAGGCCTACGTGGAAGCCCTGGGCCAGTGGCAGGCCATGCGCGATGAGCTGGATGTCGTGGATCGCATGCCGACCGCCCCATCCCCGCAGGTCGGGTCGGACGGCGTCCCGGTGGACCTGGCGGCGGATGCGGCAGAGGCCGGTGCAGACGATGCCCGGCGGCGGGTCCTGCGCGGCGACGTCGACGTGTTGACGGTCGACCTCGGCGAGCATCAGGCGGAACTGGCCAAGCTGGAGCTGGCCGCGCGGACGCTGGAGCAGACCTGGCTCTTCCTGGAGCGCGGCGACGCGAGCCTGCTGACCGACGTCGGTGGCCCGCAGACCGCGGGCGATGCCCAGATGCGCATCGTGGAAGCCCGGGAGGCGGAGCGCTCGCGCCTCGCCCAGGAGATCCACGACGGCCCGGCGCAGGCGCTCAGCAACGCGATCTTCCAGGTCGAATACATCGAACGGGTCATCCAGGCCGACGCACGCCTGGCGCAGATCGAGTTGCGCTTCCTGCGCGAGTTGCTGCGCCGCGAACTGGGCGACGTCCGCGCGTTCATCAGCCAGCTTCGGCCGCCGATGCTGGATCAGCTGGGCCTGGACGGCGCGATCGAGGACACCGTCGCCCTCATGCGTTCGCTCACCGGCCTGACCGTCACGACCGACCTGACCGGCCCGACCAGCGGCCTGACGGACGGCCAGCGGACGGTCGCCCTGCGCGTCGCCCAGGAGGCACTGCAGAATGTCCGCAAGCACGCGGCGGCCGGCAGTGTCACAGTGGCCACACGGCTCGACGACGATACGTGGGTGCTGGAAGTCCAGGACGACGGTCGCGGGTTCGATGTCGGTGCAGTCGCAGCTCGCGGTCGGCGCAACTTCGGGCTGCAATTCATGCGCGAACGAGCCGGTTTGATCGGCGCACGATTCGACGTACGATCGCGGCCGGGCGGCGGGACCGTCGTCCGCCTGGCGATCCCTGCCGGAGCCGTCACGGGAGAGGAGAGCTCATGAGTGCCAATGACTACAGCGGGCCCGATCGCCGACGCGGCGGCCCGGACCGCCGGGCGCTCGACGAGATCACGCGGATCCTCGTCGTCGACGACCACGCCCTGTTCCGGCTAGGGATCGCGAACATCTTGGGTCGTGAGCCGGACTTCGAGATCGTCGCCGAGGCGGACGACTCGCGGAGCGCCATAGATCGGGCGCTGGAGACGTCGCCGGACATCATCCTGATGGACCTGTCCCTGCCCTCCCCGGGCGGCATCGAAACGACTCAGCGGATCAAGCGCGCACTACCGGCCACCGCGATCATCGTCCTGGCCGTCAGCGAGGACGAGGACGACCTGTTCGGCGCGATCAAGGCCGGAGCCGCCGCGTTCATCCTCAAGGACGTCGGTCCGGACGACCTGGTCACGATCATCCGGCGCGTCGTCAACGGCGAGTACCTCATCAACGACAAGGTCTTCTCCAAGCCGGCCGTGGCATCGCGCGTCCTCAAGGAATTCCGCGAGTTGGCCGTCTACGGCCAGGAGGCCGCGCCGATCTTCGCGCCACTCTCCCCACGCGAGGTGGAGATCCTGGACAACATCGCACAGGGGATGACCAACAAGCAGGTCGCCTATGCGCTATCGATCAGCGAGCAGACGGTCAAGAACCACATGAGTTCCATCCTGCGCAAGCTGTCGGTCAACGACCGGACCCAGGCCGTCGTGTATGCGATGCGCCAGGGCTGGATCCGGATGCCCGAAGACTGATCGCAGGGACGATGACCGACGTCGCGCCACCGCCACCGCCACCGCCACCGCCACCGACCAGCCTGCCCGAACTATCCGGGCGGATGGCCGATGAGTCGGCCCAGCTCGACAAGGAACTCGCCGGGGTAGATCTGCTGATCGCCCAGGCCAGGACGGAGGCCGCGCGACACGAGACACGGCACGCCGCGGCCGCCGACAAGCTCAAGGCCGCGGTGGCCGCTTCGACCGCTGCCGGTACGGCCGATCCGGCGACGAACGACCTGAACACGCAGCTCGTGCTGCTCACCAAGCGGGCCGCGCTGATGGAGTCGCAGGTCGACGTGCTGGAAGGCAAGCGGCGAGCGCTGGGCCGCTATCGTGACGCGCTCGGGCAGTACGCTGGCGCCCTCGAAGGGTTCGGCAACGTCCCGATCCCCGCCGGCCCGGCCACTGGCAAGGCATCCGGCACGAGGGCCGCCGGGTCCGGCGGGTCCGGCGATACGAGTGGCGTCCCGCCCGCGGTCTCGCGTCTGCTGCTCGGCGCGCAGGAGGACCTGCGCCGGGAGATCGCGCGCGCCATGCACGATGGGCCCGCCCAGAGCCTGACGAACATCGCGCTCCAGGCACAGATCGTGGAACGTCTCGTCGCGACCGACCCCGCCAAGGCCGCAGCCGAGGCCCAGCAGCTCGTCGCGATGGTCCAGCAGACGCTGGAGGCCACGAAGTCGTTCATCTTCGACGTCCGACCGATGGTGCTCGACGACCTCGGGCTGGTACCGACGCTGCGTCGGGCAGCCCGCGAGCGGGGGCGACGCGCTGGCATCCCGGTCGAGTTCGATTCGATGGGTCCGGACCGGCGACTGCCGATGGACCTGGAGAGCGGGCTGTTCCGCATCCTGGACGAGGCGATGGCGGCCTACCTCGGCGCGCACGCCGACCGCATCTCCGTCGGCCTGGACTGGTCCGTGCAGATCGAGGCGCGCGTCGCAGCGTCTCGCACCGTGGTCGAGGCCCACTCCGACCCGGGCCTGGACGCGGCATCGACCGCGGACAAGGATCTCCCGCCGGCCCTTGCCGCGATGATGGAGGACCGTCGAGCCGACGCCCGCGAGGCGGCCCGGCGCGAGGCGGTCGTCGTCCTGCCACCGTCAACGTGGCACGAGATCCAGCTACGCGCGGCCACGCTCGGCATGGTCGCCGAGCTGTCCGCCGATGGGTCGGAGCTGCGCCTGGTCATGGACGCTCCACCGCCCCTTCCGGAAGGATGACCTTGGCGCGACGCTGTGAAGGCCGTGGCCAGGGCCTCGTCGAGTACGGCCTGATCCTGGCCCTCACGGCGACCTTCACCGCGCTGATCCTGGGCGTCTTCGGCGGCACGCTTGCGGACATCCTGGCGGCCATCGGGGGCGCGATCGACGCGGCGACGGGTGGCGGCTGAGCGTCCGAGTCCAGGGTCGTCACCCGTACCATCGGCCCAGTGTGCTGCGACCCTTGGTCTCCCTATAATTGGCTCGCCTCGGCTTCGAGGACGGACTCATCGCCATCGTGGCCATCGTCGCCCTGATCTTCCTGGGCAGCCAGATCAGCACGATCCTCAGCACGGTCGGCACCTCGGTCTAGGGCCGCGACCGCCGCAAGGCAACCGAAACGCCGGGACCGCAAGGCCCCGGCGTTCGTGTTTCGAGACGGGCGCGGTTCCGCGAGGCACCATACTTCCGGGTCAGGACCCTTGACAGCCGTGGCGCCTGCCTCGTACGGTCAGGCGGCCCCCGACTCTTCGGGGAGCCTTGAAGAAAGGAGGGACACATCCACATGACTTCGATCTATCTTGCAATCATCAACTTTCTCGATCGCGATGAGGAAGGCCAGGGCCTCGCGGAGTACGCGCTGATCCTCGCCCTCATCGCCATCGTGGCCATCGTCGCCCTGATCTTCCTGGGCGGCGAGATCAGCACGATCCTCAGCACGGTCGGCGATTCGGTCTCGGGCTAGGACCGCAACCGCCGCATCCTGAGTGGTCCGTCGGACCTACGGGTCCGACGGACCTTCTGATTCCCGGGGCGCCGGCAGACCGCGACGAAACGCCGATGAACGTCCGCCCGCAACCTTGCGACGGACCTTGCATCGTGCGTGAAATCCGGCACTTTCCTCCTAATGGTCCTAGCCCTTTGGTATAGTCGCGCGACTCTTGCCCGGTGCTAGAGTGGTGCCACCTGTCACACCTAACCTCGGGGAGTACGAAATTGCAGCGTTCCAATCGGCTTGTCATGCTTGTCGGCGTCTTTCTGGCGATCATCGCCTTTGTCGGCATCCTGTTGCTGACGCAGAACCCGCCTCGCGCTGATACGCCCGCCGGGCCAAAGACCACCGGGAACGTCGTCGTCGCCACGGTAGACATCCCGCTGTCGACGCGTATCAAGGCCGATCAGGTGACGATCAAGGAGCTGCCGCTGACGGCCATCTCCGTCGGCGCTTTCCAGGACCCGTCGCAGGTCATCGGGCAGATCGCCCGCGAGACGGTAGGGTCCGGCGCACAGATCACGCTCGCGACGGTCGGCGCCAGCCAGGGTGGTCAGATCACCAACATCCAGTGCCCCGTCACCCAGCGCTGCATCGCCGTCCAGGTGGACCAGCTGACAGGCGTCGGCACGGTCATCAAGACCGGCGATTACGTGGACATGATCATCGGCCTCGCGATCGGCATCTTCACGTTCAACCCCGTCGACTCCTCCGTCACGGTCGTGGCCGGCCTCAACGAGACTAGCGTGAAGGTCGTCCTGCAGGGGATGCAGGTCATGGGGACGCTGTTGCCCCCGGTTGCCGCCACTCCGCAAGCCAGCCCCGGCACGGGTGGGACGACGACCCCGGGCACCGCCCTCACCGATGCCCAGCAGATCGTCGTCCTCTCCGTCACAGCCCAGCAGGCCGAAGTCATCCGGTTCGCCCAGATATCCGGGACCGCCCCCCTTGGTGCCGTCAGCCTGGTCCTGCGCTCCACAGACGACTTCATCGACCCGATCACCAACCAGCCGCTGGTCCCCGTCGACGTGACGACCACGGGCGTCATCCTCAAGACTCTGGTCACCTCGTACGGTGTCCTCCCGCCGGAGCTCGTCGAGACCGTCACCCCACTCGCAGCACCCAGCAGGGAGCCGTAAATCCGACCGGGCCGGACCGGGACCGCTCCCCGGGGCGACGTGGCCCAAACCGGTCCACGACTGATCATACCGACCCCAAAACGAAGGACTCATCAAAACGAGATGGCTGAAGAGCGAAATGGCTGACCAGATCCGCGTCCTGGTCGTCGACGACATCCCGGAGACCCGCGATCACCTGACGAAGCTGCTCGGCTTCGAAAGCGACATCGACGTGGTCGGCTCCGCGGCGTCCGGGCGCGAGGCGCTGGAGATGGCCGTTCGCCTGAATCCCGATGTGGTCCTGATGGACATCAACATGCCGGACATGGACGGGATCGCGGCGACGGAGCAGCTTTCCTCGGCCGTCCCCGCCGCGGCGGTCGTCATGATGTCCGTCCAGGGTGAAGCCGACTACCTCCGCCGCTCCATGCTCGCCGGCGCGCGGGAGTTCCTGGTCAAACCCTTCAGCAGCGATGAGCTGACCGCCTCCATCCGACAGGTCAGCGCCCGTGAGCGCGACAAGCAGAGTCGCATGGCCGCGGCCCCGGCAGCCACCTCGGGCGGCGGCGCCAGGGTCGCGGGCGGACAGCGCGAGTCCGGGCTTGTCGTGGCGGTCTTCAGCCCGAAGGGCGGCGTCGGACGCACGACGGTGGCGGTCAACCTGGCGGTCGCCGCCGCAACGGAGCTCGGTCAGAGGGTCGTCATCATGGACGGCTCGTTCCAGTTCGGCGACGTCGGCGTCCTGCTCGACCTCAATCCCAAGAGCAAATCGATCGCAGACCTGGTGCCGGAGATCGAGGCAGCCGGCGGCGAGATCGAGTCGATCGATACGTTCGTCATCGATCACACATCGGGCGTCCGCGTCCTGCTGGCACCGCCGAGCCCCGAGATGGCGGAGCTGGTGACGGCGAGCGGGGTCAGGAAGGTCCTGGCGACGCTGCGGGCAACGCATGACCTGGTGGTCGTCGACTGCGCGGCGTTCTTCAACGACACGACCCTGGCGATCCTGGATGTCGCCGATGTGATCCTGACGATGCTCAGTCTCGAAATCACGAGTATCAAGAACATGCGCCTCTTTCTGGAGGTCGCAGAGCAACTCGGCTACGAGAGCGGGAAGGTCCGCCTCGTCCTGAATCGCGCCGACTCGGCGCTTGGCATCCGCGTCGCGGACGTCGAGCATTCGATCGGCCGCAAGGTGGACGAAACGATCGTCAGCGACGGCCGGAGCGTGGTCTACGCGCTCAACCGTGGTGTTCCGTTCTTCCTGTCGAATCGGGAGGCGCAGGTCTCCCAGGACATCCTACGCTTGGCCCGGTCTGTCGTCGGCGAACGGTCCGGGATCGCCGCCAACGAGGACGGCCGGAAATCGACCCAGAAGAGATCCTTGTTCGCATGGCGATGACCGCGGCGATAGTGGCCCCTCGGGGCGAGAAGAGGTGAGGCGATGTCTCTCCTGAAGCGGATCGAGAGCACTCGACCCGGGACCTCCGGAGCACCGGGCTCCATGCCGGGAGCGCCCGGCTCCAACCTGCCTTCGGCGCCTGCCGGGGGCCCGCCCAGCATGCCCACCGCGGGCCGGCTGACGAGCCAGGCACCGGTCCGAGAGTCATTCCGGGACGTCAAGTTCCGGATCCAGAGCCGGGTCATCCAGGACCTGGATCCCAAGCTGGACCTGTCCAACCAGGTCGAGGTGCGGCGCCAGATCGAGGAGATCTTCGGCAAGGTCATCGACGAGGAAGGCCTCGCGCTGACGCGTGCCGAGCGGGTCCGGATGCTGGAGCAGATCACCGACGACATCATGGGCCTCGGGCCGTTGGAACCGCTCCTGCGCGACGAGTCGATCACGGAAATCATGGTCAATGGACCGCGCCAGGTCTATATCGAGCGTTCCGGCAAGCTGGAACTCACCAATGTCGTGTTCCAGAACGACGACCACGTCATGCGCATCATCGATCGGATCATCTCCCCGATCGGTCGACGAGTCGACGAGTCGAGCCCGATGGTCGATGCCCGCCTGATGGATGGTTCCCGCGTGAACGCCATCATCCCTCCCCTCTCCCTGGTGGGGCCGGTCCTCACCATCCGCAAGTTCTCCGCCTCGCCGTTCACGGTGGAGGACCTCATCCGGTTCGGCACCGCGACGTCCGACATGTTCGACTTCCTGCGGGCCTGCGTCGAAGCGCGCCTGAACCTGTTCGTCTCCGGTGGCACCGGCTCCGGCAAGACGACGACGCTCAACGTCCTCTCGTCGTTCATCCCGAACGATGAGCGGATCGTGACGATCGAGGACGCCGCCGAGCTGCAGCTCCGGCAGGAGCATGTCGTGACGCTGGAGTCCCGCCCGCCCAACATCGAGGGCAAGGGGGCCGTCCCGATCCGGGAGCTCGTCCGCAACGCCCTGCGCATGCGGCCGGACCGGATCATCGTGGGCGAATGCCGTTCGGGCGAGGCCCTCGACATGCTCCAGGCCATGAACACCGGCCACGACGGCTCCATGTCGACCGGCCATGCAAACAGCCCGCGCGACATGCTGTCGCGCCTGGAGACGATGGTCCTGATGGCCGGCGTGGACCTGCCCCTGCGGGCCATCCGCGAGCAGGTCGCCTCTGCCGTGGACCTCATCGTCCAGACGTCGCGGCTCAAGGACGGGACCCGCAAGATCGTCAACATCACCGAAGTCCAGGGCATGGAAGGCGACGTCATCGTCATGCAGGATGTCTTCGTCTTCGAGCAGACCGGCGTTGTCGATGGCAAGATCCAGGGCCGACTGAAGCCGACCGGGATCCGGCCCAAGTTCGTCGAGAAGTTCGAGATCATGGGGATCAACCTCCCGCCCGGCCTGTTCGGCTTCACCTACTAGGCCGGGAAGGAGCGACACCCGTGGATACCATGGCGCTCGCGGTCGCCGGGGTCGCCGCCCTGGCGATCATCCTCATCGCGTTCGGCGTTGCCACCTCGGGTCGATCGGAGATCTCCGACCGCCTGGAGCGATACGTCTCATCCAGGCCGCAGGACGTGAGGGCCTCTGATGGCCAGAGCGGCGTGGCCGAACTGATCGCCAGGAGTGTGGCTCTCAACAGTCTCAACCGGGCCGTCGTCCAGCGCGACTTCGGGGCGAACCTCGCGCGCGATCTGGCCCGCGCGGACCTCCACATCAAGCCATCCGAGTTCCTGCTCATCTGGGCGGGATCCACGATCGGCTTCCCCGTCGGGATGCTCCTGCTGTCGCCCTTCCTGAAGGCCCTGGGGAACCCGATCTTCGTGCTCATCGGGGGACTGATCGGGTTCATGCTCCCGCGCTTCTGGTTGGCCCGGCGCAGGAACGGCCGTCTTGGTGCCTTCAGCAAGCAGCTTCCCGACACGATCACCCTCATCGCCAACGCCCTCCGTGCCGGCTCATCGTTCCTGCAGGCGGTGGAGCTGGTGGTTCGCGAGTCGCGACCGCCGATCTCGACCGAGTTCGGACGGGTCATCCGCGAAGTCAACCTGGGCCTCGCGTTCGAGCAGGCACTGGAGAACATGGTCCGCCGCGTGCGGTCCGACGACCTGGAATTGATGGCGACCGCCATCAGCATCCAGTACCAGGTGGGTGGCAACCTGGCCGAGATCCTCGATTCGATCGCCTACACCATCCGCGAGCGCGTCCGGATCAAGGGCGAGATCCGCACCCTGACGGCGCAGCAACGTCTTTCGGGGTATGTCGTGGCCGGACTGCCCATCGGCCTGGCGGCCTTCCTGTTCGTGGCCGTACCCGGCTTCATGGCGCCGATGTTCGCCAACCCGCCGGCGATCCTCGGATTACCTGCGGGCGTCATCATCCTGGTGGTCGGCGGGGTCATGATGTTCATCGGCTTCATGTTGATCCGCAAGATCGTGGACATCGAGGTCTAGACGATGCTCTTGCCCATCCTTGTCGCGGCCGTGGCGGCTGGCGCCATCCTGCTCATCTTCATCGGCCTGGCCGGCAGCGGGTCGGTGGATCCGGTGCAGGCCCGGCTGCACCAGCTCGGAACCATGCAGGCCAAGAGCCTCGAGGAGCTGGAACTTCAGCAACCCTTCATGGAGCGCACCTTTCGTCCGCTGGCGGCGCGCCTCTCGGGCAGCGTCGCCCGGATCACCAGTACGTCATTCAGCGACCGGACGGGCAAGCGCCTGGCTCTCGCCGGCAACCCGGGCGACATCCGCGTGGCCGACTGGCTGGGTATCAAGGCCATCGGCGCCATCATCGGCGGAGCCCTGTTCTTCTTCCTGTTCGGCGTCCTCGGCATCCTGGGCTTCCCGTTCTTGATCGGCGTCCTGCTCGCCGCGGTCGGCGGCATGTTCGGGTACACGATCCCGGAGTTCTGGCTGGGCGGCCGGGTCCAGAAGCGCCAGAAGGCCATCCTGCTCATGATCCCGGACGCCCTGGACCTGCTGACCATCTCCGTTCGGGCCGGTCTCGGCTTCGACGCCGCGCTGGCCAAGGTCGTCGAGAAGCTGAAGGGGCCGCTGTCTGACGAATTTCGGCGGGCACTCGCGGAGGTGCGTGTCGGGAAAGCCCGGCGCGATGCGCTGCGCGACATCATCCCTCGCACGGAGGTCGCGCCGCTGACCAACTTCATCGGTGCGATCGTCCAGGCCGAGCAACTGGGTGTCTCGATCTCCAAGGTCCTCCAGGTCCAGTCCGAACAGCTCCGCATCGAGCGCCGCCAGCGCGCGGAGGAGCAGGCTGCGAAAGCGCCGATCAAGATGCTGTTCCCGCTCGTCGGCTGCATCTTCCCGTCGCTGTTCATCGTCATCCTGGGACCGGCGATCATCCTCATCGTCCTCAATCTGAGGACGTAGCTGGCGCGGCTGGGCGGGGCAGGCGGGGTCTTTGTGGCGGCAGGCGGGGTCTTTGTGGCGGCTGACGCGGCAGTCCGGATGAGCGCGTCCATCGCCGCCCGCAACGTGACCCGGGCGACGGAGCTGGGCTCGCATGTCGAGGTGGCCGACAGCCTGGGATCCCGGTTCGTGGGCCTGATGGGCCGCCCCACACTGGCACCGGGAACCGGGTTGTGGCTGACCGGCACAAACGGGATCCACATGATGTTCATGCGCTTCCCGATCGACGCGGTCTTCCTCGGCCGCGCCGATCCGGCCCAAGGCGGTGCCTATCCGGTCCTCTCGGTCCACCGTGGACTCCGCGCCTGGATCGGGCTCGTGCCCCTGGTCCGCGGCGCGGCCGGAGTCCTGGAGCTGCCTGTCGGCACGGCGGAACGGAGCGCCACCGCGGTCGGCGATCTGATCGCGCTGGTCCCTGTTGCGCTGGTCCCTGTCGAGCCGGTCCCTGTTGCGCTGGTCCCTGTTGCGCTGGTCCCTGTCGAGTCAGCCGACTCCGAGTGAACCAGCCATGTCCCGGTAAAGGGGTTCCGACCATCATCGGCGGGTGCCAACACTTCGCCGACTGACCTCTGCCGCCCTCGATCTCGCGTTCCCCGCGGTCTGTTCCGGCTGCGGCCGAGAGGGTCGTCCGCTCTGTGCGACGTGTGAACCGGCGCTTGACGCACGCCTGGCGCTCCCCGGCGGTTCGCCGATCGGACTGCCCGTCGACCTGCCCGCTCCCCTGCTCCAGCTGGAATGGTGCGCACCATTCGCCGGCCCCGTCCGACATGCCCTGCACGACTTGAAATACCGCGGCGAGCGGCGTCTGGCGGAGCCACTCGGGGCGGCGGTCGGCCGACGGTGGGCGCAGGTCGGGACCGGTGCCCAGGTCATCGTGCCGGTGCCGGTCCACGCGCAACGAGAGCGCCAGCGCGGTTACGATCAGGCCGCACTCATCGCGGTCGTCGCAGCGCGTCACCTGGGTCTGCCGCTGGTCCTCGCGCTGGAGCGTGGCCGCGCGACAGTGGCCCAGTACGAACTGGGGCGCGACGATCGGGCGGCGAATGTCGAGGGTGCGTTCCGCCTGCGGGACGGCGACGCGGTGACGGCCCGCCACGACGCGAAGGGCCGCGACGCAGCCGCCGTGGGTTCCGCGGCGATTTCCGCGGCGATCGCCCGGTCTGTGACGGGACTCTGGATCTTGCTCGTCGACGACGTAGTCACGACCGGTGCGACGCTGGCGGCCTGCGCGAGCGCACTGCTCGCTGGCGGGGCCTTCGCGGTCTCGGCCATCGCAGTCGCCCGTGAGCGCTGAGTTCGCGCGAGCCACGAGCCGCAGACCGGGTTCGGCCCGAGCAGCCGGGTCCGGTCCGAGCAGCTGGGTTCGAGCAGCCGG
>JBCLDE010000019.1:0-36162 GCA_038915165.1 Candidatus Limnocylindrales bacterium
GTCCGACTTAGCCGCCTGATTGCCGGTCTGCACGGTGAGTTGGTCGCCGCTGGAGTGAGCAGTGAGTACGCGAGTGCCCTTACTGGGTACGCTGCCTCAGTCGTCGTGCGGAAGCTGAAGTACTCGACGCGGGGCGCAACGATCCAGGCGATGCTCTACCCAAGGGCCAATGGCGTTGCCGTGAAGCACATCTTCGTGAACGAAGCGAGCATCGCGTTCTCGTATGACTACTTTGAGACAGGGCTAGCCGATGGGCCTGGCGGCTGGTCATCGTTGTCAGGTCATACGATCGCGGTCCTCAGGAACCAGGCCCGAAGGCGGAACGGTCGACCCGCCTTGATCCGCCACGGAACAGCCACTGCACTACCCCTGCGCGATCGAACGATTGATGCCGTCGTCACCGATCCACCGTACGACTCGATGATCCCCTACACGGACGTGTCCGATCTGTTCTACGTCTGGTTGCGTCGTGCTCTGTCAACCGCCTTCCCGGACTTCGCCCTCACCGCGCACCCAGGCGGGCTTCAAGAGAAGTCGCTGGAGATCATCGTTAAGCGAACAAACAGCGAGGAGACGGCTGAGCACCGGACGCGCGAGTTCTACGACACGATGCTGGGCCGCGCGTTCGCTGAAGCGCGGCGGGTGGTCCGCGACGACGGGGTCGTGACCATCGTATTCGGGCACGGGGATCCAGAGGTGTGGCATCGGCTTCTGGGGGCCATCACCGCGGGCGGCCTCTACCTCACCGGCTCATGGCCGGCCAAGACCGAGGCAGGCGGCAGGGCTGGCTCAGCGAACATCGTCACGACGCTGACGTTGTCATGTCGACCGGCGCCCGCGAATCGCTCCGCAGGCCGGGTCGACGACGTTGACGACGAGGTTCGCCGTGAAGTCCGCACCCGCGTCCCTGAATGGGAGAAGGCCAACCTGGCATTGACCGATCAGCTCATGGCGTCAGCTGGCCCGGCAATGGAAGTCGTCGGTCGCTACTCCTCAGTCCTCGACCAACTCGGCGAACCCATCGACACGACGCGATACCTCGTGCTCGCCCGGCGAGCGGTGGAGGAGGCCGCAGCGATCAAGATCGAGGACCTGCCGCTCGAAACATTCGACGCGCGCACTCGTTTCGCGCTCTTCTGGGTGCGCCTGTATGGCCGGGGGCTTGCCCCGAAGTCAGAGGCGCGCTGGCAGGCGATGGTCTCCGACATCGCCCTACCCGAGATCAACGACATCCTCCGCGACGGCGACGGCGGCAAGGGGGTTCGTCTCGCGCTCGGACGAGAGGCGACCGGTCCGATTGACGAGACCTCGGCGGTCATCGACGTTGCATTGGCGATGGCGCGAGCGTGGCCCGAAGGGCTCAATGCGGTCGCCGAGGTTCTCGCCGCCAGCGGACGAGACAGCGAGGACCCGCACCTCTGGGCCGCGATCGGGTTCCTCTCGGCGCGGCTGCCCGAGGCCGATCCGGACGTTCAGGCATGGAACGGCACGGTGCGCGGGCGCCGCGCCGTGGCATCTGCCACCCTTGGTGTGGTCAAGGAGCAGTTGGCCAGGGCCGTCACGAAGAAGCGGACGGACGACCAGATGCGACTCTTCGATGTGGATGCGGGAGGGAGCGAACAGTGAGCGCCGTGGTGACGCCCTGGTGGGACGCGGTCCGCCTCCGGCGTGAGATCGTCGCCGGCTCCGGCGTCATCGACGACGTGCAGATGTCGCTCTTCAACGCGGTCTACGGGACGGCCGGAGAGCGGCCGCCGTACTCGGATGCCACGTACTACGGCGAGATCACCCATCCGAGTCCGAACCTCGTCGAGTTCATCGCGCGGGTGGCTGTCCGGCTCGGTGGCGGTCCGCTGTACACGGCCGCGCCGTCTCTCTGGCGGCTCGATCAGGCCATGGGCGGCGGCAAGTCGCACGCGATGATCGGCCTCTGGCATCTGGCAGCCCACCCCGTCGAGTTCCGGGCCACTGACATTGGCCGAGAGGCCTGGGCGACGGCGGCAAAGATCATCGGAGGGGCGCTGCCCGGCGACCTCGCGAGCCCCCAGGTTGTCGTCCTCTCGTGCGACAACATGACCGCCGGCCGCGGCGACCCGGCGAATGACGGCCCGGCCGTCTCGCTCTACGAACGCTTCCTTTGGCGGTTGTTTGGTGGCGATCACTCGCTCTACAAGCGCTATCAGCCGCACTTCGCCGACAAATCCAAGATCGCCGAGGCGATCGGGGCGATCGGGCGGCCAGTCTTGATCCTGGTCGATGAGATCCTCGACTACGTCCGGCAGCTCTCCCTCGCAGAGCATGCCGACCTCGCGAACCAGGACGTCGCGTTCCTCCGGGCACTGACCGACACGGTCAATGACGTTCCGCACGTCGCCATGGTGGTCGTGATGATCCGCTCCGAAGACGACTCGATCGTCCTCGACCAGCCGGGGTTGGCCCGCCGGCAGGAGATCGAGGACCTCCTTGTTCGGAACGGCAGGAAGACCACGGTCACGTCCAACACGGACTTCGCGGAGATCATTCGACGTCGGCTCTTCGAGACCTCCGCTCCGGCGGAAGTGGTTCGGGCGACCAGCGATCTGTTCGAGCGGACCATGAAGGGACCCTGGGCGGAGCGCGTTTTCGCCCACCTTCCACGTCCTGCAGGGGGGCGACCTCGCGGACGAAGTCGCACGGTGTTATCCGTTCCACCCGTCGCTGATTCACCTTGCCGAGCAAGAATGGGCTCCGGTTTCGGGCTTCCAGAAGGTCCGCTCGACGATCCTCATCTTCGCCGCAACGGCCTATGCGCAATCAGAGCGCGGGCGGGCCAACGAGTGGGCCCCGCTGCTTGTCGGTCCGGGCGATCTCCCACTGTCCGCGCCCCAAGTGCGGGAGGCGATCATCGGCTCAGGCCTCATCGCCGACGACAAGACCGCCGCCAACTACCGCCAGCTCGCGGCGACGGACATCGTGAGCGACGACGGTGAACGTGGCGCCGCGCGGTTGCTCGACGTCCACCGCTCCAAGGCACCCTTCGCTGTCGCCAACCCACGTGCCGCTGAACGGATGGCCACGGCGCTCTTCCTCATGTCGATCGTCGGTGCCCGGACGCAGGGGCGCCAGGGTGCCACGGAGGCCGAGCTCAAAGCCGCCGGGTTCGTTCCGGACGTGGCATTCGATGTGTCGCAGGCAGACTCCGTCCTCGCCGAGCTGTCTGATCCGGATGTTGGGCTCGCGGCGCTGGAGCGGATTGAAGGACGAGGCGGTCAGCCGGCGCGAATGTTCTTGTCGACACGGCAGACCCTCAACATGCTGTTCCGGGCCGCCCGCTCAAGTGTGTCGGATGGCGAGCGCGACGAGGAGTTCGTGCGCGTCGTCGACCGGCTCACGACGACCGGACCGTTCAAGACGAAGCTCCTCGTGGAGGCCAAGTCGGAGGAAGAAGACCCGAGGCCGCTCCGCACGATCCTGGAGACGGCGAGCATTGACGATGCCCGGAATACCCGGCTCGTGGTCCTCGATCCCCGGCGGTTCAGCTTCCTCAACGGGATCGACCGCGAGACACGCGGCGCGATCCGGGCGGCGATGGGCGTTGGCGAGGAGAAGCTGCCGGTCCAGTGGGCCTCCTCTGCCGTGTTCGCGGTTGTCAACACGCAGCGGCGTCGCAACGCCCGAGCGGCCGTGACCGACTTCGTCGCCTGGACCCGCGTCGCGGACAACGCCGCGGTCAAGGCTGATGACGACATGAAGGCAGAGGCCGCCGAGAAGCGGTCGGCCGCCCGCAAGGTCATGGACGATGCCGTCAGACGCGCCTACCAGCACATCGTCTATCTCGGTCGGGGTGACGGCGGCGAAGGGCGGGTCGACAAGGAGTTCCGGTTCGAGCAGGACAACCAGTCAGCCCTCGATGGCAGCATCGTCTGGGCGAAGCTCAAGGAGCTTGGCAAGGCGGTCGGCATCGGCGAGTTCACCGCCAAGGCACTCCTGCACAATCTGGTGGACGCCGACTACTCGAGGCCCTTGGACGAGGTCCGAGATCTCTTCTGGAGCGCGCCCCGGATGCCGCTCCTATCCGGCGGCGACGCGGACCTCCAGCGCGCCGTCTTCGAGGCCGTGGTCGACGGATCGCTTCGGCTGGTGGGTGACGATGGGACAGAACGGGTCGTCACCAGGGCGAGCGAGATCGGCGTCGGGTCGGCGTCGCTCCGGCTGGCTCGGCCAACCGACAAGAAACCCGAGCCCGAGCCGGAGCCGGAGCCCGGCCCTGGTCCCGGTCCCGGACCAGGGCCCGAGCCGGGTGGCGGCTATGGCACCTCGCCAGACGTGCAGCTCAAGGTCTCGGTGAACACGAACCTCGAGGACGTCGGTCGACGGACCGCGGTGTTCAAGCTCCTCGACGACCTCGCCGCCGCGGTCGACGGCCAGGAGGCGTCCCACATCCAGATGTCGGTCAGCGTCGTGGTACCGGAGAAGAGGGCCGAGCGGCTTACGACACGCGCTGAAGCTGCGGGAGGAGCAACGAGCTCGACCCCGCTTGACTGAGACCCGCCGACTCTTCGGTGACGCATGCTGTCGAGTTGTGCCGCGCGGCAACCTACGAGCTACGTGTGCTACGAGCTACGTGCGCGACTCAAACCATTCTTCGAGACTGCCCACCAGGGCGGTGATCGTCCCTCCAAGCCACCTACGTCGCACCGCCGTGAGGTCAGGCTCGATCGCGATGTCGCTGCCGTCATGGTCTGACTGACGGATGCTCGCAGATCGGATCGTCCGTTGGTCAGCGTCGAGGTAGAGCTGACGTACTGGAACAGCCTGGTGAATGAGTACGTTGCGAGTTGCCGCCAACTGGGCCCATGTCTCACTTGCCAGGGCGTCACCGAGGACAGTGACCAAGGCTGCGTCCGGGTAGGCGCTTCGGAACGCATCGAGTGTGATCCCCGGTTTCACATCTCTCCGCTGCTTTGACGTCCCGATCCTGAATCGGGGGCTCCCCGTGCCAGCAGCCGAAGCATAAGCAGCGTACGACAAGCACTCGACAACCGAACACGCCGCAGTGAAGAAGAGAAACAGGGCCGTCTCCTGTTTGGAACGCTCCGCAGCGTTCGTGAACACAGGGACTTGTTCATCAAGAGACCGACGGAAGGCCTCGTCAGCGGTTGCCACGCTCAGGTACCTGAAGCCCAATCCCAGCCAGCCACCTCGTGCATGCGTGCGGCCCAGCGCGTCCAGACCACTGGACTCGATGAGGGTGGCCACACGGTCGTACGCGTCCGACGGAAAGTCCGGTGGCAACTCCACCGCGAGATAGGACGACAGGAGACTACCCATCAGCTCTCGATTGGCTTCCGCTCGCAACCATCGGATGGTTCCCCGACTGATGCACCTTGGCCAGGCACCTCAAGGAGGCTGATCTTCTCGCGTTGATCGCGCCCGAAGCGATCGAGTTCATCTGGCGACGTGGATCAGCGGACTGCCACCAACGCCAGGACGAAGAGTCGCGACTTCGAGATAGACCGGGGAACCGGTCGAGTTATCCCACTCGAAAATCCGGACGGTGAGTGTGTTTAGCCCGGCGCCCAGAAGCACAGCGAGCGGCCAAGTTGTATGCAGGAATAGCAGGACCTCGGTAGTTCCGGCGTTGCGTGCCTCCTCGCGGATCGAGCCAGCGAGCGCGGTCGCCATGGCTGCCCCACGGTCCGGATCGAGCCGACCGATCCTGGAAAACACGAGCGCACATGCGTACTCCGCTTCGTGGGCGGACGCCCATGCGCCGAACGTGTCGTTGCCGGCGAACTCCGAAACGTCGATGTGGACGGCCAAGCTCGAGCCCATACCCCGGCGGAGCTTGTGTCGCCTGGGACGGATTCCGACGAACGGAAGCCGCTCGCGCCAGGTCAGTCGTCGGAGGGCTCGATGGAAAACACCGTCCGTCGTCTGGACTTCGATCGGGATACCGGTGGGCTCGGGCAACCCTGCCCCAAGCGCGAAGCCGATGCCGAGGTGGCCGCCGCCGGTCAGATGCACCGCGGGCGGTCCGACCGAGCCGATGACGTCAGCGAGCCACTCGAGCAGGCGCCCGAGATCCTCCCAGACGTCGGGCTCTGGGATGCGCCGCCCTATGGGCGGCGGCACTGTGCGGAAGACGAGATCGGCCCTCGACGCGTAGGCGGAGGCCGTCTGGCGGGTTTGGACGTCGATCATTAGCGGCTCAGGTTCGCGTCCGCGCCGTAGCACGTCGAGCCGCCGGCGGGCGAACTGGCGTCCGAGATCAGCTGCCGTCAAGTCGATCCGACTGTATTGCTTGATACCCGGCGTGGCTGACAGTTCGGGGTGATCGTTGTGCGGATCCAGGAGCCTCGCCGGCGCGCTTCGGTCGTACGAGTTCGGATCAGTAGCGTCGACCACCTCGGTGAGGATCGCCAAAGTGAAGTCGGCGTCTGTTGCGAGGGCGAGCAAGGCGGGCAGCTCTTGGTCGCGGATCACCTTCGATGCGCCGATGTCGGGAGTGACGACGAGCACAGCGCCCGAGAGGCCCTTTGTCAGCGCGTCGTCGAGCCGGGTCGCAATGTCGCCGGCCGGCAAGTCGTCGACGTCGAGCCAGACCGGCAGACCACTCGAACGGAGCAGGCGGGCCAGCGCGACGGCTGTCGCGGTGCCGTCCGTGGATCGATGGCTGATGAAGATGGGACCGGCCGGATCGACGCCGGGGCTCGCCATGCGCACTCCTGCTCGCGACGTTCGTTTCGACAGGATCATGATCCGCCGCTGTCACGCAAGCGAACCCGACAGGCATCGGGTGATCCGAACCGATGGACGAGGCCGTCTGCCTGATGGGCCGACTCGGCTTGCTTTGGGTCAGAGTGCCCTTCGACACACCGGATTCGGCTGTTTCCGCGGATCGACCAGTGGCCGAACGCCTGTTCAGTATGAGACAATAACAGGGACATCGCTTCACGCCGCTGGGGATGACGAACATGACCGTTGCCACCGCGTTCGAGGACTTCCGCAAGGCCCTCGAGATCGACCAGGACACGATTGACAAGGCCATCGAGCTGCACGAGAAGGCCCGCAAGGCCCTGAAGGATCGACTCGAGGGCCACAAGCGGTCCTTCTTGTCCGGCAGTTACCCGCGCAACACTCGGCTGGATCCGCTGGACGACATCGACATTGTCGCCGTGGTCGAGTCGACGGACCCTTGGGACGACGATCCGCAGAAGGCTATGGAAGCCGCCGGCGAGGCGGTCCGACCCGACTTCCCCGGTTGCACGATCCGTCTCGGCGTGCACGCGGTGAAGGTGACGCCGAAGGACCCGCCGATCCCCGGAGTCCACCTCGACATCGTCGTTGCCCGGGAGTCCGGCGATGGCACGGTCCTCGAGATCAGCGAGCGCGAGCCCGAGTCGAACTGGAAGAAGAGCGACCCCGAGGCGCACGCCGCGGCGCTGTCGAAGGCGAACGATGCCTGGAAGAAGCGGCTCAAGCCAACGATCAAGCAGATCAAGCACTGGAACCGGAACGCGACCGGCGATCCGCTGCGGTCGTTCCTGATCGAAGCGTTGGCGCTCCGGATCTTCACGGGCGGAGGCGATCTGACGGCCGCGCAGATGGCTCAGAAGTTCTTCAACGAGGCCAAGGACGCGATCTGCACGCCGACCAGGAGCCCGGCCGTCCCGGACGGCCATGTGGACGGTGACATGACCGAGGCCGAGCGCGAAGCACACTCGAAGCGCCTGTCGAAGGCGAGCGACACTGCAGACGATGCGATCGCGGCCGAGGAGGCTGGTGACGAGTCCGCGGCCCAGGAGATCTGGTACGACCTGTTCGGTGATCCGTTCCCGAAGCCCGACAAGGACGAACGTAAGGCGAAGATCGCGGACGCCCTGCGCGCCGGCACCGCGGGCGTCGGCGGAGGCACGATCATCACCGGCGGTGGTCGACCCGTCGTGCCGGGGCGGTCGTACGGTGTCGACCAGAGGTAGGCGCTGCGGGCGCTCGGGCCGGCCGCACGGCCCGAGGCGGCCCGCGTCGCTCGTCGATCGGATGTTCGCGCTCCGAAAGCTCGAGACGGGGCTCGCGGCCGCTTACGAGATGGAACGGGTTCGCGCTGATCACCGCATGCAGTCGTTCGTGTGGCGCGTGCACGTGACCGTGCCGGTGTACGAGGTCGGCTTCGCCCTCCGTATCGAGTTGGATGAGGGCCGGGCCGTCCGCATCTACGCCGAGGGCTGGGCCGGACACTTGAAACACACCTATGGCGGCAACCGACTGTGCATGTGGTATCCACAGGATCCGATCGACCGGAGGTGGGAGCGCGAGGAAGGCCTGTTGAAGTTGGCCGACACCGCGGTCGCGCATCTCTTCAAAGAGCTCTACTACCGCGAGACGGGCGAGTGGCTTGGCGAGGAAGCACCCCACGCCGGCCCGAAGGTCGAGGCGAGAGCCGACAATCGCGCGGCTGCATAGTCAATCCGTCCAGGAGCATGTCACCCGGCCTGACGCCTGGTCTGCGCTCGAAGACAGGCCACTGACGGGTACGCACCTGGTGGTGCACCTGGTGGTACTGGCTCGCCTGAGAAGCTCCCTGTCCGGGCGATCGGCTTATGGCGAGGGTGCGGTTCGCTCGCGAAGCCACGACGCCGGAATGCGCCAGAATGTCGACTGCCCGACCTGCTCGACGTGGCTTGGAATCTCGCCCGCTCGAAGCATCTTCCTGATCCGCGTCCGATTGATCCCGAGGGCGCGGCTCACGTCGTGGGCCTGCGGATTTCACGGGTTTTGGCCACCTAGTTTCGCGCGAAATGGCCACTTGAGTTCCAGCGGTCGTCGCAACACCTGAGCCAGTCAGGAGTTGCCAGGTGCCGTATGCACGGTCCGGGAAGTCGCCCACACCGCCCCAGGAGAGATGCCGGTGCCCCGTCCCCGTTCTGCCATGCGCAAGATCCGAGAAGTCCTGCGGCTCAGCCTCGCCAAGGGGCTGAGCCCGCGCCAGGTCGGGATCGCGGTCGGGCTGCCGCCCTCTGCCGCGCGCAGCGGCCGGTCGGTCAGGACGAACGCGTAGTGCTGCATCGTCCCGTCGTCCAGCTCTACCCGGCCGATGACCAGGACGTGCGGCGGCCCCGGATCCAGGACGAAGGCCTCGTCCAGGGTGAGGCCTCGAACCGCCGGCCCTTTCGCGCCGAACCAGCGAGCAGCCGCGATCTCGCCCCGGTCGAGTCCTTCGAGAGCCAGCGCTGCGTCCTTCGAGAGCCAGCGCTGCGTGGTCCAGACGGCCCTGCCGACGTGCTCAGATCTTGAGCATCACGTGCTTGATGACCGTGTAGTCTTCGATGGCGTACATGCTCTGATCCTTGCCATAGCCGGACTCCTTGAACCCGCCGTGGGGCATCTCGGAGACGAGCATGAAGTGGTCGTTGATCCAGACCGTGCCGAACTGGATCGCCTTGGCGACGCGCATCCCGCGGGCGACATCGGATGTCCAGACGGACGCGGCCAGGCCGAAGCGCACGTCGTTCGCCCAGGCGATGGCCTGTTCTTCGTCGCTGAACCGCTGGACGGTGACGACCGGCCCGAACACCTCGTCCTGGACGATCTCGCTGCGCTGGTCGGGACCGGCGATGACCGTCGGCTCGTAATAGGCGCCGGGGCGGTCCGGGCGGACGCCGCCGGTCACGATTTCCGCCCCGGCACGGGCCCGATCGACCATCCCCTCGACCTTGTCCGCCTGGGCCCTCGCGATGAGCGACCCCATCTCGATGTGGTCGCCCTCGGCCGGGTTGCCCCACTTGATGGTCTTGACCTGGCTTGTGACTTCAGCCACGAATCGGTCGTAGATCTTGGGCCCGGCGATGATCCGGGTGGCCGCGGTGCAATCCTGGCCCGCGTTCCAGAAGCCCCACAGCTTGATCGCCTCGGCGACCGCATCCAGGTCCGCGTCGTCGAAGACGATGACCGGCGCCTTGCCGCCGAGCTCCAGGTGGAGCCGCTTGACCTTGTCGGCCGCGACACGGGCGATGTGCTTGCCAGTATCCGTGTCGCCGGTGACCGAGACCATCCCAACCTTGGGATGGCCGACGAGTGGATCGCCGATCATCGCGCCCGTGCCGGTGATGACGTTGAGCACGCCCGGCGGCAGGATCCCCTCGGAGATCTGGGCCAGCACGAGAGCGGTCAGCGGGGTCCGGCTCGACGGCTTCAGGATGACCGTGTTACCAGCGGCGAGGGCCGGCCCGATCTTCCAGCCTGCCATCATCAGCGGGTAGTTCCACGGCGCGATGGATGCCACGACCCCGACCGGCTCGCGCCGGATCATCGAGGTGTGGCCGGCCATGTATTCGTTGGCGGCCTTGCCCTCCATCACACGCGCGGCACCAGCGAAGAAGCGCAGATTGTCGACCACCACCGGGATCTCGTCGATCGCGACGAGGACCGGCTTGCCGGCGTTCTTCGACTCAAGGCGACCGAGCTCGTCCGCCCGAGCTTCGATCGCGTCGGCGAGCTTGAGCAGCGCCTGGCTGCGCTCCTGGGGCGTCGTCTTGCCCCACGTCTCGAACGCCTTCTCGGCGGCGTCCGCCGCGCGATCGACGTCCTCGGCGCCGGACGCCTGGACCCTGGCGATGACCTTGCCGTCGGCCGGGTTCTCGACGTCGAGCGTCTCGCCGGACGCCGAGTCCACCCATTCACCGCCGATGAACTGCTGGTACGTCTTGACGCGCTCCGCGACGTCGGTCATCGGGGTGTCCTCCTGAAGGGTGACGAGATGGTGTCAGTGACCCGGGGATCTTGACGCCATCCTACGCCGTGGCGGAAGTCCGTCTCGCCACGCGGTCGCGATCAGCGTCCTCAGCCGGCCGAGGACGAGCCGGCCAACCCTTGGCGCGCCCGGCGCATCCCGGCGACGGGCAAGCTGAGGGGCTCGGATGACACTCGCGGCCTTGGGGCCGCGCCGTCAGCCGAGTGCGGTCGCGCTCGACTCGGGCGTGGCGGCCAAGCCGGCATCCAGGGGCGCCGTCGTCGTCGCAGGATGCGCCCCGACCGCGGGGAAGACCACGGTCTCGATCTCGCGCAGCCGCAGGTTGACCGCATCGCCCAGGCGGAGCCGGCGGACCGCGTGGCCCGCCTCGACCCACAATCGCTCGCCATCGGGCGCGGCCACCTCGTACAGGATCTCGGTGCCGGTGAACCGGCGCCGCAGAATTCGCCAGGAACCGGCGTCGGCCGGGCCGTCGGGGGCCTCCAGCACCTCGAAATGTTCGGGCCGCATGACCACGAGGCCGCGCCTGGTTGTCCCGGCGCCAGCGCCGCTCCCCCGCCCCACCAGCCGCACGACGCCGAAGCGCGTGACCGCCAACCCGTCGCGGTACTCCCCGTGGACGAGATTCGCGGTGCCGACGAACGTGGCCACGAACGGCGTGGCGGGCTCCCCGTAGACGACCTCCGGCGGCGCGACCTGCTCGACTCGGCCGCGGACCATGACCGCCACCCGATCGCCCAGGGTGAGCGCCTCATCCTGGTCGTGCGTCACGAAGACCGCCGCGGCGCCGGCCGCGCGGAGGATCTCCCGGACGTCGCCGCGGAGCTGGGTGCGGAGCGCCGCGTCCAGGCTCGAGAACGGCTCGTCGAGGAGCACGACGTCCGGCCGCGGAGCTAGAGCGCGCGCCACGGCGACCCGCTGCTGCATCCCGCCCGATAGCTGGTACGGCATCCGATCGCCGGCGTCGGGCAGGGCGATGAGCTCGAGCAGCTCGCGGACGCGGACCTCGCGATCCGGGTCGCGCCGCAATCCGTAGCCGATGTTGTCGCGGACGGAGAGGTGCGGGAACAGGGCCACGTCCTGGAAGACCATCCCGACCCGTCGTCGTTCGGGTGGCACGGACGCCCCGGCGCCCGAGACGCGGCGGCCACCGATCTCGATCGTTCCGGCATCGGGCGTGTCGAGGCCGGCGATCAGGCGCAGGACCGTGGTCTTGCCGCAGCCCGACGGCCCAAGCACGGTCAGCATCTCGCCAGGCATGACGTCGAGGTCGACGTCATCGACCGCCAGGACATCGCCGAACCGGCGTCGGAGACCGCGCGCCTGCACGGCGAAGGCGGGGCCCGGCCGGATGACGGCACTCATCGCGTGGCGTCCTCGAAACGGAGCAGCACCGCGACCGTGCCCACCGACAGGACCAGCAGGAGCGCGGCCGGTGCGGCTGCGCGGGCGTAGAACCCGGACGTCGCCGCGTCCCAGATCTCCGTGGCCAGGGTGTCGAAGCCGATCGGCGCCAGCAGCAGGGCCAGCGGGAGCTCCTTGACGACGGTCAGGAACACGAGCGCACCCGCGGCGACGAACGCCGGCCGGAGCGCCGGCAGGGTCAGCCGCGCGAACGCCCGCACGGGCCCGTCACCCAGCGAGCGTCCCGCTTCCTCGAGCCCCCGCCCGGCCTGGCCCAGTCCGGCCCGCAGGCCCCCGATCGCCTGCGGCATGAAGCGGACCGCGTAGACAGCCACGAGCAGGACGAGGGTTTGATAGACGATCGGGAGGGTGCGGGTGGCGAGGAAGACCATGGCGAGGGCCACGACGATACCCGGAAGCGCGTACCCGGCGTAGGTCGATGACTCGACGAGCGTCGCAAGGCGCGACGGATAGCGGGCCGCGAGCAGCGCCACCACCAGCGCCAGCGCCACGGACGCGACCGCCGCGATCCCGCCGACGAGGAACGAGTTGAGCGCGACGTCGACGACGAGCCGCAACGGTTCACCCTGGGCCAGGCCGCGGACCAGCCACCAGGCGATCGTCCCGACCGGGACGACCAGTGCCAGGCCGACGACGACGGTCAGGAATGCGACCGCCGGCCAGCGCCAGCGACCGAGCGCCACCGTCGTCGGAGGCCGCCGGGCCCGGCTCGCATACGTGCCCGCGCGGTCGCGCAGCCGACCCTCACCCCACGTCAGCGCGAGCGTGATGACGACGAGGACGAGCGCCAGGATGGCCGCGAGCGACCGATCGAACGACGCGCCGTACTGGAGGTAGATGGCCCGCGACAGGCTGTCGAACTGGAGCAGCGACACCGCGCCGAAGTCGGACAGTGCGTACAGGATCGCGAGCAGCGCGCCAGCTGCGATGGCCGGCACGAGCACCGGCAGGGTCACCCGCCGGAAGACCGCCAGGCGGGAATCGCCAAGCAAGCGGGCGCTCTCCTCGACCGCGGGGTCTGTGCGCAGGATCGCCGCGCGGGTCGCGATCGAGACGTACGGGAATGAGACGAGGGTGAGGACGAGCGCCGCTCCGAACAGCCCACCGATCGATGGCAGGCGCTCGACACCCAGGGGCGCGAGCAGTCCCTGGAGCGCGCCCCGCGGCCCGAAGAACGCGAGGAACGCGAAGCCCACGACGTACGACGGGATGGCGAGCGGGATCGCCGTCAGCACGGCCCACATCGGGCGCCCGGGCAGGTCCGTGCGGGTCGTCAGCCAGGCGATGGGCACCCCGAGGCCGATGCTGCCGGCTCCGACGAGCAGGCCGAGCCCCAGCGTCCCGGCCACCACGCCGAACGTCCGCGGCCGCAGGAGGAAGGCCGCCGCCGATGCCTCCGCGCCGAAGGCCCGGATGACGAGGTAGACGAGCGGCAGCAGCGCCAGGAACGCGATGATGAGCGCCGCGACCGCGAGGGGCCACGGAGCTCGTCGATCGGTGTCGCGGACGGCCGTCCGCGTCGGGCTCCCCCGAGGCCCGAATCGTGGCGGACGCCGGCTGACGACACCAGACATGGGTCCGACTCCGCGCGTCCTAGAGGACACCGGCCTGCTGCATCAGCTGGAGCGTGCCCTCGAGATCCGAGAGGTCGGACAGATCGATGTCGGGGCTCTGGATCTCCGACAGTGGCGGGAGCGCCGGGTCGGCGGCGACGCCGTCGATGAGCGGGTACTCGAAGGTCTCCGTCGCGAAGTAGGTCTGGCTCTTCGGCGACAGCAGGAAGTCGAGAAAGGCCTGCGCGGCGGCCGGATTCTTCGATGTCGTCAGGATGCCGGCACCCGAGACGTTGACGAGCGAGCCTGGATCGCCGCCCGGGAGGAAGTAGTTGCGGACCGGAAAGCTCTCGCCCTGCTCGGCGAGCTGGCGCATGAGGTAGTAGTGATTGGCGAACCCGACCTCGATCTCGCCGGCCGCGACCGCCGCGACGACCGCAGCGTTGCCGTCGTAGACCTTGGGCTCGTTGGCGACGATGCCCTCGAGGAAGATCCTGGCCGCCTCGTCACCCTTGAGCACGCGATAGGTGGTCACGAACGACTGGAGTGAGGCGTTGGTCGGCGCCCAGCCGATGCGGCCCTTCCAGGCCGGATCGGTGAATCCGTCGATCGTCGTCGGCAGGTCCGCCTCGGCGAGCGTGCGGGTGTCGTAGACGACGACCCGGGCACGCCCGCTGACGCCGACCCACTTGCCGTCGTCGGACGCGAACCGCTCGTCGACGCGACCCAGGATGGCATCGGACAGCGGCGCGAGTCGGCCTTCAGCGGCCACCGCGCCGAGGGCACCCGCGTCCTGGGAGAAGAACACGTCGGCGGGCGAGGCGCCGCCCTCCTCGAGGATCGTCGCGGCCAGGTCCGTCGTTCCGGCGTACTTCACCTGCACGTCGAGGCCGGTCTCGGCCTCGAACTGGTCGATGAGCGGCCCGACGAGCTCCTCGCTCCGGCCCGAGTAGATGGTCAGGGTCCCTGAGAGCGCAGGCGAAGGGGAGGTGCCACCACCGCCGCACCCGACGATGGCCAGCAGCCCGACCAGGGCCAGCGCGAGAGGTCGAAACGAGGGACGCATGCTGGGAGACTCCAGGGACCGGTGTCGTTCGTAGACGGCCGGATGGTAGCCCGCCACGGACCGACTGGTCAACCGCCCTTGTGTACGTTACTCAAGGTGCCTTGTCACGAGCGGCGGAGCATCGTCGGTCGATGCGCCCGGCGGGCACCGGCCGCCGGCGGTAGTCCGTCCGTCACGCGACCGGCTCCCCGGTGACCGCGACCCGCTCGATCAGGTCCGCGGCGCGGACCGTCCCGGATGAGGCCTTGATGCGGGTCGACATGGCGCGCAGGCGGGCCGCCAGCGGCTCGTCGGCGAGCAGCTCGTCGATCGCGTCGGTGAGTTCCTCGTCGCGGAAGCCGTAGGCCGCAAGCCGCCGCCCGAAACCCGTCTCGTCGATGCGCTGGGCGTTGTCGACCTGGTCCCAGAACAGCGGCAGCACGATCATCGGCTTGCCGTGATGGAACGACTCCGTGACGGTGTTATTGCCGCCGTGCGTGATGACCAGATCGGCCTGCGGCAGGATCGCCGGCTGCGGCAGGAACCCTTCGCCGATCTGGTTGTCATGGAGCGTGATCTGGTCGGCCAGCGGGCCCTTGGAGACGATGACCCGGTGCTCGGTGGTGGCGAGCAGATCGACGAGGCGCTGCATGAGCCCGACATCCGCCGAACCCAGGCTGCCCAGCGACAGGTAGATCAGCGCGCCGTCACGCTCGCGCAGATGCTCCGGCAGCTCCCAGGCGGTGTCCGCCGCACGGACCGTGGAGTCCAGCCGGTGCCACGTCGGCCCGAGCGGCCGCTCACGCGCGTAGTCCACCTCCGCCGGGTACGACAACAGGTTGAGCCACGGAGATTCGGCGATGAACTCCGGGCCGAGCGACCCATAGCTGAGGCCGTGGTCGCCGTGATCACGGCTGAACGCATCGAAGTCCGCCCACATCTCGCGATGCGTCCGCTCCACCTCCTCCAGGAAGGCCGGCCAGGCTGACCGGTCGGCGGCCGGGTAGCCGGACGAGAACGGCGCGACGGTGGGATCCTTCAGTTCGGCCGGGTTGCACGAGACGATCCGGATCCACGGCCGACCCGATGCCGCGAGCGCCGGAAAGCCCACGACGTTGTCCTCGACGATCGCGTCGGGTGCCAGTTCATCGATGATCTCGGTCAGTCGCCCGTCGACGTACTTCGCACCGTCGATCAGGGCCTGCCAAGTGGGTGCGATGAATCCCTGGAGCTGGGCGATCGTCTGCTTCCGGAAGACGGGCGCGGTGTCGCGGATGAAGTCGATCCAGAACTGGCCGGGGGCCTCCTCCACATCCGGGTTCGGGCCCAGGCGCACGAGGCGCTCCTCGAAACCCTTGGCCCAGAGTGTCCCGGCGAACGACTCCTCCACGATGAAGACGACCCGATGGCCGCGTGCCCGCAGCACCTGGCCGATGCCGACGCAGTTGTTGGTCGGGCCGAAGGCGCCCTCGGGGAAGAAGACGATCGTCCGCGCGTCAGTCACCCGTGTCCTCCGTGGCTCTATCGCGTGCGTCCCCCATCAGGCCCCGATCATCGCGGACCGCAGACCCGAGCCGCTCAGCGGCTGCGCAAGGTGGAACGGAGTCGCTCGTACTCATATTCGTCGATGTCGCCGCGGGCGAAGCCCGTCCGGACCGCGTCGAGCGCCGGGTCGCTCGGCGCAGGTGGCTGCGACCCAGCTTACGACCGGAGCGCAAGGGCCCCCACGAGGGCGATCGCCGCGCCAACGGCGACCGCGAGGTCCAACGGCCCCCAGCGGACCTCGCGGTAGCGGCTCCGTGGTCCGGAACCGAACGCCCGGGCGTCCATCGCCAGGGCGACCCGGTCGCCGTGCCGGATGGCGAGGACCAGCAGCCCCACCAGCAGCCGCGGGTGCCAGCCGACGCGCAGGCCACGCAGCCGGCGGGCCTGGCGGAGCGTCGTCAGGTCCTCACCGAACCGGGGAACGGCCTGGTAGGCGGCGAGCGCGCCATAGGCGAACCGTGGCGAAACCCGCGCCTGCTGGACCAGGGCATCGGCGAGCCGGGTCGAGTCGGTCGTCAGGATGAACACGGCGCCGATGGCCCCGATGGCGATGAGCCGGAGACCGAGTCCGGCGCCGGCGTCAACGGCCGCGGCGGTGATCCGGAATGGCCCGAGCTGCGCGACAGTCGAGGCAGAGAGATCGGCATTCGCCGCGGCAAACAGCGTGTTGAACAACGCCAGGCCGAGGGCGGCCAGCCAGACCGGCGCCACCCCTCGTGTGAGATCTCCGGGCGGGATCCTGCCGAACAGCAGGCCCACCACGATGACGGCGACCGCGACCACCAGGGGTGGCCCGGTCTGGGTCGTCGTCGCCAAGCCGACGAACCAGACCACCCCGACGGCCAGCTTGAGGACCGGGCTGGTCCGGCCGAGCGGGCTATCCAGCTGCGCCGGGGCCAGGTCCCGCGCGACGATCACGCGGCGCCCTCGATCGTCTGGTCGTCGACGATGCGGCCGCCATCGAGCCGCACCACCCGCGTGGCGATGTCCGACACGAGTCGCTCGTCATGCGTCGCGATCACGAGGCAGACACCCCCCTGAAGACGCGCACGCAGGATCTCCAGGAGCCCTTCGTAGCCAAGCCGGTCCTGGCCGAATGTCGGCTCATCCAGGACAAGCAGCCGCGGTCGACGGATGAGCGCGCAGGCCAACGAGAGCCGCCGCGCCTCGCCTCCACTGAGGCGGTAGGGGCTGCGCGGTCCGAACGCCTCGAGCGGGAGCCGGAGCCTCGCCATCAGCCCGGGCACCTCCGCTCGTTCGGCCGGGCCGAGGCCCAGTGCGATCTCGTCGGCGACGGTGTCAGTCAGGAAACCTGCCTCTGGATCCTGGAAGACGTAGCCCGCCCGGCGGGCGAGGTCCGTCGCCGGCAGGTGTGACGGATCCACGCCCTCCAACCGCACCTCGCCGCTCATCGGTCGAAGGAGGCCGACTAGCAGCCGCCCAAGGGTCGACTTGCCGCTGCCGTTCGCCCCGACCAGAGCTACCCGCTCCCCTTCCGAAAAGGTGAGATCGATGTCGACAAGCGCGGGAGCGCCGTGTTCGTAGGCGAAACCGACGTTCGCGGCCCGGACGGTGGGTCGGGCGGCGGCCAACGAAGCAAGACGGCCGGGTAACCTCAGCCTGCTCGCCTCCGGACGCGGCAGCCAGATCCCGGCCCCAGCCATCCGCTCACCCGAGCGGCCAAGCACCTCGTCGGGGGCACCGACGTCGATCGGCACCCCGTCGGGCCCCAGGGCGAGAACGAGATCGGCCAACGGCCAGGCAGCGTCCACGCGGTGCTCGACGAGGACGATCGTCGTCGACCGGTCGGCCCGAAGGCGCGTCAGGCGCGCGAAGAAGGCCGCGGCGCCGGCCGGATCCAGATTCGAGGTCGGCTCGTCGAGGACCAGGACCGCGGGCCGAGGCGCGAGCACTCCGGCCAGCGCGAGCCGTTGCTGCTGCCCACCGGAGAGCCGGTTGGAACGCCTCCGTTCCAGCCCTGTCAGGCCGGCCTCGTCGATGACCTCCGTGACGCGGGCGAGCATATCCGCCCGCTGCCAGGCGCGATTCTCCAGGCCGAACGCGACGTCGTCCTCCACTCGTTCCAGGACAAGTTGCGAGCCCGGGTCCTGAAAGACGAGGCCCACCTGCGCTGCGACCGCGCCAGACTCGGCGGCGCGTGGGTCCAGTCCCGCCACGCACAGCTCCCCCCTGACCTCGCCCGGGATGTCGCGTGGGATCAGGCCGGCAAGGGCCAAACCGAGGGAGCTCTTGCCCGATCCCGACGGCCCGACGACCAACAGGCAGCCGCCCGCGGCAAGATCGAACGAGACGCGTCGCAGCGCCGCCCGCGTCGCGCCGCGATACCCGATCTCCAGATCGCGGGCCCGGATCGAGCGGTCGATCAGGCCGGGAACCCGTCCAGAACACCGCTCCGACGGAGCGACCGCGCCAGCAGCAGCGATCCGCCCGCCGCGATGACGGCCGCCGACAGCAGCATGACCACCAGCCGGAAGGCCTGGACCGTCGGGTCGACTGTCGGGTAGTAGAGCACCCAATCGTGCACGAATGCGGCCAGGCCGCTGGCCAGCGCCGCGAAGACCAGGGTCACCGCCCCGAAGGAGCGATACAGGGTGAAGCCGAACACTAGCTCGGCAGCTGCGCCCTGGAGAAAACCGGAGAGCAAAACGTCGACCGACCAGACAGTGCCGAGCAGGGCCGAGACGATCGCCGCCACCATCTCGGCAAAGAGCGCTGCCCCGGGCTTGCGGATGATAAGCGGGGCGAGGACCGCCGGCATCAGCCAGACGCCGTACATGATGTCCTTGAGCGGCGGGGCGAAGGCGAACAGCGGGTCGACGCCGGTGTACAGGACACCCCACACCCAGAAGACGACACCGAACGCGACGCCGATGACGGCAGCGACGACGATGTCCCGGGTGCGCCAGTGGGTGTCGGGCACCGCCGCTGCAGCGGGGCTGCCATAGGTCGTAGTCATGGATCCGAACCTCCGTCGAGCATGCGAACGCCGGATCACGGGGACGACGTCAACGAGTCGACGGGCCTGCTTCCTTCGCCGGTACGAACCGGATCAGGTTCCGCGGGTCTGTGGCATCAGCCACACTCTCAGCGCGCGAGGCGCTCCCCGGAGGCGGTGTTCAGTTGTCCGCCGATGATAGCACGGTCCCGGATCCACGCAACCACCTCATCGAGGATCTGCGGGCCTTCCGGCTCGTTGTGCAGTTCGTGGCGAAGACCCGGATAGGTCCGGCGCTCCACGTTCGGGAGGCTCGCCAGGATCTCCGAGGCGGCCGGTGGGACGAGCCCGTCCTCCTCGCCGTGGAGCACGAGCGTCGGCAGGGTGAGTGCGGCGCAGTCCCGGTTCACGCGTGCCTGCTCCTTGAGCGCCTCGGCCCCGAAACGGGCAGTGCTCGAGGTGGCGTTGAGCGGATCGACGGCCGCCTTCGCGGCCACGGACGGATCGCGCGACAGGGTCGAACCGTCGATGCCGTTGGGGATGGCCAGCGTGGGTGTCAGCCGGCCGAGCGCCGGCGCAAGGACCTTCTTCCACGAGGCCATGGTCGAATCGAGCCCAGGTGACGCGAGGACGGCGAGTTCGGGCTTCGGTCGATCCGTCAGGAGGTAGCCGAGCACGATGAGGCCGCCCATCGAATGACCGTACAGGACGACGGGCCGGCCAGCCGACGCCGCCTGGACGTCACCCAGCCGCGCCTCGAGGTCGTCGTGGTACTGCGCCCAGCGGTCGACATGGCCGCGCCGCCCGCCGGATCCGCCGTTGCCGCGTTGGTCGTAGGCGTACGTTTCGAGCCCGGCCGAGGCGAACTGGTCGCCGACGTGCTCGTAGCGGCCGGAGTGTTCGCCGAGACCGTGGACGATGAGGACCGACGCCCACGGCGAGCCCGCCCAGGCACCGCCGGCCTCGGCCTCGTCGGCCGGCCAGTGGCGGACGAGGATGTCCGTGCCATCGGCGACGCGGACGTGGCGAACGATGGAGGGCATGCGGGCAGCGTACGCGACCGGTTCGCTCGGTACCATGCCGTCATGGGCGTCAAGGACGGCTGGGTCGAGATCGGCGACCGCGTCTTCGTGCGTCGCTATGCGTTCTACGACCAGAACATCGGGGTCGTGCTGGGCGGCGACGAGGCACTCGTGATCGATACGCGCTCCACCCACGTCCAGGCGCGCGAGATCCTGACCGATCTTCGGAAGCTGACCCGGGCACCCGTCACGGTCGTCGTGGACACGCACGGCCACTTCGATCACGCCTTCGGCAACCATGTGTTCCGGCCGGCAACGATCTGGGGTCACGAGCGATGCGTGACGTTCATGGCCCGGACCGGCGAGGCGCGGCGGCGGACGATCGCCGCCGAGGAGCCCGATCTTGCTCACGACCTCCAGGAGGTCGTGATCGATCCACCAGATCGGACCTTCGCGGCGGAAGTGACGATCGAGGTCGGCGAACGGCCGGTCGAGCTCCGCTACCTGGGTCGCGGACACACCGACCATGACATCGTCATCTCCGTCCCCGGCGCGAGCGTACTGTTCGCCGGCGACCTCATCGAGAACGGCGCAGTCCCCTTTTTTGGCGACGGGTACCCGCTCGACTGGCCGGCGACCGCGGCTGCCCTCGTGCCGCTCGTCGACGGCATCGTCGTGCCCGGCCACGGCGACCACGCCGGCCAGGCCTTCGTGGAGGCCCAGGCGCTGGCGTTCGCCGGGTTGGCGGTTCTGGCCCGGCGGGTCGCGTCGGGCGAGTTGGGCTTCGATGAGGCGATCGCGACGCATCCCTTCGCCGAACACCCTGCGGAGCACGCACGCCGCCCGCTGGAGCGGGCCCTGGCCCAGTTGCGCGGCGAGATCGGCGACCGCGGCGACCGCGGCGAGATCGGCGACCGCGGCGACCTCTGACCAAAGTCCAAGGGCCAAGGGCCCCTCGAATATCGGACTTCTCGATGTCGTGGCCGGGCGTTCTTCCCGAGTCCGCGGCCCGCGCAGCGGGCGTCCCGGGCCTCCGCCGCGCGTTCCGCCGTCCGATATGAACACCATTCCTAACGCTGGGGCTCCATGGCCGACATCGGTGCGTGATGGGGTTCGCTCACGCTCGATCATCGATGTCGTGAGCACGAGCGAGTCTCGCCAGACCACGTTACGACCCATGCTAGCCAGCGGGTAGGACTCCCATTCATAGCCGGGGGAGCAACGCGGGTCGGCCTAGCCCGGGGAGCAACGTCGGTCCGACGCGTCCGGTCCGCCCGTGGCCCCTCAAGCCAGGGCCGGATCTCGCGGGCATCGGCCGTTTGGCGCCGCCGAGTCGAGCGTTTCTCACGAACCCCGGGGAACTACGACCAGTCGCCGATCCGGACGATCCAGCGGCCCCGCGCGACGCCGGCGACGATGCCATCGAGGGCCGCGTCCAGGGTATCGAGGGTGACCTCCGTGCAGTGCACACCCAGGTCGCGCGGCCGCAGGTCCGTCGCGAGCCGGTCCCACAGTTCGCGGCGTCGAGCGATAGGGACGTTGACAGAATCCATCCCAAGGAGCGATACGCCGCGGAGGATGAACGGGAAGACGGTCGTTTCGAGCTTCGTTCCGCCGGCGTTGCCGCTCGCCGCCACCGCGGCGCCGATCCGCAGGGTTCGCAGGAGGTACGGCAGCGTGGCGCCACCGACCGCATCGATGGCCCCGGCCCATCGTTCCGCGTCGAGCGGGCGGCCCTGGGCGGTCACCTCGTCCCGCGACAGGAACCCGATCGCGCCCAGCGTCCGGAGGCGGGCCTCCTCGTCGGTCTTGCCCGTGGTCGCCCAGACCTCGTAGCCACGCTCGGCCAGGATCGCGACGGCCGTGCCCCCGACCCCACCCGACGCACCGGTCACCAGGACGGGTCCATCGGCCGGGTCGAGGCCGCGCTCCTCCAGCGCGACCACGGACATCGCGGCCGTGAAGCCCGCCGTGCCGATCGCCATCGCATCGCGCGGCGACAGGCCCGGTGCGGTGGGGACGACCCATCCCGCGGGGACCCGCTGGTATTCGCTGTATCCACCGTGCCGCGAGACGCCCAGGTCGTAGCCGTGCGCGAGGACGGCTACACCCACCGAGATGGACGAGTCGAAGCTCGCCACGACCTCGCCGGCGAGATCGATACCCGGGATGAGCGGACTGATCCGGGCGACCTTCCCGTCCATGCGGGTCGCGAGGCCGTCCTTGTAGTTGACGCTGGACCAGGCCACGCGGATCTCGACCTCGCCGGCTGGCAGGTCCGCCTCGGCGAACTCGCGGACGCCGCGCTCGAAGGTTTCGTTGCCCTTGGTGGCGACGTAGGCGCGAAACGTGGATGGGATGGCGGTCATCGGGGCTCCTCGCGCTTGAAAGGACCACATCCTAGGCTCGCTCGGGGCGACGCGATGGACCGTCGTGCGCCGCGACCCCGGAGGGCCACCGGTCCTCAGGTCGCTTGGGTCGCGTCGGTTGACGAGCGATGGGTGCATCGGCGACCATAGCGGGACTGTGACTCACACCTTCGTCTCCTGGAACATGTGTATGCGCTGGCGGCCCCGCTGTGCGGAGGATGGGGTCTGACGTCTCGCGCACCTGACCAGAGGTAGCGCGGGACCGAAGACGAGGTCCCGGGGCTGCAGACTCCACCAGGAGCTGCAGCTTTTTTGTTTCCTCCGACCGACACGACGGGTGACCGCCCGATCCCCCACCGGCCTTCCCAGGGCCCGGGCCTCGACCGAGATCACAGCACGACCCCCACCCCGACCACGGAGGAACCTGAGCGACATGGCTGAACTCGATCCGACCACTTTCCGCCCCGAGACTCGTGCGCTCCACGCCGGCCAGAAGCCGGACCCGACCACCAACGCCCGTGCGGTACCGATCTACGCCACGACCAGCTACGTCTTCGATGACGCGGCCCATGCCGCGCGCCTGTTCGGGCTCCAGGAATTCGGGAACATCTACACCCGGATCATGAACCCGACGACCGACGTCTTCGAGCAGCGCGTTGCGGCCCTGGAGGGTGGTGTCGCCGCCCTGGGCGTCGCATCCGGCCAGGCCGCCGAGACGCTGACCATCCTCAATCTGGCCCGGGCCGGCGACAACATCGTCTCGTCGTCCTCGCTCTACGGCGGCACGTACAACCTGTTCACCCACACGCTGCCGAAGATCGGCATCACCACGACCTACGTGGACGGCTCCGATCCGTCGGCCTTCGGGCGGGCCATCAACGAAAAGACCAAGGCCGTCTTCCTCGAGCTGATCGGGAACCCGCGCCTGGACGTCCACGACCTGGCGACGATCGCCGACGTGGCCCACGCCCGCGGCGTGCCGGTCATCGTCGACAACACCTTCGCACCGCTCCTGGCCCAGCCCATCAAGCACGGTGCCGACATCGTCATCCACTCGGCCACGAAGTGGATCGGCGGGCACGGCACGGCCATCGGTGGCGTCGTCGTCGACGGCGGGACCTTCGATTGGGCCGCGTCCGAGCGGTTCAAGCAGGACTTCGTCGACCCGGATCCCTCGTATCACGGGATCAGCTACACGGGCGCGTTCGGGAACCTCGCGTTCATCCTGAAGTTGCGTGTCCAGGGCCTGCGCGACCTCGGCGCCGCGCTCAGCCCGTTCAATTCGTTCCTCTTCCTGCAGGGGCTGGAGACGCTTCCCCTGCGGATCACGCGCCACAGCGAAAACGCGCTGGCGGTCGCCCGCTGGCTGGAGACGCGCGATGAAGTGACCTGGGTCAGCTATCCGGGACTCGAATCGCATCCGTCGCACAAGCTGGCGAAGCGGTACCTGACCGGCGGCTTCGGTGGGATCGTGACCTTCGGCGTCAAGGGCGGCGTCGAAGCCGGTCGCAAGCTCATCGACAACGTCCAGATCTTCTCGTTGCTCGCCAATGTGGGCGATGCGAAGTCGCTCATCATCCATCCGGCCTCCACCACCCACTCCCAGCTGGAGCCAGAGGAGCAGGCTTCGGCCGGCGTCACGCCGGACCTCATCAGGCTGTCGGTGGGCCTCGAGCACATCGACGACCTGCTGGCCGATCTGGAGCAGGCCCTTACAGCAGCCACAGCCGACGCGTCGGCCGACGGCGAGCTCGTCGGCGCCGTCGGATGAGCCTGGACTTCCAGGCGACCGAAGGGACGGCTGCTCCAGCGGCCGCAAAGGTCGCCGGTCGGAAGGCGCGTCCCCGGGGCATCGATGCGGCTGGTCCACCGACCGGGACCGGTCGCATCGAATCGGTCGAGCTGGGCCCCTTCGAACTCGCGGACGGTGCGCGCCTGGGCGGATTGACCGTCGCGTACCGGCATGACGGGCCGGCCCCTGGGGCGGCGCCACAGGTCCTCGTCATCCACGCGCTCACCGGGTCCGCGGATGCCGCCGGGGATTGGTGGGAACCGCTCATCGGGCCGGGGCGGGCGCTGGATACCACGCGGGTCGGCGTCCTCTCGGCGAACCTGCTGGGAGGCCGCTACGGGACGACCGGACCGACCTCGATCGACCCGGCGACCGGGCTCCCGTACGGATCGACCTTCCCGGCCGTTTCGACGCGGGACCAGGCGAGGGTCAAGTGGCGGTTGCTCGACGCGCTCGGTATCGAACGGCTCCACCTCGTCGCTGGCGGCTCGCTCGGCGGGATGGTCGCGCTCGAGGTCGCGCTCGACCGGCCGGAAGCGGTGCGGGCGGTGATGCCGATCGCGGCGCCCGCTGCCGCCGGGCCGATGGCAATCGCCTGGAACCACCTCCAGGTCGAGCTCATCGATCGGTTGGGTCTCGATGGCCTCGCGCTCGCCCGGGCGCTGGCGATGACGACGTACCGGAGCGAGGCCGACTTCGAGGAGCGCTTCGGGCGGTCCGTAGAGGCCGATGGCCGGCCGTCGATCGTGTCGTATCTCGATCACCAGGGTCGCAAGCTCGTCGACCGGTTCGACCCGGCGACCTACCGGGTGCTGGTGGGGGCCATGGACCGACACGACGTCGGGGTCGCATGGGGTGGCCTCGACGGTTCGTTCGCGCGTCTGGCGGCCGGTGGGACACGACTGACCGGCGTCGGGATCCAGGACGACATCCTTTACGGCCCTCGACAGATCCACGCCCTCGTGGACGGAGCTCGTGCCGCCGGCGTGGACGCGCGCTATCGCGAGATCCGCTCGACGAAGGGCCACGACGCGTTCCTCGTCGAGTGGGACCAGCTGACGATACTGCTTCGGGAGGCGCTGGCGACCTGACGGGTCGCCGTCGCGGTGCGGGGCGGCGGGGCGGTCGCGGGGCGGCGGAGCGGCGCGGCCCGAAGGGGCGAGACGGCGGCGGAGCGGTCGCGGGGCGAGGCGGCCCGAAGGGGCGGCGCTGTCGCGGGACGTACGTGCGGTGCGCCTCTGGGCCATTCGCCGCAAAGTCGGCGAGATATTTCTCCCCGGACTCATAAGGTCGACTTGACGGCTCAGGCCGACCCGGGATGAGTCGATCAGAGTCAAGGGCGCTCGGCATCCACGCTCAGGGCGTGCTTGTCGCGTGGCATCCGGCGCCCGGATCCAGAGGCAAGACCCGCGGCATCCGCCATACGAGTCCCCGGGTGCATGGCCTGCTGGGCCGGAGCCGTGTCGGACCCGAGGCTGATCCTGACGGGCCGTGTCAGGCCGAAGCGAGCCGTGTCGGGCCCGAGGCCGGGGCCGAGCCGTTCCTCGCGAGCCAGAGGCGGGCCCAGCGACCGCTCAGCCGGCCGCGTTGCTGAGGGCCGTCTCCAGCCGTTCGAGCAGCGGGATCTGGGTGAACTTGATGTGACGGCGTGCTTCGTCCGGGCCGAACCACGCCACCCGATCGATCTCAGGGAAGGTTCGGGACGCACCGGACCGCGGCGGCCACGCCATTTCGAAGGTATTCGAGATGGCCAGGGCAGGGTCCAGGTCGCCCTCGACGGCCCAGGCATGGACGACCTTGCCGCCCTTCTGGACGATCGAGCCAAGCTTGAGCCGCGGACCGTCCGGCACCGGGTACCCGGTCTCCTCGGCGAATTCGCGCTCGGCAACATCGAGGAGCAGCTCGTCGTCGCTCGGCTCGCCTTTCGGGATCGACCAGACGTCCTCGTCCCGGGCCGCGAAGAGTGGCCCGCCCGGATGCGCGAGGAGCACTTCCAGCCGGCCGTCCTCCAGGCGGTAGAGAAGGATCCCGGCGCTCGTGCGGGTCGTCACGCGGGCATGGTACGAGGCCTGCGCCTCGGCGCTCCGGATCAGCCGGCTGAGGACGCGGCTGGGGACTCGACGGGGGACGCGGCTGGGGACGCGGCTGGGGTCGGAGTCGGGGTCGGAGTCGGGGTCGGGGTCGGCTGGGAGGATGCCGTCGGGTTCGAGGTCGGTTTGGCGGTGGGCTTCGGTGTCGGCGCCGGTGCGCAACCGCTGACGCCACTGCCCTTGACAGAGCCTGCCGATGGCGGCAGAACATACGCCTCGTCCGGCAGCGCGCCGGCCTCCGGGAAGAGCAGATCGGCGAGCGCACGGATCCCAACCACGTCCGGGATCTGGATGGAGCCCCGGCTGTCGTAGCCGGGCTTGACGAGCGGATGCGCGATGACCGCGCGGTACGTCCGGTCGCGCCCGACCCGACTCGCCGCCTCGGCGAGGTCCGGCAGCAGCTCACGGGGGACGTTCGTTGTGACCGTCTTGCCGATCGCCCCGAGCAGCCCGATCGGGTCGTTGAGGAACCCGCCCTTCACGATCGCGTCGCGGATGCCCGAAATGACCTCCTGCTGACGGGCCGCGCGGGTGAAGTCGCTTTCGCCCGACGCTTTTCGCACTCGCGCGAAGGCGAGCGCCTGCTGCCCATTCAGGTGATGACGACCTGCCGTGATCGAAAAGCCACGGGTGAAGCCGTACTCGTCGTAGCTCGGGTCGCAGAAGCCGTGGCCGACGTTGACGTTCACCCCGCCAAGCGTGTCCACCACGCGCACGAAGCCGCCCAGATCGACCTTCGCGTAATAGGCGATGGGGCGCTCGAGGAGCGTCCCGAGTGCGTCCATGAGGACGTCGAAGCCGGTCCCGTCCGAGCCCGGGAACTGGGCCGAGTATTGGCGCGCGTACGACACGAGCGAGTTGATCTTGCCCTTGAATCGGCGACCGTCCGGAAGCGGGACGTCGACCATGTCGCGCGGGATCGAGACCATGGAGACCGTCTCCGTCACCGAGTCGAGCGAGACGACGATCATCGTGTCGGTCAGGTACGTGGTCCGCCCGACGCCCGAATCCACCCCGATGATCAGCCCGGTGATCCGGGGGTTGACCGGGGTCGGCGACGGCGACGCGGACGGGGCGGTCGGTGGCGCCGACTCGAGGAAGCTCGGATCGGGCTCCGGTGTGACGGACGGTCCGACGGCGGTGGGAATCGGCTCGACGAAGATCTCATCGATCGATTCGCGGGCGATCTCGGTAACGTAGCCCGCGTACGCCTGTGGCACGAAGACGAACGACAGGAGGAGCAGGATCGGGAGGACGTCGCGGCCGGTCGGGCGCGGGAGGGCCGGGTTCCACAGGCTGGACCCGACGGCGAGGAGGCGCCACAGGAGGAACAGGGCCTGTGCGGCGAGCAGGGCCCAGATAACCTCGGACGCCAAAAGCTCCGCGACGAGCCGCGGACCGGAGGTCGTCAGGCCGATGGAGACCGCGACTGCGACCACGATGACGACGGGTGCGAGGAACAGGAAAGCACGGCGCCGACGGCCCACGACGAGGTGGCCTAGGCCCGGGACGATGGCGTCAAGGAACGCGGGCACGTAGCGCGAGCCGCGGCGCGCCGCCGCAGACGCGGACGCGGACGCGGTCGGCACGGGCGGCGGGGTCGGGTCGGTCGCCGCGGGGTCGGTCGCCGCGGGGTCAGTGGTGTCGATGTCGGGCTGCGACCCGTCCGGCGTCTGGAACGTCACGGCCGGGAGGGTACCAGAGGCTTTGGTGGTCCCGGCGGTTCGTCCGGGTCGACGCGTGTCGGCCGCAAGCCCGGCAACTGTTCCATGACGCGATCCTGATTGTCGATGATCGTCCCCTCCATGGCGATGATCCGCAACAGCAACTCGTGGTTCGCCTCCTCGAGCCGACCGATGCCGGCGAGGATGTCGACGTTCTGCTGCTCCTCCTTGTCCGCTTCGGCGGCGGTGTGCTCGAGCGTCATCCGGTCCCGCGCCGCGCTGCGGTTGCCGGCGAGGAGGATGAGCGGGGCAGCGTAGGCTGCCTGCGTGCTGAAGGCCAGGTTCAGCAGGATGAACGGGTACGGATCGAAATGGAAGATGAGGTAGACATTGCCGGAGATCCAGATGAGGACGATGACCGTCTGGATGACGATGAACCGCCAGCTCCCCATGAATGCTGTGACGTGATCGGCGATACGGACGCTGATGGGCGCCTCGTCGATCAGTCGTTGGTTCACCGGGTGGCTCGACGGGACGCGGCGGCGGCGGGTGGTCATGGCTCGCTCCCTCGTCTCAGCCTGGATGGTCGAATCCTACGCTGTACAAGCCTGGGGCGGCACGTGCCGACGCCCCGGACGATCGTGAACCGGCTCTGATGGCCCGGGTCGGGTATCATCCCCAACCGGTTCCACTGGCGAGTGGCCAAGCGGTAAGGCGCCTGATTCTGGATCAGGAGATCGAAGGTTCGAATCCTTCCTCGCCAGCCAAACCACAACATCTTGTGGCTTCCGATACGTTGCGTGGCCACATGTTGTGGCTCGCTCGGCACTCGACCGAGCCGGACGACGTGTTCGACACCTATCCCCCAGTCAGGTGACCCTCCCGTCACGCTTGCAGCATGGCGATTGCAGCCCGCCGGTCACCTGACTCGTCGATCCGTGGGTCACCTGACTCGAAACACTGGTTCGTCACCTGACTCGACGCTCACGGCTCGGCAGGCCCTCACTCCTGGAAGCCGCGATCCCGCTCGAGGGTCCGGCCGGGAGCAATGTCGTCGAAGCGGCGATTCGGTCGCTGCGCCGGAAGCTCGAGAGCAGGGCCAGCGCGATCGAGACCGTGCATGAGCTGGGCTGTCGGGTGAACACGCACACCCTCGCTCAAACGAGCGAGCATGGCGACGGCTGACCGCTTATGCGGTTCGATCGCCTTACCAAGAGGCGGCGCGCAGTCGTCGACTGGAGCGGGGCTCATGACCAAGGTCGCTCAACGCGGGCGAGCCAGTCATTCAGGAGCGCGGTCAGGAGTTCGGACCGCTCGCCGGGCAGGAGGTGACCGGCGGCGTCGAGGACCGCGAAGGTCGCTCGCGGGAAGCGTTCGAGAATCGTCATCGCATCCCGATACCCGACGACCGCGTCCTGCCGCCCGGCGACGATCAGGGTCGGGCGCGCGAATGGCGCATCGGCGGCGTCGAGGTCCAGCGGAAAGGCGTAGCTGGCCGAGATGGCCTCGACCGCCTCTGCATCGGCGGCACGGCTGGCCGGGCCGATCGCGGAACTGAAAAACGACCAGGCGGGAGGGTCGATCACGACGCCCAACGCACGGAACTCGGCGGCGTCCGCATCCGGCACGCCCTCGAGGACGCCCGGCTCTTCGTACAGGATGCGATGGGCCGGGAGTGTTCGTTCAGCGTGCGCGGCGATGATCATCGGGACCAGCAGCGCCGCACCGGCGACCTGCTCGGGGCGATGGGCGATGACGCCACGCGCGAGGTACGCCCCCCACGATTCGCCGACGACGAGGAACGGACCGGCGCCGACCACCTCGTCGATCAGCTGCAGGACGAACTCCAGCATCGACGCGCTGCTGTCGATTTGCGGCGCCCGAGGGCTCGCGCCGAAGCCCGGCAGGTCGACGTGAATCCGTCGGTAGCCGATCGTGCGTCGCGCGAACACCGAATCGACCGAGCGGAGCAGGCTGCGGCGGTCGATCGTGAAGCCGTGCAGCATCAAGACGGGCGACCCGTCACCGATGACGTCGAGTTCGACGGGGTGTCCGCCAATCGACCGCCGCATGGCTTGACCTTCCAACTAGTGAACGCCCTCTCGTCGGGCCTCTTTGGTCGGCCAGGACGACGTCCCAGTCTACAGCGCGAAACGCTCCCCGCGCCGCCGCATCGTCCGCTCCGGCTCCCGAGATCGCCAGGATCTCGACGCAGCTCGTCCCCGGTGAGGTGGGACGGCCTGAGCGGTGCGGCCTGGCTTCTCGTACGACCAAATGGACGTCAAACCCACGACATCGATACCTGGTTGGCCAGTGCCTCGGCGGACGGTGCGCCGTATCAGGTACCGCTGTCCTTCGACTGGGACGGCGAGGCGCTGCTAGTGGCCACGCCGACGGACAGCCCCACCGGCAGGAACCTGGCCACCACCCGAACCGTTCGGCTGGGGCTGAGCCACACCCGCGACGACGGTGCGGTCGCAGATCGGCACGGATCGCGCGACGACGGGGAGTCCAGCAGACGATCGAGCAACTGGTCGATCTCCGCCTCGGTTATCATGCGCCCGAAGCTCAGTCGGTCACGGCCAGGCAGACCTGCGACCAGAACTCGGTGCCGATGCCTTCGAAGGCGAACGGCTCGGCCTGGCTCATGAAGATGCCGAACAGATCAGTGGCGGGATCGATCCAGAAGCGGGTGTTCCAGGAGCCAGCCCAGCCATATGTACCTGCCGATCCCGGCATCCCCGGTGCGGACGGCTGGAGGCTGACCCCGACGCCGAGACCGTAGCCCTCGCCCTCGAAGACATGGCCATAGACCACGATCGGGTGGAACGGCGCGGCAAGGTGGTTGCGGGTCATCAGGGTGACCGTCTCGGGCTTGAGCAGGCGGACGCCGTCGAGCTCGCCGCGCCGCAGGAGCATCCGGGTGAATCGGAGATAGTCGGGCGCCGTCGAGGCACAGCCACCACCGCCGGACAGCATCGGGGTGCGGTCGATGATCTCGTTGTTGACCGGATCGTCGACACGGTGCAGGACACCCTCGTCCGACTCGTACACGGTCGCCAACCGTGCCACCTTGTCCGGCGGCACGAAGAAGCCGCTGTCGACCATGCCGAGTGGCGTGAAGATCGCGGAGTCGAAGTACTCGTCCAGCGACTGGTCCGCAGCGACCTCGATCACCCGACCGAGGACGGTATGCGAGAAGCCATACACCCAGCCTTCGCCCGGCTGATGTGCGAGCGGGTGCGCGGCGAGTCGCCGCATCAGCTCCGGCAATGCATAGCGCTCATCACCGAGATCGTCGTAGACCGCCTCGAGTACCGGATCCGGAGCCATCCGGGTGATCCCGGACGTGTGAGTGAACAGGTGGTGGACCGTAATCGGCCGGGCGAGAGGTGCGAGCACCACGTGCCCGCCCTCGACCCCGGCAAAGACCTTCACCCCGGCGAACTCCGGGATGTAGCGCGAGACCGGGTGTTGGCGGCGGAATTATCTGCACATGAGTTGGCTGGATTGCGTGCGACTCGATCGGCAGCCGTCGATGAGGACCGGATGACGACGAAGACCGGCTGACGGTCAGTCGCCGATCGCCTCGGCGACCGCCTTCTTCGCGCAGGCGTCGTCAACGAGGGCCTTGCCGTCGGCGGCCGCGGCGATGAGCGCGTCGCGGGCGAGGTTGTTAAGGGCTCGGGGCAACCCGAGGCTGGCCCGATGGAGCCGGGCCACGGCGTCGTCGGCGAAGAGCGGATCCCGGCGACCGGCGAGGGCGAGGTGGTGACGGAGGTAGCCGGCCGACTCGGCGAGATCCATCGGCCCCAGCTGGTAGCGGGTCGCGATCCGCTGGTCGAGGGCGGCGAAGATCCCCATCTTGAGCCGGCGCAGGAGCGTAGGCTGGCCGCTGAGGAGGAGGGCGAAGGGGCTCGCGGAGTCCATCTCGGCGCTCGTCAGGAGGCGGACCTCCTCGAGCTGCTCGGGCGACAGAAGGTGGGCCTCGTCGAGGATCAGGACGACCCGTCGGCGGCGCTCGGACTCCTCGGCCGCGAGGAGGGTCTGGGCCTGGGCCATGACCTCGGCCTTGAAGAAGCGCGGCGTCGCGCCCAAGGCCCGGACGATCGTGACGTACAGCCCGCGGGTGCCGAAGGCCGGGTTGGCGACGTAGATGACCTGGTGAGCGGTCGGGTCGAGCTCATGCACGGCGGCCCGCAGGGCGACGGTCTTGCCGACCCCGACCTCGCCGACGATGACGCCCGCGAGCGACTCGGCGACGCAGAACCGGATCCGGGCGACGGCCTCGTCGTGGGCCGGCCGGCTGAAGAGATCAGGAGCGGGGATCGTCTTGCTGAACGGGGTGCCGGTGAAGCCGAAGTGGCCGACCCACGGCGCGCGGCCGCTCATGCCGGCTCGTCCTCGGTGGTCGTGTCGAGGTCGCGGTAGGCGATCCGCCCGAAGAGCTCGGCGTCGTGCTGGGCCTCGACCAGCCCGAGATAGTCGATGCCGGTCGGCTCAGGGTGCGGTGGCGGGGCCCGTGGGGGTCGAAAACCCAGATTCGATCACGCAGCGCGTCCGTGGTACTCGTGGATGAGCCCGCCCAGCAGGTCCCGCAGGCGAACATCTTGAGGGCTGACCGGGGATCCGAGCCGCGCTCCGGACCGCGTGAGCGGGTCCCGCCCCGAGGCGGACCGGACCGTCGTCGCCGCCACACGCGGATCCCGAGCTTGCGGAGCTCGCCTCCGATCCGGACGCAACCCCAGCGGTGGTTCTCCCAGGCGAGCCGGAGGATGAGCTCACGGGATCTCGGCATCGATCGGCGGCCCCGGGCGACCGGTCCTGCGGTACGTCCACTTCCTCCTCACGAGCTCGCGATGCCACCGGAGGACGGTCGCCGGCCTGACTTCCGTTGCAGCACCCGGAGCTGATGCCGGAGAACGAGGATCTCAAGATCCTTTGATCCGTTGTCTCGGCCACGTTGGCCACCGCTGGCGAGGAGACGGACGAGGGCGCGGACGACGAGGTAGAGGAGGGACAACATCGGCCGATCGTACCGGGGATGTCCGATCGCGAATCGGGGATGTCCGATCGCGAATCGGGGTTTTCGACCCCCACGGGTCCGTCACTGGGCTGTCGAGATCCGACGGCCCGCCGATCTGGGCCACCGTCGCGGGCGACGCGGCCGGGCGTGCGAACGAGGGCACGAGGCGACGCAAACCGTGGGGAGCGAGGGGATGGGCGACCGCCCATCCCCTGATGATCCGCCGCGGCAGCCAGCTGGCCGCGACTTGGCGGGCTTGACGTGTCGGAACTTCCTGTTAGTCTTGCTAACATGAACACGACGTCACGTGGTCCGTACCGCATGGTCGCCCGCGCGGCGAATGTCGTTGCGACCGGCGAGCGGATCCTCGATGCGGCAGTCGAGGCGTTCTGGGAGCGGCCGAGCGACCAGATCTCGCTCGACGACGTCGCTCGTCGTGCCGGCGTCTCCGTGCAGACCGTGATCCGCCGGTTCGGCGGTAAGCAAGGGCTCCTCGCCGCCGCCGTCGAGCGGGAGTCGGAACGCGTGCGCCGGGAGCGTGATCCGGAGGCGGTGACGGACGCCGCCGGCGCGGTCGCCCAGCTCGTCACGCACTACGAGGCGATGGGCGATCGCGTCCTTCGGATGCTCGCCGAGGAGACGCGCGTACCGGCGCTGCGACAGGTTGCCGATGGCGGCCGGCGCGCCCATCGCGACTGGTGCGAGCTAGTGTTCGCATCCGCCCTCGCCGGTCTCACCGTTGCGCGGCGCGATCGACGTGTCGCCCAGCTCGTCGCCGTCTGCGACGTCTACACCTGGAAGCTCCTCCGCCGCGATGCGGGGCTCAGCCGACGCGAAACCGAAGTGGCATTGCTCGAGTTGCTCCGACCCCTACTGGAGGTATCGTGATGGCGCGCATCTTGGCCTACACCTCGCCGGCCCGAGGCCACCTGTTCCCCCTGACTCCGATCCTCGTCGAGCTGCGCCGACGCGGTCACGACATCGCGCTGCGAACGCTCGCGTCGGAGGTGCCGCTCATGCGCGGCCTGGGATTCGAGGCCGCTCCGATCAGCGAACGCATCGAAGCCATTGACCACGACGACTGGAAGGGCTCGAACCCCCGAGCTGCGCTGAGGCTCGTGGTCGCGACCTTCGTCGCCCGGGCCCAACACGATGCGCCCGACCTCCGCCAGGCGATCGCCGACGAACGACCGGACCTCGTCATCGTTGACATCAACAGCTGGGGTGGCATGGCGACCGCGGAGGCGTGGGGCGGCCGGTGGGCTACGTTCTGCCCCTTCCCGATGCCGCTCAGCTCGCGTGATGCGCCGGCCTACGGCCCCGGGTTCCCGCCCGCCCGCGGGCCCCTGGGTCGCCTCCGCGATCGGATCGCCCGGCCCCTCTTCATCGGGATGCTCGAGCGGATGCTGCTCCCGAAGTTGAATGGCGTCCGGGCGGAGCTTGGTCTCGATCCGTTCAAGGGCGTAGACGCAATGTACCGCCGCCCGCCGCTCCTGCTCTACCTGACGGCGGAACCGTTCGAGTACCCCCGGAGCGACTGGCCGGACAGCGTGGTGATGGTCGGCCCGTGCGAGTGGGATCCCGAACCCGAAGCGCCCGCATGGCTGGCCGAGATCGACCAGCCGATCGTGCTCGTCACGACCTCGTCAGAGTTCCAGGGCGACGGGCGGCTGATCCAGGCTGCGCTCGATGGGCTGCAGGACGAACCCGTCTTCGTCGTGGCCACCCTGCCGGCCGGCGACCCGGCCGCGTTCCGGGTGCCCGCGAACGCTCGGCTCGAGCGCTTCATCTCGCATGGACCTGTGCTCGACCGCGCGGTCTGTGCGGTCACACACGGCGGGATGGGCGCCACCCAGAAGGCACTGGCCAGAGGCGTGCCCGTCTGCGCGGTGCCGTTCGGGCGCGATCAGCTCGAGGTCGCCCGCCGGGTGGAGGTTGCCGGAGCCGGGACCCGGCTGCCGGCGAAACGCCTGACACCAGAGCGTCTGCGCGACAAGGTTCGCGAGGCGATGGCGTGCAGGGATGGAGCCCGACGGATCGCCTCGGCCTTCGCGGCTGCCGGTGGTCCTGCCGCCGCGGCCGATGCCGTCGAGCGTCGACTCCTGGTCACTTCGGGGTGAGTTCCCAGACCGAGCTAAACATCGTCTTCGGCACGAAGTCGTGGCCGCTGCCACAGAGGCCATCGGCACGGCAGCGGGACGAGGAGTTGCAGACCCGCCACGGCCGAGGCGCTGCGGGCAATAGGAACAGAGAACGAACGAGCCTTTGGGCGAGGAAGGAAGCCATGACTCAGATCACGCATCCGGATGAGGTCGTAGCGATCCACGAGCGGGTGCTCGACGGTTCGCGGGCACAGGGTCGGCACATCGAGGTGGGTTCCGGTCGGCAGGTCCACGTCATCGAAGGGGGCGACGGGCCCCCGCTGGTGCTCCTCCATGGGAGCGGCCTCTCAGCGCTCCAGTTTCTGCCATTGCTGGAACGTCTCGACGGTGTGCGGGCGATCGCCGTGGACCGGCCAGGGTACGGGTTGAGCGATCCGATCGATCTGCCTCGCGATCGCTACCGCGACGCCGTGATCGAGTGGCTGGACAGCCTGCTTGACGCCCTGGGATTGGACGTGACCGCGCTTCTGGGCAACTCGATGGGTGGGGTGTGGGCGTTGTGGTACGCGATGGCACACCCCAATCGCGTCCGTCGGCTGGTTCTGCTCGGCGCGGCGCCGCTGCTGCCGGACACCCGCATCCCGCCGCCGCTGCGAGTGATGGCCATACCGAAGGTCGTGGAGCTGCTGCAACGAGTAATGAAGCCCAGCCCAAAGACGGTCGTGCAGATGATTGGCTCGATGGGCGAGAAGGAGACCATCGTCAACTACCCGGACCAGATCGAGGCGTTGGTTGCCGCCGGCCATGACCCGGTCGCCTCTCAGGTCAACTTCGCCGAGAT
>JBCLDE010000020.1:0-35895 GCA_038915165.1 Candidatus Limnocylindrales bacterium
TGTATTGGCCGCCGTTCTCCCGAACGCCCGGCAGATACCCCTTGATGTACCCGGGATCGACATCGCTATGCGCGAACGGCGGCGTGAACAGCAGGACGAGGCCGTCGCCGGGACGGACGAGGTACTCCTCGACGGCTGCCATCGCGCGCTCCGCGTGGGGAGGATTGGCGGCGCCCGACAGGACGCTCCATGACTGAGCGATCGAATCGATCCGGCATTCGGCATTGATCGCCGACCCAAGGGGCGTCCCGTCGTCGAAGAACGCGCGCCGGTACCAGTCGCCATCCCAGCCGTGACGTTCGAGCGCCCGTCGGAGCCCTTTCATCTGCGCCCGCCACGTCTCGGCGCGCGAGCGTTCACCGCGAGCGTCGGCGATGGGAGCCACGGCGGACAGGACGACGTGCAGGAACCAGCCGAGCCAGACGCTTTCGCCGCGACCTTCATGGCCGACCCGGTTCATGCCGTCGTTCCAATCGCCGGACCCGATCAGCGGCAACCCGTGAGCGCCAACGGCCAGGCTGCATTCGATCGCGCGGGCGCAATGCTCGTAGAGCGATGCCGACTCCCCGCTGCGTCCAGGCTGGAAGTACGCGTCGTCCTGGCCGACGTTCAGATCCGGTCCATCGATGAAGGGGACCATCTCGTCAAGGATCCCGGAGTCGCCGGTGGCAGCGATATAGCGATCGACCGCATACGGCAACCAGAGGCGGTCGTCGGAGATCCGCGTTCGTACACCGCGCCCGGTCGGAGGGTGCCACCAGTGCTGCACGTCCCCAGCCGGGAATTGGTGCGCCGCGGCGCGCAGGAGGTGTTCCCGTGCCAGTCCCGGCTTCGAGGTGGTCAAGGCGATGACATCCTGGAGCTGATCGCGGAAGCCGTACGCGCCGCCGGCCTGGTAGAAGGCCGCCCGAGCCCACAGGCGGCAGGCGAGGGTCTGGTAGAGCAGCCAACTGTTGAGCAGGATATCCATGGATCGATCGGGCGTTCGCACCTTGATCGTGCCCAGCGTCTCATCCCAGTACGTCGCCACGTCGCGCAGCGTGGCCTCGTGATCGAGCGAGCGCCCCCGTCGGACCAGCTCGGCAGCGGACGCCGGGGTGTCCGCCTCGCCCAGCAGCACGAGGACCTCGGTTCGAGCGCCGTCCGGCAGTTCGAAGCTCGTCTGCAGCGCGGCACACGGGTCCAGGCCCGCGCCGACCGATTCCTGGAGGCGATGTCCCAGTTTCAGGGCGGCCGGCCGGTTCGCGGCTCCGTTGCGGCCGAGGAACTCCGTTCGATCGCAGGTCCATGCTGTCTGGCGCCCGCCCAGGTCCAGGAACGCGACCCGGCCACCGAAATCCGGGTTCCATGGGTTGCGCGCCAGGAGCGCCCCGGTCTCGGTCTCGAGGTCGGTCACGATCTGGGGAGCGGCAGCTCCGCGAGATGTGCCCAGGACCCACGCCGCATAAGCCGTCACGGACAGGTTCCGGCGACGGCCCGAGCGGTTCTCGATCCTCAGCACACCGATCTTCAGTCGGTCGTCGAGCGCGACGAACTGCACGAGATCGAGCCCGATCCCGTCGTACCGATGCTCGAAGCGGCTGTACCCGGGACCGTGCCGGGCGATGTAGGTGGATCCCTCCGACCGTATGGGCAAGGCCGTCGGACCCCACAGCTCGCCCGTATCGTCGTCCCGTACGTAGATCGCCTCGCTCATCGGGTCCGACACCGCGTCGTTCGACCACGGCGTGAGCTGGTTCTCGCGGCTGTTCTCCGACCAGGTGTAGCCGGACCCCGACTCCGAGACCTGGAATCCGAATGACGGATTGGCGATGACGTTGAGCCAGGGAGCGGGCGTGGACTGGCCCGGGCCCAGGACGACGACGTATTCGCGTCCGTCGTCGGCAAATCCACCCAGGCCGTTGAAGAACTCCAGCTTCGGGCGGGGTTCTGCCGGTGCTGTCCTGGCTGGAGGGGGCGCGGGGGGCGGTGCCGGCGCGGATGGGACGATCCGATCCGGGCGCTCGAGTCGGATGACCTGATCGGCGAGGCTTCCGCGCCGACTCAGCAGGACCACTCGAGCGGCCGCCTGGAGGAGCGTCCGGTCCTCCGGCCGGAGCCGATCTCCACGCAGGACATGGACGCCTCCATGGGCTTCATGCGCTTCGTGGACCAGGATGGACTGGCTGGTGCGGACGACCGTCTCGAGCGCGTCCTGAAGGTCCTGAGCGTACGTTGCAGCGTGCTCGTTGACGATGACCAGGTCCACGTCGAGCAGCTTCAGGCGCCAGTATTCGTGCGCCCTGAGCAGCTGCCGGACGATGTCGAGGTCCTCGGCCTCGTCGATCCGAATCAAAACGATCGGGAGGTCACCCGAGATGCCATGGGCCCACAGGCCGGACGCTCCACGCTCGTTCTGGGCGAGGAGCCCAGAAGCCGGCCGAAGTGACGGATCCGAGTACAGGATCCGGTTCGCCAGGCGCTGGAAGAGGTGCGCCTCGTCTTGCTCGATGCCCAGGTGATGGAGCTGCACCTGGGCCTGCGTCCAGGCGAGGGTCGCAGCGCGTTCGAATGTCGCCGACTCGCGGTACTTGTCCGCCAGGTCCAGCACCTCCTCGCGCGACTCGGCGACGACGGTCGAGAAGATCGCACGGGCGGTCGCGCCGGGCGCGAGCTTGACCCGCAGGCGGATGCTGAAGATCGGATCCAGGACCGGGCCGACCGTGTTGGACAGGGGCCGCCCATCGATCACCGCGGCGGGAGAGCGGACCGTCCGGCCGCGGCCCAGGAACCGGGCGCGGTCTGTCTCGTACTGGATGACCCCCGGGACCTGGTCCTCGATCGCGGCCACATGAGCCGCCCAGACCTGCCGCTCGCCTGCCGATCTCGGACGGCGGGTAGCCAGCAGCGCGCTGGCCTCCGGAACGAACTCGGTCTGGACGAAGAGATTCTGGAACGCCTGGTGGGCGACATCGGCGGCCTGCGGCGCCAGCACGACCTCAGCGTAGGACGTCAGCTCGATCTCGCGAGTCTGGGAACCAAGATTGGTCAGTGACACGCGGCGGATCTCCGCGTCGTGCTCGGTCGACACGACGATCGTCAGCCGAGTCGCGATGGAGCCATCGCGACGGAAGAACTCGGCGTGGTCCTCCGCGTAGTCGACCTCATAGGTGTCGGCCTCCTGCCCGCTCGGCTGATGACCGGCTGACCAGACTGCCCCCGTGTGTCGGTCGCGCAGGAAGAGGTAGCTCCCCCACGAGTCGCGAGTCACGTCCTCGCGCCAGCGGGTCACGGCCACATCTCCCCAGCGGCTGTATCCGGATCCCGCGGCCGTGATCATGACCGCGTAGCGCCCGTTCGACAGCAGGTGGGTTCGCGGGATCGCGTCATGGGGCGAGGTAAAGCGTCGAATGACCGGCGGCACGAGGTCGCGAACGTCGGCCGGGCTCTGGACCTCTTCGGCGCGCGGCCGGGCGACCAGCACATCGCGCGGCATCCGCTCCTGGAGCAGGAGCTCGGTGGCCTGGATGATGGGATCGCCGTGGAAGCGCTCCACCATCGCCGATCCGTTCAGGACGTTGCCGAGCGCGACCAGCAGCATGCCCTGGTGGTGCGCCATGTAGCTGTTGACGATGGCCGACGACGCCCCATCCGGGAGGCGCCGAGGGGTGTAATCGATGGCCTCCCGAAAGCCGAATCTGCCGGACGCCCCGGCCTTGCTCAAGCGCGCGAAGTTGAGCACCGCGGCCTTGGGCTCGATCAGCGCACCGAGGCCAGTCGCGTACGGGGCCACGACGAGATCCTCGGCCAGTCCGCGCTTGAGGCCGAGGCCAGGCACACCGAAGCTCGAATATTGGTAGGTCTGGTCGAGGTCGCGCGCATTGAACCCGGATTCGGAGATGCCCCAGGGCACGTTGCGCTTGGCCGCGTACCTCATCTGTCGCGCCACGACCAGCCGATACGTCTGATCCATCAGGCTCAGGGGGTGCGCACGCATCACCAGCGCAGGCATCAGGTACTCGAACATCGAACCCGACCACGAGATCAGGGCCGAGCCACGTCCCACCGGCGTCAACGCCCGCCCGAGGCGGAACCAGTGCTCCGCGCCGACATCGCCCCTGGCGATGGCCAGGAAGCTGGCCAGACGGGCCTCAGAGGCCAGCAGGTCATAGCAGCTCGGGTCCAGCGTGCCGTCGGTGACTCGATAGCCGATCGACAGGAGCTTGCGGGTCGGGTCGAAGAGGAAGCCGAATTCCATCTCGCGGAAAAGCTGTTGGGCCTGATCGGCGATCGCCCGGAGGCGTCGGTCGAGCGTCGCGGGACCCGCCCCTCCGTGATCGGGATCGTCGGCCTGCGTATCGAACGCGTCGCCGATCGTGGAGAAGGCCGTCCCCGCCGGCGTCGGCAGGCATGCCAGGTCTCGGGCGTGGCTGTCGACGGCAAGGCGCGTCGCCTCGGCCCAGGTGACGAGCTCGCTGTCGGTGCCCTCTCCGCGCTCGGCCGTGAGCGCCGTCACGACGTCGGACAGGGTGTGCGCATGGGCCGCGAGCTCCCCGAGTCGCGTCCTCCACTCCTCGGGCGTCGTTGGCACGGCTCCAGCCCAGTGACCGGGCGTCTCGAGGGCGTCCTCGATGTGCTCACGCGTGAGCATCTGAGTCCGTCGGTCATCGGCGATCGCGCCGGCGGCCTGGCGGGTCAACTCGATCGCATCGCCGATGCCAGCCAGGGCAGCCTCGATCGGGAGCGGCTGGTCGATCATGTCCCGGCAGGCGTTGGCCATGGTCAGCAGATGGCCGGCCAGGTTGCCACTGTCGACTGACGACACGTAGGCCGGCTCGAGGGGCTGCAGCGTGCGCGTGTCGTACCAGTTGTAGAGGTGCCCACGGAACCGCGCGAGGCCCCGGACCGTGGCGAGCGTCGCTTCCAGCCGCTCGACCATTTCCAGCGTCCCGATCCACCCGAGATCGCGGGCGGTCACGGTCGCCAGCAGATACATCCCGATGTTCGTTGGCGAGGTCCGATGGGCGATGACCGGTTTCGGATCATCCTGGAAGTTGTCGGGTGGCAGCGCGTGGTCCTCTGGCCCGACGAAGGTCTCGAAGAACCGCCAGGTCCGGCGACCGATCAGTCGCAACGCCCCGGTATCATCGGCTGACAGCTGTCGTCCGGCTGGCTCCCGGGGTGGCCGACTGACCCATCGGGCGACGAGCGGTGAGAGCAGCCACAGGGCGACGAATGGCCCACCGATCACGGCCGCCGACGGCTTCAGGATGAGGACGAGGATCATGATCGCCACGGCGAGCCCGACGCCGCCGACCATCTGGCGGTAGAAGCCCGCCAGGCTCAGATCGACCTCTGCCTTGGCCTGCGCGGCCGTCGTCCATTCGAGGAGCTTCCGTCGCGTGACGTACAGGCGGGTGACCGCTCGCAGGATCGCATCGCCCATCAGCCACGCCTGGTGAGCGAGGAATGTCCAGCCGAGGCCGACGTGGGCGACCGCGAGGCGAAAGTCCGCCGCGACGGCTTGCAGGTGACTCCGCTTGGAGATGCCCCGCCGACGTGGCAACAACCCCGTCACGACGGGCAGCGCGGCGGGGATGACCGTCGAGGCGATGACGAATCCGGTCCACAGCGGGGCTGAGACGTAGGGCAGGGTCCAGGCCATGGCCAGGCTGGCCAGCGCCAGTGGGGCCGACAGGGTCCGGCGCAGGTTGTCGACCATCTTCCAGCGCCCGACACTGGGAATCGAGCTCCGCCTTCGGCGGCCCGTGGCATCGCGCGCGCGGCCGAGGATCCACGGCAGCAGTTGCCAATCCCCGCGCGCCCATCGGTGTTGGCGGGCCGCGGCCACCAGGTAGTGCGACGGAAATTCGTCGAACAGTTCCACATCGGTGACCAGCCCCGCACGGGCGAAGATGCCTTCGAACAAGTCGTGGCTCAGGAGCGCGTTCTCCGGGACCAGATCCGTCATGGCCTGGTCGAATACGTGCAGATCGTAGATCCCCTTGCCGGTGTAGCTGCCCTCGCGGAAGAGGTCCTGGTAGACGTCGGAAACGGCTGAAGCGTAGGGATCGATCCCGGCGGCGCCGGAGAAGATTCGCTGATAGACCGACGCCTCCCGCTCGCCCGGCAAGGTCGATGTGATCCGTGGCTGCAGAACTCCGTAGCCGTGGACGACCCTGCCGGCAGAGGCGTCGAAGGACGCCCGATTGAGCGGGTGGGCGATCGTGCCGACCAGGCGCGCAACGACGTCCCTAGGCAGACGGGTGTCGGCATCGAGGGTGATCACATACCGGACATCCTCCGGCGGGATCGACTCGCTGCGGCCGTTGTTCAGGATGTCAGTCGAGGACGACCCGCGCAGGAGGGCATTGAGTTCGTGCAACTTGCCCCGCTTGCGCTCCCAGCCCATCCACGACCCCTCGGCCTCGTTCCAGCGGCGCTTCCGGTGGAAGAGCAGGAAGCGGGCGCCCCCGCCGGGAGCCTCGCCGTGGCGAGCGTTGAGACGCTCGATCCCGGCGGTTGCCGTCGCAAGCAGCGCGTCGTCGCCCGGCAGATTCTCGGCCGCGGCGTCCAGCCAATCGGAGAGCAGGGCGAACCGAAGATCGCCGTCGGGGTTCGCAAGGTAGTGGATCTCCAACCGGCCGATCTGCCCCTGCACGTCCGCTTCGTTGGCCAGCAGGGTGGGCACGACGACGAGCGTCCGCATGCCGGGCGGCACGCCATCGGCCAGCTCGAGGCGCGGCAGCGATCTCGGACCCAGCAGGTTGGTGACCGCGTGGTTGACCAGGGCCATGGCCAGATCCGACGCCGGCGCGAGCGCCAGCAGCGCGACCACGAGGAGACCGAGTCCCGCGCTGACGTCGCCCAGCGATACGAGCAACGGCACGGCGATGATGACCGCCGTGACGACGCCCAGGCTGCCCAGGTAGCCCGGCGTCGCGCCCGCGAGATAGGCCCGGCGGAGGCGGGTCGCCAGGGGCAGCCGAACGCCGAGCGCACGTTCGAACTCGGGTCGACCGTCAGAGACCAGGAAGTAGCCGGGATCGCGCTGCGCGGCGGTCGGGGTGGAGCCACCGAGTGCCGCATGGGCGCCCCGGGCCATCTCCACGGCGCCCTGCGCCACCTCGACCTCCGTCCGACCAGAACCCCGGGCAAGCTCTTCGACGGCGTGCCGATAGCGATCGCGCGTCGTGAAGTCCATCTCGCCGAACGCACCATCGGAACGGAGGACGTGGTCGACCAGGCTGACGCTCTCGACGAATTCTGCCCAGTCAAACCAGGAGATGAGGCGCATGCTCGTGATGACGTTTCGGACGGTCACGTTCATCGCCGCCTGCCGCTGGTGCTCCAGGCGCACGGTCTCCTCCGCGGTCGTGCCCTGCCCCGCGAGGACCTCCTCGAGCCAGCCAAGAGCGGGCGTGACGGCCGGGTCCTGATCGCGAAGCCGCTGGAAGAGCTGGACACGGGCGGCGCTCGGCAGGGCGCCGCGCGAGAGCCGGCGCAGGGATGCAGCCGCAGACTCCGCGCTCTCCTTGCCAAGGCCCAGCAGGCTGTCGGCGATCTCGTCGGCCCGATATCGGGCGGCTCGACTGCGCACGATCTCCTCCGCCACGCGGCGCAGGTTCTCGACCAGGAGGATCCGCAGGCTGATCGCGATCGCCCAGAGCTCGCCGATCGTCAGCGGCTGCACGCGCTGGAAGGCCGCCACGAGGCGACGCAGGCTCTCGGGATCGAAGCGGCTGTCCGTGTGCGCGACGTATGCCCAAGCCACGTCGAGGACTCGCGGGTATCCCTCGAGATGCCCATCGGCGAGCTTGGGCAGCTCGCGATAGTAGTCAGCGGGCAGATCGTCACGGATCTCGCGCAGCTGCTCATCGACGATATGGAAGTTGTCAACGAGCCATTCCGCGGCCGGTGTGATCGATCGTTCGTCCTTGATCGCCCGGGCCAGAACGCGATATGCCTGGAGCAACGCTCGGCCGTTCTCGGCGACACGAGGGCTGATGGCGCGCCCGGCGCGCGGTTCGCGAGTGAGCGACTGGGCGGCTGCCAGCGACTCGCCGTGCTGCTCCAGGCGCTCGATGCTGAACAGCTCGGCAACGATCGGCTCGTTGGGCGCGGGCGGCGGCCGGTCTGGCCTGCGGATGATGGACCGGTCCCTGGATGGGGGGATGGATCTCACTGCGGCCTGCGGTACCCAGGATCATCGCCATCAAGGCGCCAGCCATCGTGATGGATCACGGTTCCGATGATACGAGCAACACGCCTGACCGATATATCAAGCGCAGGCGCCTGATGATCACGAGCAGGCTGCAGCCAAGCCGACCAAGGTCCCGACCAAGGTCCCGACGGCGACTCCGACCGCGGCACCGGGGCGATCGACCGGTCAGCTGGAGCGAAACTGACGATCAGGTCAGAACGCGAGCTCGGCCAGGCGGGGGGCCATTCGGCGGGCCGCCCGGGCGCGATGCGAGATGGCGTGCTTCTCGGCAGAGGTCCACAGGCCGAGCGTCCGTCCGCCCGGCGGCTCCGATACCGGCTCGAAGATGGGGTCGTAGCCGAAGCCGCCGGTCCCGTGCGGTTCCGTTGCGATCCGGCCCCGGCACGTCCCCCGGGCGGTGATGAGCCGAATGCCGCCCCGCGGGCCGGTCGCATCGGGCAGGGCCAACGCCAGCACGCACACATAGCGGGCGCCGCGCTGCTCGCGGGTGAGACCGCGCAGCACCTCGAGCAGCTTTGCATTGTTCGCGGCATCGGTCGCGTCCTCGCCGGCGTACCGCCGGGTGCGCACGCCCGGGCCGCCGCCCAGCGCATCCACCTCCAGGCCCGAGTCGTCGGCCAGCGTCGGCAGTCCGCTGGCATACAGCCCGAACCGGGCCTTGATGGAGGCGTTCGTCTCGAAGGTCTCGCCGTCCTCGATCGGGTCGCCCTCGATCCCGAGGTCGTCGAGCGATACGAGCTTCGTGCGACCCAGGTCCAGCAGCTCGCGTAGTTCGCGCAGCTTGTGGGCGGAGCGTGTCGCGACCAGGAGGCGCCGGTCGGTCACCGCCGGACGGTGGCCAGGGCCGCCGCCTGCGCCTCGAACAGCTGCGTCAGGCCGCCATCGGCGAGGTCCAGCAGGCCGTTGGCGGCGACCCGGTCGAACGGCCGACCCTCGGCGGTCCCCTGCAGCTCCATGTACGCGCCGGCGTCCGTGCCGACCACGTTGAAGTCGACATCCGCCCGCGAGTCCTCAGGGTAGTCGAGGTCCAGTAGCGCCAGCCCGTCGACGAGGCCGACCGAGACCGCGGCGACCTTGGCCACCAGGTGGCGCTCCAGCCCGTAGGTGATGAGCGCCGCGGCCAGGGCCACATAGCCACCCGTGATCGATGCGGTGCGCGTGCCGCCATCGGCCTGGAGGACGTCGCAGTCCACGGTGATGGTCCGTTCGCCCAGCCTGGTCAGGTCGACCACGCCGCGCAGCGAGCGCCCGATGAGCCGCTGGATCTCATGGGTCCGCCCGCCGATCTTGCCCCTGACCGACTCGCGGTCGGTCCGCTCCGCGGTCGCCCGCGGCAGCATCGAGTATTCGGCGGTCACCCAGCCTGTGCCCTTGCCGCGCAGATGCGGCGGGACACGATCGACGATCGTCGCGGCGCACAGGACCTCCGTATCGCCGAACCGGACCCGGCACGACCCTTCGGCCCATTTCTGGACACCGAGCTGGAAACTGATGGGGCGCAGGTCCGTCGGTCCGCGCCCATCGGCACGGACGTTGGTCGGCCGGTTGCCGATGGTCATGGTGTCTTCTCCTCAGCCTTGGCGGCATCCCACAGGGCATCCAGCGCGGTGAAGTCCAGGTCGCGCAGGGCGACACCCTGTGCCGCGGCACCGCGCTCGACACTGGCGAACCGTCGTCGGAACTTGGCATTGGCGGCCCGGACCGCGGCTTCGGCCTCGATCCCGCGGCGGCGGGCGACGTTGACGAGGACGAACAGCAGGTCGCCGAATTCCTCGGCCCGCTCGGCATCGCTGGCGGCCTTGCGCAGCTCCTCGGCCTCCTCCACGACCTTGTCCAGCACGCCATGGATGGACGGCCAGTCATAGCCCAGGTTAGCCGCTCGTTCCTGCATCTCCTGGCTGGCGGCGAGGGCGGGCATCGATGGACTGATACCGTCGAGCGCGCTCTTGGCCGCTGGCGGGGCTCCCGCTTCGTCATCGGCGTTCATGGCCGCGGCAGCCGCCCGCTCGTCGGCCTTGATCCGCTCCCATTGGCGGTTGACGTCCGAGGCGGTGGCGACGACGGCATCGCCGAAGACATGCGGGTGGCGTCGCACGATCTTCGAGGCGATGGCGGCCTGCACGTCGGCGAGGTCGAAGATGCCGGCTTCGGCCGCCAGCTGGGCGTGGAGGACGACTTGGAGCCACAGGTCGCCCAGCTCGCCGGCGAGCTCCGGCGTGGCGCCGCCCTCGAGCGCGTCGTAGACCTCGTAGGCCTCCTCCAGCAGGTGCTTGCGCAGCGACGTGTGCGTCTGCTCGCGGTCCCACGGACAGCCTTCGTTCTGGCGCAGCCGGTCCGAGATCCAGGGCATCGCCCACGGCCCCCCGACCGCCAGCTCCGGTGCCAGCGGCACGAAATACAACGCCGATCCTAGGTCGGCCGCATGCAGTGACGCGACGGTCGTCCCATCGGCGGCACCGAACCGTCCGATGGGGTGGTCGGCCGGGTAGAGTCGGCGAAGCAGGGTCAGCGGTTCGCGCCCGGACGGCCCTGCCCGGCCGGGCAGGGGCGCCACGGCCTCATCGTCTGGCAAGCCGGCCCGCAGCTTGGCCAGCGGGACCACGAGGAGCGGGCGCGACGGCTCGATGGGCGCGGCGACCAGGCGCTCACTGGCGAACACCTGGAAGCCCTGGGCGGGGTCGAGACCCCAGCGGAGCCGCGCCTCCGCGACGAGCGCGTCGAGCACCCGGCACCTCCCTGCTTAGCCGCCGCCGGTGATCGACTGGTCGCGGGTGATGCTGGCCGATACCTTCTTCAGGTCGTACCAGCTGGAGAACGCGGTCGAGCGAAGCTCCGCGAGCTGGCGGCCCTCGGGCGTCCGGGTCTCCTCGGCGAAGACCTTGACCATGTAGACCCCGGCGTTCTGGAGGACGAGGACCTCGGATGTCTTGCCGACGGTCGCACCGAAGATACCGGCCGTCAGCCGCTCATCGAGCTGGCCGTTGGCGATCCAGCCCAGGTCGCCACCCTGACCGGCCGTGGGGGCCTCCGAGTTGTCGCGAGCGAGCACTGCGAAGTCGGCCCCGGCATCGGCCTTGACTTTGAGCGCCTTCAGGTGATCGAGATCGGTCGGCTTGTACATGACCTGGATGACGTGCCAGCCGAAGGCCGACTTGACTGGCGTCAAGAGCGAGCCGGGCCCGACACCATCGGTCAGGATGGCCGACTTGAACGCCTCATCGATGCCGCTGTTCTTGTCGAAGTACGGGAGCTTGCCGCCGGTCCCCGTGGCGCCACGGGCGCTGCCCTCGTCGCTTTCGGCCCGGGCGATCGAGTCGAACAACTCCGGCTGCGACTGCAGCTTCTGATAGGTCGCCGAGGCGGCCGCCTCGGCGAGGGCCCAGCTGGGGTCGTCGGCCGGGAGGTTGGCAGCGTTGGCCTCATCATCCTTCGGCGAGTAGAGGATGTGGCGGACCTTGACCGCGTCAGGCCCCAGCGGCTCGCTGTTGTCCTTGATGTAGATCTCCGACACCTTGCGCTGCGGACCGGGCTTGGTGACGTCCGCGACGATCTTGTCCTGGAGCTTCTGATGGACGACGTCGGCCTGGACCATGACGCGGTACTTGGCCAGGTCCTGGCCGTCGTTCTGGAGCTTGACCTGGTAGTCGGCGTCGACCGTCGACGAGGCGATATCGGTCACTCGGCCGATCCGGTAGATGCCATCGACGCCTTCGACGACCGCGGTCGGCGCGTTGACCGGAGCGGCGAAGATCGCCTTCAGGTACGGCTCGTCGGCCTGGCTGTCGTCGGCCTGGATCCAGCCCAGGTCACCCGCCTGCGCAGCGCTGGAGGCGTCGGTCGAAACGGTCTTGGCGACGTCCTCCCAGGACTTGCCGCCGCTGATCTCCTTGAGCGCGGTCTCGGCCTTGGCCCTGGCCTCTGCCTTCTGCGGGTCCGTGGGGGCGATGGCGCCGAGGTCCGTGGCCGGCTTGATCTCGATGACCCAGGCGTGCCTGGACTCCGGCGTGGTCGCCTCGACGACGAGGCGCGCATCGATGTCCTCGGGCGTGACGCTGATGCCCTCCTGAGTCGCCAACTTGGCCTGGAGACGGGCATCGATGAGCCGCTCCAGGGTGATCGCCGCGAGTTGCCGCCGCTGCTGGGCGATGACCTGGCCCTGGACGCCGGCCTGCGACGCGGTCAGATAGCCGGCGACGACGGCCGTCCGGATCCGCCCTTCCGCCTGATCGAGGCGCCAGGCCTCCAGGGTCAGGCGCTCCTTGAACTCGTCCTTCGTGATGTTCTGGCCGTCGACGCTGCCGACCGGGGCGAGGTGATCGCCGTACCAGGCGGCGCCCGCCGCGACCGCCAGGATGAGGGTGGCGATGGCGACCAGGAGGCCGAAGCCGATATTGAGGAAGAAGTTCCGTCGGTCCTTGCCTTCCCAGGCGGGTCGGTGGTCGCGCTTGACGACGGGTTTGGCTCGAAAGGTCATAAGGTGGATGGATCCTGTCACATGGCCGGCATGGCGCCGGGAGAGGCTGGGGCGCCCGGTATCGTACCCTAACCCTCGATTCGATCCGCTCTCAAGGGCGGGTCGCCCAGCCCGCGCCGAGGCGCAGGACCTGGCGTGGTCGGGTCGCGAGTCCGCGCGAGATGTCGCACGTGTCGACGACAAGGTCGGCCCGTGAGAACACGGCGTTCCAGTCGATCGCAGCGTGCGGGGTCACGACCACCACGACGTCCGAGCCCGCCAGGAGCTCGTCGAGGGCGACCGACGTCGCGGCGACGCCACCCGAGTCGTGGAACGCTTCGACGTGCGGGTCGTGGAAGACGACCTCCGCGCCGCGGCCGCGGAGCCCGGCCAGGATATCCGCCGCCGGGGAGTTGCGGGGATCGCGGACGTTGGGCTTGAAGGCCACCCCGAGGACTCCGACCCGGGCGCCGCGGAGGGAGCGACCCCGATCGTTGAGGGCCTCAGCCACGAGGTCGACGACATGGCGCGGCATCGCCAGGTTGATGTCGCCGGCAAGCTCCACGAACCGGTCGACGAAGTCGAATTCCCGCGCCCGCCACGACAGGTAATACGGGTCCACCGGGATGCAGTGACCGCCGACGCCGGGTCCGGGCGTGAAGCGCATGAACCCGAACGGCTTCGTGGCCGCCGCGTCGATGACTTCCCAGACGTCCAGGCCCATTCGCTCGCACAGGAGCGCGAGCTGATTGACCAGGGCGATGTTCACGTTCCGGAAGATATTCTCCAGGAGCTTCGCGAGCTCGGCCGCGGCCGGCGAACTGAGGCTGACGACCTGGTCGTTGACGTGGCGGAGGAGCGTCGCGGCGCGCTCCGTGGCAGCCGGCGTCGTGCCCCCGACGAGCCGCGGGACCGACTTCGTGGCGCTCGCCGGGTCACCCGGGTTCACCCGCTCCGGAGCGAATGCAAGGTCGAAGTCGCGGCCGGCGACGAGCCCCGAGCGCTCCAGCTCTTCGCGGAATGGGCCCTCCGTGGTCCCTGGGAAGGTCGTCGACTGGAGGACCACGAGCTGGCCCGCCCGCAGATGCTCGCGGATGGTCGCGGCCGCGCTGAGGACGAGACTCAGGTCGGGGTCCTTGGAGCGGGTGATCGGAGTGGGGACACACACGAAGATCGCGTCGGCTTCGGCCAGGCCGGCCGAGTCGGGCGTCACGATCCGGAACCCACGTGCGAGCCCGCGCTGGAGGCGCGCATCGTCGATGTCGTCGATCGGGGAGCGGCCCGCGCGCAGCTCCGCGACACGACGACTGCTGGCGTCCACGCCGGTGACGGTCAAGCCTGCCTCGGAGAAGGCGAGGGCCATGGGCAGGCCGACATAGCCCAGGCCGAGGACGGCCACATTCGAGTCAGGGTCCATGGTCACGAGGATAGCCGGTCGGGCGCCAGCTGCTCGACCAGGGCCGCGAGCCGGTCGGCCTCGTGTTCCCAGGACAGCTCGCGGATCCGGGTCGTCGTCGACGCGACCGCGAAGTCCCGGCGGGTCGGGGCGCTACCGATGTCGGGGGCGGCGATCACCGCCGGCACGTCTTCGAGCCCGATTCGGCCGTGGAAGCTCGATGGCGGAACCGTCGTCGCGCAACCCATCTACGGCCGCTACGTCATCGCGGACTACCTCCGCCAGTACCGACAGGACCCCAGCCCGGACCTTCGGGCCGCGATCCTGAAGGTCGCCCACGCTGCCATCGACCGGATGGAGACGCTCAAGGATGCGCTCGTGTTCTGGTACCCGGAGGAGCTGCAGATCTCGCGTCAGCCGGAGAAGCACTACTCCGGGCTGACCCAGGCGTACTACGCGGAGATCCTGTTCGGGGCGTATCAGGCGACGGGCGACGAATCTCTCCGGGTGGCGAGCGAGAAAAGCTTCCGCAGCCTGCTGATCCCACGGGAGGAAGGGGGTGTCTACTACGCGTGGGAGGATGGCGTCGCCCTGGCGGAGGTCCCGACCTCCCCGCGCGACCTGATCCTCAACGGCTGGCTGTCGAACCTCGCCGCCATCCACCACTGTGCCGATCTCACGGGTTCGGCCGAGGCCAGCGACCTGTTCGCCCGGAGCTCCGCTACGGTCGCCAAGCTCCTGCCGCTGTACGACGACCCGGAGTTACGTAACAGCCGCTACAACCTGACGGGACCGTTGAGTCTGCGCCTCGAATTCGACGGATCCCTCGACGGCGTGCGGGTCACGGACCTTCGGGTGGACATCCCCAAGGAGGAGATCTTCCCGGTGCCGGTGCGGACGGCGAGCCGCTGGCAGTATTGGGTCAACCCGTCCACGGCCAGCGCCGTCGATGGCGGGTTCTCCCCGCGGAAGTCGAAGGTGTCCTTGAACGTCGTGCTCAGCCGGCTGCCCTACCCGGTCGAGAATGTCATTCGTTTCGCGATCGACACGCCGCGGGCCACGAACGTCACCCTGTCAGCCAATGTCGGGCACTACGATCCCCTGACGAGCGAGCAGAACGGCGAGACGTGGCAGCCGGTCCGGACGGTCCAAATCCCGGCCGGGCGCACGGAGGTCGAGGTCCCGCTGCCGTGGGATATGGTCGATCTCATCGCCTACCCCACGAACTTCATCAAGAAGATCGAAGGCAAGAACACGAACGTCTATCACGTCGTGCACATCCTTCGTCTCCGGTCGCTGGCCGAGTGGACCGGCAACCCGGTCTTCAGCCAGTGGGCGGACAAGTGGCAGAGGTACGTCTGCGATTGGTCGACGATGGTGCAGTACAAGGGTCTGTCCGTCCGCGACTACCGCACTGACTCCGACGACATCGCGTCCGAGCCGGCCTCGTTCTACCCCTGACGGCGGGTCAGTCCGGGCGACGGAACAGGAGGATCTTGCCCGTCGGCGCCACCCCCGTGCGCATGAGCGGTCGATCCGCAAGGGACAGGATGCGCCCGACGAGAGCGGCGCGACGGGGGCCCTTCTTGGCGTTGCGGACGGCGGTCCGCCACGACCACACGAACCGACCGATGCTGGGCAGCCCGTGCTCGATGGGGTTGTTCGCCACGGTCGTGCTGGCCTCGGCTGTGACGAATTCCAGGCCGGCCGCCTCGAGGGCTTCCCGGTAGCGGGCGAGGGGACGAGCGGTCGAGCTCGCCCCCGGCTTGAGCGGGCGGACGGATCCATCGAGGAGAAGGGCGGGTTCCACCAAGAGGAGGTGGCCCCCGGGGCGAACGGCGCCAGCGACGTGGCGCGCAGCCGCCGCGAACCGGTCTTCGTCGATGATGTGGAGCAGCACGTTGAGGACGGTCACGAGATCGTACGCGCCGTCGGCCGGAACCACGCCCTCCTCGGCGATATCACCGACGATGAAGGTCGCATCGGGGAAGCGTTCCCGGAGACGCGCGACCGCCTCCTCGGCCAGATCGCATCCGTCGACGCGCTCGGCTCCCAGATGATGCCAGAACGGGGTCCAGTAGCCCGTGCCCACGCCGACCTCGAAGACGCGTCCCGGGGGCGGAGACAGCAAACCCTGGCGACGCAGGAACGACAGGAGGTTGCGTTGGAGGGTCCGATACAACCAGACGTTGAGCTCCACGGGCAACCCGGACTGACCGACGGCTCGCAGGCTGCCGTCCTCATGAAGGCGCGCCCAATACGCGCCGGGATCGTATGGCTCGGCCGGTGTCATCGAGCTGGGCCATCCGGGCTCGTCACCGACCTGATCCGTCTCACGAGGCGCCGCACCTTCGACGGGCGGCGAGGCGCCTCGGGCAGTGTCGGCACCGTGGGCCCGGCAGCCGGTGCGCGCGGCGTCGGCGGGGGGATCATCCCGTCGCGCTCCAACACCAGCCGTCGGTACCGCTCCTGCACCACGTCCCGCTGGGACGCATCCCGCTCGCCGAGCGTGTCCGAGACGTTCGCGCTGTGGCGGCGATACAGGAAGGTCGGTTCCGTGAGGCGAATGAACCGGGCGCCTCGATAGAGCAGCTCAAGCCAGATCGGGTAAAAGATCACCTGCTCCAGGTCCGGGTCCCAGGTCAGGCCATGCACGACCTCAGTGCGGGTCATCGCGCCATCGTTGATCGTGACCCGACCGGCCAGCAGATCACCGATGTTCGCCTCGGGCAGCACCACGTCGCGCGTCGGCCGCAGGCGGGCGTCTGTGTGCGTGAAGGCCGTGGTACACACATCATGGCCGGCCTCGAGCGCCTCCACGTGCGCCGGGATGAACCTGGCGAGCATGATGTCGTCATCCCCGAACACCGAGTAATACCGACTCTCGACGAGTGCGACACCCCGCGCGATAGCCGACGCGGGGTTATTCCGGCCGTCGTGGACCTCGATCCGGTGATAGTCGACGCCGAGCTCGCTAGCCAGCCGCCGGGTCGAGTCGGTCGGCGAAGCGTCGTCCACGACGAGCACGCGCGATCGCACACCGGTGAGCGCGCCCTCGGCCGCGCTCGCGAGGACCGAATGGAGCGAGGCACGCAGATACTCCGGTCGTTCACGGGTCGGGATGACGATCGTGACGTCGTCCATCAGGTCTTCGCGTCGGGTGGGGTCGGCGCGCCGGGCCTGTAGCGCAGGATGCGGGCGGGCACGCCGGCTGCGATCGCATAGGCGGGGATGCTCCGGGCGACGACTGCCCCGGCCCCGATCTGGACGCCCTGCCCGATCGTCACTCCGGGCAGGACGATCGCCCCGACACCGAGGTCGGCGTCGTCATGGATGAACACCGGCGCAAAGTCGATGCGGCTGTGGAGGATCGGGCGTTCGAGGCCCTCCTCCGCGTGGCTCGAGGTGATGATCCGGACCGCCGGGCCGATCCCCACGGACCGGCCGATCGTGATCCCACCCGCCGCGTGGAGATAGGCCTGCTCACCGATCCACGTCCCGTCGCCGATCACAAGGCGGTTCAGGTGGTACGCCTTGAGGATCGCGGCGTGGCCGACGTACACGCCGGCGCCGATCTCGACACGCTCGGGATGGAAGACGAGCACGTCCGCCTCGAGGAACGACCCGTCCCCGATTCGCGCGAAGCTCGCGAGTGTCCATCGACCATCCCCATGCGACGTGCGAGCGAGTCGTCCTGAGTCGCTCACAGCGCGGCGAGCAGGCGATCCACGACCGTCCGCTGCTCCTCGTCCGTGATCGCCGGGTGAAGGGGCAGCGTGAGCGTCCGGGCAAACACCGCGTCGGTCACTGGGAAGTCGCCCCGCCGGTAGCCGTACCGCTCGCGGAAGTACGTGGTGAGCGGCATATGGTACGTGCCGATCTGCGTCTCGACGCCTTCGCGTCGCAGACGCCCGATGAGGTCATCGCGATCGACCCCGGCTGGCAGGAGCGTGACGTAGGACTGGTAGACCGCGCGATTCCCGGGGCGGACGACGGGCGGCCGGACGGGTGTCCCGGACAGCAGCCGGTCATATCTGGCGGCGGCGGCGGCTCGCGCCACGACGATCCGGTCCAGCTTGGCCAACTGTGTGAGCCCGAGGGCGGCCTGGAAATCCGTCATCCGGTAGTTCAGGCCGGCCAGGATGAAGTCCGGGGAGGTGGCGTCCGGGTCGAGGCCATGGTTCCGCAATGCGCGGATGGTTCGGGCGAACGACGCGTCATTCGTCGCGACGGCACCACCCTCGCCCGTCGTGACCGCCTTGCGCGGATGGAACGAGAAGCAGCCCATCACCCCGAAGCTGCCGGCGGGACGCCCAGCCTGGGAGGCTCCCAACGCCGCTGCGCCGTCCTCCACCACGGGAACCCCCGGCGCTGCCGCCGCGATCCCCGCCATGTCCGCCAGTTGACCGAACGGATGGACCGGCATCACGGCAGCCAATCGCTGCGACCCTCCGGCGGCGCTCTCGAGTCGATCTGGATCGATCGCGAACGACTCCGACTCGATGTCAACGAATACCGGTGTGGCGCCGACCTGCACGATCATGTTCGCGGTCGCCTGGAACGAATACGCCGGCAGCGCGACGCGATCGCCGGCACCGATCCCGAGCGCCAGTAGGGCTACGTGCAGCGCGGCCGTCCCGCTGCTGACGACCACGGCCTGCGTCGTGCCGGCCCGCCGCGCGATCTCCGCCTCGAAGGCAGCGACGCGTTGACCCTGCACGAGGTACCCGGAGGCGAGGGCCTCCCGGACCGCGGCGAGATCGTCCTCCTCGATCGTCGGGATCGTCAGGCGGATCACCCGTTGAGCGCCCGATAGTGCTCGGCGGTGCGCAGGATGCCTTCCTCGAGGTCCACCTTGGCATCGAAGCCGAGGAGTTCCGACGCCTTGCGGACCGACGGCACGCGCAGCTCGACGTCGACGTAGTCCTTGCGGGCGAACGTGATCGTCGACCGCGAGCCGAGGACCCGGACGACGGTATTGGCCAGACCGTAGATCGTCACGACGGCGCGCTGGTTGCCGATGTTGAACGACTCACCGACCGCCCGCGGGGCCGTCATCGCGAGGAGCACCCCATCGACGAGGTCGTCGATGAAGCACCAAGCACGGATCTGGGTCCCATCGCCATGGATCTCGAGGGGTTCGTCGCGGATCGCCCGCATGATGAATGTCCGGAGCGCACCCTCGCCGACCTGGCCGGGGCCGTAGACGTTGAATGGCCGGACGATCGTCGTCGGCAGATCCATCTCCTGGAAGTACGCGATCGCCAGGTGCTCCTCAGCGAGCTTGCTCACGGCGTAGGTCCAGCGGGCCTCACCGACGGCACCTATGATGGTCGCATCAGACTCCGCCGATCGGAAGGCGTGCTGCCCGAATACCTCGCTCGTCGAGAAGCACACGACTCGATCGACTCGTGGGAGCCGCGCGGCCGCCTCGAGCACGTTCGCCGAGCCCACGAGGTTGACCCGCATCGTCGTGACCGGTTTGCGGATGACCGTGTCGATACCGGCGATCGCGGCGCAGTGGACGACGATATCGGCGCCGGCCATCGCCGCCGCTACCGCCGGGGCATCGAGGATGTCGCCTACGACGAGCCGAAGGTTGGGGTGGTGGCGAAAGGACTGGTCGTCGAGCGCGTTGCGCGAGAGGTTGTCGAACAGAACGACCTGGTTCTCGTCAGCGAGCCGCCCGGCCAGCGTGGAACCGATGAACCCGGCGCCGCCGGTGATGAAGACCGTCTTGCCTGAAATCACGCGGACAGTATAGGAGGCTGCCACTCGTGACCGGCCCCGGCCACGGGAGGCGATCCGTGCCGGCCCGCTCGAATGGGGTCGGGATGATCGTGATGTCGGACGCATCCAGAGCACCGATCATATCCGCCGAACCTGAGCGGTCGCCGGACCCGCGGCGGGAGTCGTCAGCGGCCGCGCGCCGCGAGCGCCTCGACGAGCGCGACGTATCGTGCGCCCTCGTGCTCCCAGGCCGTTGATGCGACACGCACCAGCGTGCGCCGGACGCGGGCGGCCCGCTCAGCGGGATCGTCGACGAGCCGGACGATCGCGGCCGCCAGATCGGCCGCGTCGCCTGGCTCGTAGGTCGCGATCTCGTCAGGCGGAAAGGTCCGTTCGACCATCGGCAGTCGCGAGGCGATGACAGGCTTGCCCATCGCGGCGTACTCGAACAGCTTGGTCGACAGGCTGAAAGCCGTCATCGCCGAGCGCCGCGTGGAGCCGATGCCGATGTCGGCGCCGGCGATGGCCCGGGGGACATCTTCGAGCGGGACCCGGCCATGCAGGCGGACGCGGTCGGACACACCGAGGGCCGCGGCCTGGTCGGCGAGGGGGACTTCGCCGAAGTCGCGGCCGTAACACTCGAGCACGATGGGCAGCGCCGGCCGTGACGTCGCCAGCCGAGCGATCGCCTCGATCACGACATCGAGCTCGTAGATCGGGCTGAGCGCACCGGCGTACACCAGTCGGAGTGTGCCGTCCGCCATGAACGCACGGGCCGGGTAGGCCGCTGGATCGAACCGCGCCAGCGCCGGGCTGTTCCGGATCACGTGGATGCGGTCGGCCCGTACGCCCTGCGCGACGAGTCGCTCCCCCAGCATCTCGTTGACGGTGATGACCGCGTCGGCGACCGCGCAGGCCAGGCGCTCCTGGAGCAGCAAGAGACGGTATCCGGGCCCGGCCAGGGGGCCCGGAAACCTCGCTCGAAAGAATTCCGGCATCGCCTCGTGCAGGTCGAGGAGCAGTGGGACGCCCATGAGTCGCAGCGGCAGGCCGGCGAAGACGAGGAAATCGGGCAGCGTATGGACCTCCACCAGCCCGAAGCGCCGCCGCCGGTGAGCGCGTGTCACGGCCCAGGTTGATCTGGCCAGGAACGCGAGGTACTCCCGCAGGTACGTCATGAGCCCCGCACCCTGGTGCCGTTGGACGTCCAGCCGGTGGACCCGGACACCTTCTACGGTGCCCTCGGCCGGATCCTCCGGCCGACGGAGCGCGAAGACCTCCACCGGCCAGCCGCGCGCCACGAGCGACTCCGCCTCGCGCCGGACGCGGGAATCCTCCTCGTAGTACGCGTGGACGATCACGCAGACCGGGCGCCGCGGGGCCTGTCGCGAGCCAGTGGGTTTCGGCGAGGTCACGGCCGCGGACCAGTCGGACGGCCGTCGGCATCCCATAGATCGACGAGACCACGGAGAGTCGTGGGGGCGAACCGGACGCGGTCTCCGAGCAGCGGCCCGATGATCGCGACATCGTCGGCGTCGATCGGCAGGATCTCGACGATGGCGTCGGAGGGTGCCGCGGCCATCGCCGCCCGCACGGCGTCCTGTTGCGACGTCGTGACCATGTCGCGGCGCGCGCTGGCAAGCTTTCGCAGGTTTCGCGACCGGATCGGGTGGCGCAGTCTGCGCACGATGCGAACGAGCAGCGGACGCGCTGGGAACGGTCCTCCGGCTCGTCCCTGGGCCGCCCGGTAGTCGGCCTGCGGGTCGGCCTCGAAGACGGTCGCCGCAAAGAGCGCGTCCTCGGCCGTGCCCGGGGTGGCGACCGAGGTCACGACGCTGAGCGCCCCGCGCATCTCCGGCGGCAGGTCCCTCAAACGATCGACCAGCGAGGGACGACGCAGGCCGACCACGATCGGAAGGCGGTGCCGGACGGAGATCCGCGTCAGATCCGTCGATGGGTGAAGCGGTTCACTCAGCACCGCCCCAGTCGCCGTGGCCGCCTCTGCGACCGGCGCATCCTGCAGGAGCGACCGGTACAGCTCGAGGATCCGCCCGGCGACCACCGGCGCCGCGTAACGCGACTCAGCATGCGCCCGGAGCCGCTCTGGATCGAATCCCGTCCGGCGCGCGAGCGTTCGCAGGATGGCGTCGGCCAGCCCGGCTGCGCTGGCCGACCCGGCGACCTCACCGAAGGCGCCACTCGTCCCGAGGATCTCGTCGACCCCGCCGGACGGTGCGGCAGCCACCGGGAGGCCGCTGGCGAGCGCCTCGACCGCGACGACGCCGAACGTCTCCCTGGGGCTCGGGTGGACGAAGACCGCCGCCCGGGCCATCGCGGCGGCCACCCCGACCCGGTCGGCCGGCGGCTCGAAGCTGATCGCATCCTCCACGCCGAGCTCCCGGGCCAGCGCCCGGAGCCTGTCATCCTCGCCCTCACCGCGGGCCGAACCGATCATCCGCAGTCGGAGATCGGGCCTCTCGCCCCGGGCGATCCGCAGCGCGCCGAGCAGCTCGTCCATGCCCTTGCTCGCCTGGCGCGAGCCCACCCACAGCAGCTCATCGGGATCACGCGCGTCCGGACCGGTCACCTGGAAGGACGCCACGTCGACGGCGTTCGGGATCACCTCGACGCTTGCCGCCGGGAGGTCGAGCAGATCGGAGAGCTGCCGGGCGAGCACGGCGCTGACCGCCACCACCCGCCGACCGGGGCCGAACAGGGAGCGGTAGGCCGCCTGTGCCCGCTCCGACTCGAGGCGTCGAACGAGGCCGCTTTCGTGTTCTGTGACGACAAGGGGAACCCCGAGCCGCTCCGCCAGGCGAGCTGCGGAGACGCCGTCTGGCAGCCCTGTGTGCGCGTGGACGATGTGGATCGGCCAGGAGCGAGCCAGTGCGACACCGATCGGTACCAGCGTTCGGGCCTGCAGCTCGGCCATGTCGGCCGGCTCGCGGCCGGCGCCCGGTCCGGTCGGGATCGGGGCCGGGATGCGCACGACGGGGACACCTTGTGCGCCCCAGCCGCGCGGGACCGCGAATGACGGTCGAGCGGCGATCGCCTCGACCCAGGGCATGATCGTCTCGGCGACGCGCAGATCCCCATCGCGGGCCGCCTGGAACAGCGCGCCCTCGGGTGAGACGACGATGAGCCGCACGCCGATGGCAGCCAAGGCTGCGACCTGGTCGGCCACGAAGATGCCGCGACCTGGCTGGTCGTGCGACGGGTACCAGCGGGCCACGACGAGCACGTTGATCGGCATCATCGGCGGATTATCACTGCGTGGGCGCCTCCTGACATGGGCGGGGAGAGATGCTACGCTCGCCGGCTCATGGACATGTTTCAGGACGTCCCGGCCTCGCCTCGCACCCTGGCGGCCAGACCGGCTCCCTTCAGGCTCGTCGGCCAGGCGCTCGGTGAGATCCGTTCGCGGCGACGACTGATCGGCTACCTCGCCCGCGCCGACATGAAGAAGAAGGGCGCGGACACCCTCTTCGGCAACGTCTGGTGGGTCCTTGATCCGCTGCTGCTGATGGGGGTCTACGTCGTCCTCGTAACGGTCATCTTCCAGCGGAGCCGGGAAGCGTATCCATTGTTCATCTTCGCGGCGATCCTGCCCTGGAAATGGTTCGCCTCGTCGATGAGCGACGCCATCACCTCGGTCACCGGCCAGGAACGGCTGATCAAGCAGATCCAATTCCCCAAGCTCGTCCTGCCCCTGGCGGCGATGCTCGGCGCGATCGGCCAGTTCGCCTTCGGGTTGATCCCGCTGGTCGCGATGATGATCCTGCTGTACCCGACGCGGATCAGCCTGGCGCTCGCCTGGATCCCGGTCGTGGCGGTCGTTCAGCTCGTCTTTACGCTGAGTCTTGGCATCGTCCTCGCAGGGCTCAACGTGTTCTTCCGGGACATCGGCAATCTGGCCCGCCATGTCCTCCGGCTGTGGTTCTACTTGTCGCCGGCACTGTACGGGGCGGACACCGTCCTCGATCTCTCGATAGAACATCCGACGATCGCAACGATCATGCGTCTCAACCCCTTCTATCCGATCCTGGAGGGCTACCGGAGCGCAGTCTACTTCGGAACGATGCCGGAACTGACGAGCCTGGCCGTCCTGCTTGCGGCGAGCACCGTCGGCATCGTGATCGCGCTGTGGTTCTTCAAGCGGCTCGAACCCGCCTTCGCGAAAGTGCTGTGATGGAACGCGTCGATACCCCGCCACAGCCGGACGCGACCGGGACTCGACAGAGTGCGATCGAGGTCAGCGGCCTGGGCGTCCGCTACAACCTTCGCCTGACCCGCAAGAACACCTTTCGACAGACGCTGGCGACGGTGGCCCGCCGGGGCGAAGGGGACCGGAAGTTCTGGGCACTCCGGGACGTCTCGCTCAGGGTCGTCCACGGCGAGTCGCTCGCGGTGATCGGGCCGAATGGCGCCGGGAAGAGCACGCTCCTCCAGGTCCTCGCCGGGATCATCACCCCGTCGGAGGGGGTGGTCAACGTGCGCGGCCACGTCTCGAGCCTCCTCCAACTCGGTGCCGGATTCGACCCGGATCTCACCGGGCGGGACAACCTCATGCTGGCCGGGGCGTTCATGGGGATCGATCACCGCGAGATGGTCCGCCGATCCGACGGGATCATCGACTTCGCCGACATCGGCCTGTTCATCGATGCTCCCCTCAAGACATACTCATCCGGGATGCGCGCCCGCCTCGGGTTCTCGCTCGCCACCTCGGTGGATCCGGACATCCTCCTCCTCGACGAAGTGCTCGCCACGGGCGACCAGGTCTTCCGCGAGAAGAGCAAGGCCCGTGTCCTTGAGCTGGTGAGGGGCGCCAAGGCCATCGTCCTCGTCACCCACGATATGCAGTGGGTGACCGAGTTCTGCAACCGGGCGATCCTCATCGAAGCGGGTCGCGTCGTCGCCGAAGGCGAACCCGAGCAGATCGTTCGACTCCACCAGGAGCACTCCGAGGCGACCCGGGCTCGAAAGGCACTCGAGTCGGCCGCCCTGCTGGCCGACGGCGCCACATCCGTCGGCCAGATGCGGACGCGTTAGGTTAGGCGTCCGACTCCCTCGACCGCGGGGATCCCGGGATCTTCAACCGATCCCGGTGGCGATCCGGACGGTCTCGCGATACGTCTCCGCGGCAGCCGGCCACGCGTATCGCTCGGCTGCGAGCTTCCGGATCCGAGCGGGCCAGTCCGGGTCCTCGGCCGACCGGTCGAGCACAGTCACGATCGCACGGGCAAGGTCGGCCGGCCGTTCGGAGACGGCCACGACGCCCAGGTCGCTCTCGCCGACGATCCCGGCCATGTAGGTCAGGCTGGCCGGGACCACGACCGGCGTTCCCGCGGCGAGCGCCTCCCAGAACTTGTTCGGGCTTGAGAGTCGCTGATTGAGCGATACAGGCGGGAGGGGGATGAGGGCGACGTCGGCGCCAGCGGTCCAGGCCAGAAGCTCATCGGGATGTCGCGCCGGCAACGTTACGTGACGGCCAGCGAAGCGGGGGTCGCGGTCGCGGGCCCGCTCACGTTCGAAGCCCCGGCCGAACCCGAGCAGGACGAGCGCGGCGTCCGGGACGAGGAGCACGGCCTCGGCCGCCTCATCGAGTCCGAGTCGCGGGCCGAGTCGGCCCTGGAAGAGGACGATCCGGGTCGACGCAGGAAGATCGGCCTCGCCGCGAAGACGAACGCCAGCCGCGCGCCGGTCGAGAGGGCAGGAACCTGCTGGCCTCGGGCCGTGCGGCGGACCGTCGACTTCGGGATCGCTGGGTACCCCGACAGCCGGGTAGTTCGGGATCGGGACCGGACGTCGGCCCCAGCGCGCAGCGAGTCGGTCGGCCAGGGGTTCGTTCACCGTGACGAGAGCATCGGCTGCACGGGCCCACCGGCGCTCTCGACGAGCGTGCCAGGCGCGGACGGGACCGGGCATGTCGAGCACGTTGTTGGACTCGAACACGTCGTCGATCGCATCGTAGAGGACGACCGCGGGACGCCCGGCAGGCCCGATCGGCGCGCGATGTCGAGCGGCCAGGGCGGCGGCGATCGTGAGACTGCCGCAGGCGTGGTAGAGATCGGCCGGTGGGAGCTCGCGGGCCAGGGTGGCCCACCAGCCGCGGACGGTATGCGGCCACAGGAGCCAGCGACGTAGCGCGGCGCCGATCCGGCTGGACCGGTGGACGGTGCGGGCGAGCAGCCCAGGCGCGGATCCGTCGCCGCGGGCCGTGTCGTCGTCGGCTCGAGACGTCCCACCCGGCGTGGCCCAGGGGCCGGAGGGTGGGTATCGGCGGATCTCGTAACCCGCGCCGATCTCGCGTTCGGGCAGACCGGCTGCGGCGACCGCCGCGATCTCGACGGCATATCCGATCTCATCGAGCGCTCGTGCGATCCGGAGGGCACGGGAGTACGGCGCGACCGGGTTCCCGACGAGCACGACCGCTCGCTGTCGGCCGGTCACCATGGACGACCGGTGAGCCGCCCATACTCGTCCAGGATCGATCCGACCTGACTTTCCCAGTTGTAACGGGCGAGGTGCGCCTCGAGGCCACGCCGGCCGATGGCCTCGCGCTCGGCGGCCGGCAGCGCGAGCAACCCGCGGATGGCGGCGGCGATGGCGCTCGAGTCGGTCGCATCCACCAGGGTCCCACAGCCGGTCTCGCGGATGATCCCGGCCATGCCCGGCAGGTCACTGGCCACGACCGGGACGCCGGCGGCCATCGCCTCGAAGAGCTTGTTGGGCGTCGTGAGCCGGTGATTCAGGGTGGTGGGCTGGATCGGCATCGCCACGATGTCTGCGGAGGCCACCCAATCGATGAGCTCGGTCGGCGGAACGGCCGGCAGGACCGCAAGCCGGCCGCCGAGCGCAGGGTCGGCGGCGCGTGCCTCGAGCTCCGCCTGGAGAGGTCCGTAGCCGAGGAGGACGAGCATCGCCGCCGGGATCGCCGGCAGAGCCTCGATGAGCTGCTCGATCCCGCGGTCGCGGGCCAGGCCGCCGTGGTAGAGGATGATCGGCACGTCCGGGCCGAGACCCAGCCGATCGCGGAGTCGACGGGACCGGGGGCCGGTCGACGCCTGCCGGTAGCTGCAGTTCATGACGACGAGCGGAGTCGTGACACCGAAGCGTTCGGCCATGACCTCGGCGTACGGCTCGTTCACCGTGATGACCCGGGTCGCTTGCCGAGCCCATCGCCGCTCGACCCGAGCGAACAGGCGGCGCGCCTGTGACGGCATCCGGGCGATGTTCGCCGCGTCGACGTAGATGTCGCGGGCGTCGTACACGACCGGCGCCCGGTCGCGCCGACCAAGGGCCAGGCCGACCGGGATCCCCATGTAGGCCATCGCATGCACGAGGTCTGACGTGGGTGCGACCCGGCCGGTCGCGATGCACTGGGATCGGACGGTCAGTCCGATCGCTCCGAGGCGGACGGTGGCCTCGATCGCCCGCCGGAATCGGCCCACGACCCCCGAAGTCGGGCGACGCGCGGGCGTGACGACGAGCCCGGGCGTGACGACGAGCCCGGGCGATGGGGTTGAGGCCGACCCGTCGGATCGCCGTCGGAACCGCCGGATGAGACCACGGAGGGGTCTGGGCAGCCCATCCACCGCGGAGACCGGGACACGCACGATGCGGTAGCCCGCCGGGTGGCGTTCCTCGGCAGAAAGGCCCGGCGCCCATCGGGCGACGACGGTCACGGTGTGGCCCCGGGCCGCGAGCGTGCTGGCGATCCGATAGGTCCGCGAATCGAACTGGCCGGTCGAGGGCAGAACCAGGACGCAGCGCTGCGGGATCGGCGTGGTCATGACCCTCGCTCGAGATCGCGGTACAGCTGGACGAGCCCCGAGACTTCGGTCTCCCAGTTCCAGCGTTCGTGTGCGGCACGGAGGCAACGTGCGCGCAGATCGGCTCGAGCCGGCTCGGGCAGATCCAGGACGGCCTGGATCGCTCGCGCCACATCGTCGGGATCGTCCGGACGACACACGGCCCCAAGCGGACCGTCCGGGTCTTCGAGCACGATGCGGTGCATCTCCGGGAAGTCGCTGACCACGACCGGCAGACCGGCGGCAAGGCCCTCGAACAACTTGTTCGGGGTCGACATCCGGTGATTCCGGGTTGACGGCTGGATCGGCATCACCCCGACGTCGGCCGAGGCCACCCATGGCAGCAATGCTTCCGGCGGGACCGCGTCCAGGACATGCAGCCGGCCGCCATAGCGCGGATCCCTGGCCATCGAGTCGAGCATCGCCCGCCGCGAGCCGTAACCAAGGTAGACCGCGTGGACCCGCTCAAGGCCCGGCCGGAGGATCGCACTGGCGAGCTCCTCGAGACCGCGGTGGGCGGAGAAGCCGCCGTGGTAGAGGGCGATGGGGGCTTCTGACGGGATCCCCGTTGCGTCACGGATGAGGTCGGGGCGCGGGACCGGCGGATCCCAACGCGCCGGGCAGTTGTGGACGATCACGGTTCGCCGCGGCCGGTATGTCCGGCCAAGGTCATCAGCCAGGGACCGATTGACGGTGACCAGGGCCGCGGCCGCCCGGACCCAGCGCCGCTCGCTGTGGGCGAGGATCGCCTTGAGGTAGCGCGGCCGGGCCGCGCTCGATCCGGACTCGATGAAGATCTCATGGCTGTCATAGACCAGGACCCCGCCGTTCCGACGCCAGGCCCGTCCGGCCGCCTCAAGCCCACTGAGATCGTGCCCGTGGTATGCGTCGGCAGCGGGGGCGGCGGCCGCCGCGCGGTCTGCCCAGCCGAGGACGGCCCAGCGCCAGCGGAGGAGCCAGTCCACGTTCGTACCGCCGACCGGCACCGGTCGACGACGGGCCCACGCATGGAACGGCGCCCGGACCAGGATCCACGGGACGCTGACGAGTGCCGCCGCCAGCAGACCCAACAACTCGATGAGACCCGATGGCGGTCGCCGCAGCGCTGCGTGGACCCGACCCACCCACCATCGCCGCATCCGCCATGGGTACCGGATCCACGTCCACCAGAATCGCCGACGCTGCGGTACGGGGACCCGGATGATCTCGAATCCGTCCCGTTCCTCGCGTTCGCCGATCGTCGAGGCGGGATCTCTGGGACGGGCGATGATCGTCACGGTATGACCCGCGGCGACGAGACTCGCGGCCTCCCGCAGGACGCGCGCGTCGGTCCGACAATCGTTGAACACGAACATCACGATCCGGCTCATCGGGATGCAGCCCTGTCGATCACGGGTGACTGCCGAGCGCGGCCACGATCGCCGCAGCGGCCCCGGCCGGCGCGAAGCTGGATCCCGCGGCGCGGGCTGAGGCATCGGCCGGAGCGGTCAAGGGGCCCGCGAGTCGGTCCAGCTCGGCGACGGCCCGATGTACGTCCAGTCCCACAAGGACCATTCGCCCGGCCGACGCGGCGACAGCTTCGACCCATTCGGTGCGTTCGCGAAGGATGAGACATGGCACGCCAAGCCAGGCGGCCTCACGTTGCACCCCGCCGGAATCGGTCAGTACTGCGGCCGCATGGAGCTGCAGCGCCAGCGTCGTCCGGTAGCCCTGGGGCTCGATGACCCGGACCGTCCCCGGAAGGACAAGATCCTCGGCCGCGAGTGCGGCGCGAGTGCCCGGGTGGAGTGCCAGGATGACCGGTCGGTCGGGTCGAGCCACCTCGCCGAGCATGTTCGCCCACGCCCGCAGAGCGACTGGCGCGCGGTTTTCCGCACGGTGCACCGTGGCGAACAGGTAGCGGCCTGGTTCCAGGGATCCGTCCCATGCATCACGAGCGCCGCCGCGGGTCGCCTCAAGGCGCTCCGAGATGCCCGCCAGTACGACAGGGTCGCGGACCTCGTTCGAGACCCGGGCGGCGAGGTCCTGCATCAGGTCGCCGACGTGGACGACCCCGTCATCGATCCCCTCCGCCAGGAGGTTGGCGACCGCCGCCGGAGTGGGCGCGAAGAGCCAGTGCGAGAGATGGTCGGCGACGATCCGGTTGATCTCCTCCGGCATGCGCCGGTCGAAGCTCCGCAGGCCGGCCTCGACGTGGGCGACCGGGATCCCCAGCTTGGCCGCGGCAAGTGCGCCGGCCAGGGTCGAGTTCGTGTCGCCGTAGACGAGGACGGCGTCAGGCCGCTCCTCGCTCAGGATCGGCTCCAGGGCCATGAGCATCCGTCCGGTCTGGTCGCCGTGACCGCCGCCGCCGATCCCCAGACTGTGGTCCGGGCGGGCGAGGTCGAGCTCGGCGAAGAGGCTGCCGGCCAGCGCCTCGTCGTAGTGCTGGCCGGTGTCGATGAAGACCTCGTCGTGATGAGCTCGCAACGCCGGCTGGAGGGCCGCCGCCTTGATGATCTGCGGCCGCGTCCCAACGACGCTGGCGATCCTCACCGGAGGGTGGCCGGCACCCCGACGCCGTGGTACGCGACACCATCCGGCAGCGCGAAACCGCGCAGGCCGTTGCGACCGTCGAAGACGATCTTCAGGTCGGGGAAGAGCCCGAAGTCCAGCGAGCGAAACCGCGGATCGGCGGTCTGCGTGACGATCGCCCTGGCGTTGCTCCGCTCACCCCAGTGGTACGGCGTCACCGACCAGCGGGCGATCTCGTCGTCGGACACGAGCGGGTCATAGGCCGAGACCACCGCCCCCACACTGGCGAGCCGTTCCATGAGCGGGATGGCCCGCGAGTAGGCCATCTCCTTGACGCCGTCCCGATACGTCAGGCCGAGGACAAGGACCGCCACGCCGTCGAGCGCCCCGATCCCCTCCTCAAGCGCCCGGACCGCGACGTCGACCTGGCCGTCGTTCACCCGACGCGACAGGGCCACCAGCTCCATCTCGGGAGCGCGGCTCAGCAGGAAGTGCGGGTACACCGGGATGCAGTGTCCGCCGACGCCGATCCCCGGCTGGTGGATATGGCTGTACGGCTGGCTGTTCGCCGCGGCGATGACCTCCTGGATGTCGACGCCGACCCGGTCGGCATAGGCCGCGAATTCGTTCGCCAGGGCGATGTTCACGTCACGGTAGGTGGTGTCGGCGAGTTTGCTGAACTCGGCAGCCTCGGCCGAGCTCATGAGGACCACCTCGGCGTCGAGGACGGCCGCGTAGAACGCCGCCGCACGGTCGCCAGACGCGCGCCCGAGCCCGCCGACGAGCTTTGGATAGGTGGCCAGGTTGCGGAGCGCCGCGCCGCTGTAGAGACGCTCCGGCGAGAATGCCACGAAGAAGTCGACGTCAGCCCGCAGACCGGTCGCCTCCTCCAGGCGGGGCGCGAACCGGTGCCGGGTGTCGCCGACCGGCAGGGTGGTCTCGAAGATCACCGTGGAGCCCGCATGGACGCCTGGTGCGATGGAGGCAACGGCGGCGTCCATGTAGCGGTAGTCGGGCTGCTGGTCGTCGTCGAGCATCACCGGGACGATCAGGACGACGACGTCCGTCTCCCGGGCCGCCGCAGCGGCGTCCATCGTCGCCCGGAGGCGCCCGGCGACATGGGCCGCGGTCACGCCCTCCGCCAGACCGGGCTCCTCGCTCACATGCGAGCGGCCCTCGTTGATCGAGGCGACGACCGCCTCCTGGATGTCGACCGCCACGACGGACCAGCCGTGACCGGCGAACTGGACGCACAGTGGGAGGCCCATCTTCCCGGCCCCGACGACGGCGACCCGGCCGACCGTTCCGGGCTCGCCCAGCCACGGCGTGACCGTCCGCGGCTCGTCGTGCCGGCAGGGCGCCGGCGGCAGCTCGATCGAGCCGCCGAGCAGGCTGGAACCGGTGGAGGGGCGGGTGGTGATGGTCATCCGACTGGCAGCCGCGAGAGCGCGCCGCTGAGATCGACCGGGCGCCGTTCCGCGGCCGCCTCCAGCAGGGCGTTGGCGATGATCACGGCCCACAGCCCATCCTCGCCGCTGACGACCGGGCGACCGCCCGACCGGACGACGCCGAGGAAGGCGTCTATCTCCGCGGCCAGCGGCTCGGCGTTGGAGACCGGCAGCTCGGCGACGTCGCCAGTGAAGGTCTGGGCGAAGCCCCGGATCGTCCTGGGATGGGCGATGTCGGTCCGAGTGAACGTCAGACGCTGGGTCAGGTAGTCGAGCTCGAACATCCCCTCTTCGCCGATGACGCTGAGCTGGCGTCGCTTGGCCGGCGTGAGCCAGTTCACGTCGAGCATCCCGGTCGCCCCGGACGGGAAGTGGAGGAGGCCGAAGAGGAGATCCTCGTGGGTGGCGTGCAGTCGCTGGGCCACCTCGGCGTAGACGCGGATGGGACGTTCCCTGGCGATCCAGCTGAGGATGTCGACGTCGTGCGTCGCAAGGTCGACCGTCACCCCGACGTCGCGGATGCGGGCAGGGAACGGCCCGGCACGGCGGCTCATGATCGCGTACACGGTGGACAGCCAGCCCGCTTCGAGGAGTCGGCCAAGCTCAAGGACCGCCGGGTTGAACCGCTCGACGTGCCCGACCTGGACCGGAACGCCGGCGACCGCAGCCGCATCGACGATCCCCTGGGCATCGGCGACCGAGGCCGCGAGCGGCTTCTCCACGAGGACGGCCAGGCCTCGCTCGATCGCCGCATGGGCAAGATCGACGTGGGCGGTCGTGGGTGCGGCGATGACGACGGCGTCGAGGTCTGCCGAGGCGATCATCTCGAGCGGGTCATGGAACCCGCGCGCCTCACTCCCAGCCACTGCCGCGCCAACGGCCTCGGCGACTGGGTCGGCGACAGCGACGAGGCTCGCGCCCGCGCAGCTTGACAGGACCCGCAGGTGGTTCCGGCCCATGGACCCGAGGCCGGCCAGCCCCACCCGGATCGGTCGGTCGCCGACGGGCGACCAGGTAGCGGTCATCGGCCGAGGGCGGCGGAGCCCACGGGCAGGTGACGCCCGACGGCCGCGCGGACGCCGGCGATGACGGTGGCCTCCTCGTCGGCGGTGAGGCCCGGATAGATCGGCAGGCTGAGCGAGGCGGCGGCGGCCGCATCGGTGATGGGCAGGTCGGCGTGGATCCCGCGCTCCAGGACGTACGGCTGACGGTGGACCGGGATCGGGTAGTAGATCCCGGTACCGATCCCCTGTTCCGCGAGGTCGGCGACGATCGCGTCACGGGCTGGGCCCACCCCGATCGTGTACTGGTGGAAGACGTGGGTCCGGTCGAGCGGGGTGGTCGGCAGCTGGATCCCGAGATCGGCGAACGCGGCGTCGTAACGGGCGGCGATGGCCTGGCGCCTGGCGGTGTTCCGGTCCAGCTTGGCGAACTGGACCAGCCCGATCGCTGCGCCGATGTCGGTCATCCGGAAGTTGTAGCCGAGGATCTCGTGGTGATACCGCTCGCGCATGCCCTGGTTGCGATAGAGCCGGATCCAGTCGGCCAGGCGGTCATCGTTCGTGGTGACGAAACCGCCCTCGCCGGTGGTCATGTTCTTCGTGCCGTAGAGGCTGAACGCCGCGTGCCCCCAGGAACCGGCCTTTCGGCCGCGGAACGTGGCGCCGTGGGCCTGGCAGGCGTCCTCGACGATGGCCAGACCATGGCGGTCCGCGATGGCCGTGATCATGTCCATGTCGGCTACCAGGCCGAACAGGTGGACCGGCACGATCGCTCGGGTCCGCGGGGTGATCGCGGCCTCGATCCGGGCGGCATCGATGAGGTATGTGTCTGGCTCGATGTCGACGAAGACCGGGGTGGCGCCCGTGTACAGGATGGAGCTGATCGTCGCGTTGAACGTGTGGCTGACCGTGATGACCTCGTCGCCCGGGCCGAGGCCCAGGCCGGCGAAGATGCACATCTCGGCGATCGTCCCGTTGGAGACCGCGATCGCGTGCCTTACGCCGCAGTACTCGGCCCAGCGCTCCTCGAGCTCCGCGACGCGCTTGCCCATGACGATCATGCCACTGGCGAAGACCTCGGCGACCGCGGCCGCCTCCGCGGGGCCGACGTCTGGACGGGCGGGCGGGATCACGCTGGGGCTCCTTGACGCAGGCTGGGCTGCTCGACGAGCGTCTCGGCGCCGGGGACATACCGGTAACGTCGGTCGCACGACCTGCAGCACAGGTCGGGGTCGATGGCGTAGACGCCGGGATCGGACGGCGCCGGGGCGCCAGTACTGTCGACAAGGCGAGCCCCGCAGGCGCAAACCCAACCGATCCGACGGGCTGGGTTCCCGGCGACGAGCGCATGGTCGGTCACGGTCCGCGTCACGACGGCGCCGGCACCCACTGTGGCGAAGCGACCGACCTCCACGCCCCCGACGACGACAGCGCCGGCACCGATGGAGCAGCCGTAGCGGAGGACGATCGGGCTGACCTGCCAATCGTCCGCCCGGGCCAGGTCACCGGTGGCGGTGATCGCCCGTGGATAGCGGTCATTGGTGAGGATCGCTCCCGGGCCGATGAACACACCGTCCTCCACCGTCACCCCGTGATAGATGAGGGCAAGGTTCTGGATCTTGACCCGGTCGCCGATGACTACCTCCGTATCGATGAAGGCGTCTCGACCGACGATGCAATCGGCCCCGATGCGTGCACCGGTCCGGATCTGCGCGCGATGCCAGACACTGGTCCGCAGGCCGATCGCGACCTCCGCCTCGATGTCGGCGGACGCGTGGATTCGCGCGGTGGGATCGATCACGGATCGGCGACTCCTGGCGATGCGGGGTTGTCGACAGCGGATGCCCGAGTATATCGCCGATGCCCCATGCGACCGGGTCGGGTCAAGCCCGCCCGCCCATGGCAACCGCTCAGCGGCGACGCAGGATCCCCCACATCAGGCCGAACGCAGCACCGAACGCGAGGGCCCCGCGCTGGACCCCGACCCCGACCCGGGCTCTGGACCTGGGACCTGGACCTGGACCTGGACCTGGACCTGGACTGATGTTCCGCCTGGGAACGGAATCGCGATGAACGCCTCGTGGACCGATCCCCAGACTGCAGTTCATGACAGTCTGGGCGATGCACCACGAGGGACTCATGCGAAAAGTGTTCCCAGGTGGAACGGGCCGGCCACGGGCCGGGTACGGCCGGGCCGGCGGCCGCGGACCCATTCCCGCGGGAACGTCCGGGCCGGCTAGGCCGGCCGGCAGGCACCGACTCAGCGGCGACGCAGGATCCCCCACATCAGGCCGAACGCAGCCCCGAAGGCCAGGGCACCTCGCCAGTCGAGCAACGTCTTCACCGGCCCGTCGACCCGCCCGGCGACCAGCAGGACGATGCCGGTCGTCCGCTCGATGCGGGCCCGGCCGGTGATGAGAGTGCCGACGAGCGATTGCTCGATCCGCGCCTCGCGGGCGAGGATCGATCGGGCATAGCCCTGCGTCACCCGAGCCTCGCCGGCGAGCGCCACGCCCATGGCACCCATCTCGACCGAGACGCGATCAGCCTGGGCGAACGCCACGCCACCCATGCTGACGGCGATGTCCTGGGCCCTGGCGTTGGCGATCCCACCCTGGCGGACGTCGATCGTCTTCGCCGTCGCACTCCTGATCCCACCCTGGGTGATCGAGACGGCGTCGGCCGCGACGTCGGCGACACCGCCCTGGACGATATCGACGCCGGCCGGCCGGCCGGCGTCGGGCGCGCCGGTTCCGCTCGATGTCGCGCCTGCCGTGGGGGCGGCCGGCTCAGGGGCGGCCATGACCGCGACGAGATCGGGCTGGACCGGCGGCGTCCCATTCGCCTTGGGCCTGGCGGTGCCGCGGCCGGTGCCGTCACCCGCCGTCGTGCCGTCGGCGGCCTTGGCGTTCGGGGCCGTCGTGCCGACGGCTGCCTTCGCGTCGGCTGCCTTGGCATCGGCTGCCTTGGCCCGGGTTCGGGTCGGCTTGGCGAGCGGGGTGGTGGTGCGGCTGTCGGCGGGGTCGATCTGGCTGGAGTCGGCCATCGGGGGTTCCTCGGTCGTGCTGGTGCGTCGGGCGGGCAGGCCACGGTCGCGTACTCCGCCAGCCTACCCCGCTCGCCGCCGGGATGCGAGTGGCCGGGAGGCGAGTGGCTCGTCCGTCACGAGCGACCCTGGGCAGGGGTTCGTCATGTATCCTGCCGCCGGGCATCGAAACTGGCCGCATGTGCGACCGGCGAACTGGCGGAGGGCCGACCCTGGTGTTCGATTCGATCAGGCACCGGCCGTTGCTGGGCATGCTCGGGCTAGCCGCTGCCATCGCCGTCTTGCTCGCCTGG
>JBCLDE010000021.1:0-35451 GCA_038915165.1 Candidatus Limnocylindrales bacterium
CACCGTATGTTCGCCATCCGACACCTCGCGATCCTTGCCGTGGCGACGCTCGCTCTTGCAGCCTGCGGATCGTCGAGCGGTTCGGTGACGCCGATCGCATCGCCGTCGGCCAGCCTCGTGCCGGCGGCCTCGGCGGCCTCGTCGAGACCATCGGGACCGTCGACAGGCCCGAGCGGAACGCCCGCCACGAATCAGACCGCCACCGACTGGGGCCGGATCTGGGACACGCTGCCGTCCGGGTTCCCGACCTATCCGGGTGCGACGCCGTCCGAGGAGGCGTCCACCGGACCTGCCTCCGCGACATTCGTCGTGTCGGGCGGCGTGGCGAAGGACGTCGCGGCGTGGATGAGCGACCAGCTCAAGCGCGATGCGTACGGAGTCGATGCAGCGACGACGCCGCTCGAGGACGGGAGCTACATCGTAGAGGCCCAGCGGGAGGCCGGCTGTCGTGTCAAGGTCACGGCCACCCCGACCGGCGGTCTGACGACGATCACCGTGCTGTACGGTGCGGATTGCCCGAACCCATGATCGACGCCCTCACCGCACGGGAGCCCTGACGACTCGATGGACCCACGACCTCGCGATTTCATCGGCGCCGGCCTGCTGACGGCCATCCTGGCCGGGCTCGTGGCCATCCTCGTCCTCGGGAACATCCCCGCCGGCTGACCTCGTTCCGCAACGCGAGGGCCACCTCGGGGCCACCTCGATACCACCCGCGCGGTGCAACACGAGAGCCATCCCTAGCGTCTATGCTGGCAACGAACCGGCCGGGAATCTGGTTCGACAAACTTGGGGGAGGCGCATCGTGCAATCGGCACATCCAAGGGACGTGGGGGCGCTCGCGCTCGTCGTGGGACTCTTCCTCGTCCTGTTCATCGTGAGCGTGATGCTGGGGTCGCCAGCCCGCTGACGAGGCGCGGATCGAGGCGATCCAGAACCCCCTCTGGCCCACGGGCCATGACCGCCGGGCGGCGGCAAACCGGCAACTCACGTCTTGGCCTGGAGGCTGGCGGGCTCCGTGTGGCCGGCCGAGAGCGGGCCGCCGGCCGAGAGCGGGCCGTTGCATCAGGCGAGGGCCCTCCTCGCGGCGAGATATGCGAGCACGGACTCGTATGGCCGGTGTCGGCACCATATCGGCCCTGATCGCTGCCTCGGCTGCTCTGACCGAGCGTGGATCTCCGGTGCTGGACCGTTCTCCACCCGCGAAGCCACGAAGCGTCGGCCTTACGAGTCCGTGGATGCATAGGCGGCCGGATGAAGTCGTCCGCGTGGGTCCAGCCGCCGCCATGCCGCCGCCATGCAGCCGCCATGCAGCTCGGCGTCGACCGGCGGACGCTGCCGCAGCTCGGTCAGGGGTCGGGGGCCAGGTCGTCGGGTCGGGACTTGACCCGGCCTCGTGCTCGGGCTCCGGTCAGTCGTAAAGCCGCTCCAGGTGCCACGATCCGTCCACCCGGTCGAGGTAGACGAGCGCGAGCCAGCGACCACCGACCACCTTGAAGTAGTCACGAGCGATCGGCTCGCGCCACCAGGCTTCCTCCACGCGCCATCGGTTACACACCTCCACGACCTCACGTCGCCCGTTCCAGCGGATGGCCACGAGTGCGCCGTCGCCGTCCAGTTCCGCCTCGATCGGCGGGTGCTCGCGCAACAAGCGGGTCATCGCGCCACTCCCCGGTCGCCACCATCGATCGGTCGCCAGGTCCAGCGCCTCTCGGACAGCGGCGCTTCCGGATCAGCGAGGCTGACTCGCCGAACGCGATCCTCGCCGAACGTCAGCGCCAGCCGGGCGAGTTGCCATTCGAGCCGAGCACCTCGGGTGGCCTGGGGCGTGAACAGCGGCAGTTGCTGACCCGCCGCGGGAGCCGTGCCATCCAGTCCCAGACCCAGGCGAACGACCGCGGCCGGCGGCGGAGTCCGCTCCAGGCGGGCGAACAGGAGTCGCTCGATCGCCTCGGCATCGGCGGTCGGTTCGGGGAACCGCTGCTCGACGTCAAGCTCGACCGGCGTCCCGGCCCGGGCGAAGGCGAGGTCGAGGTCCAGATGCAAACGCGCTCGGGCGGCCGCCAGGCCACGTGCCGTCAGCTGCTGGGTCAGGGCGCCGACCAGCCGATGGAGCACGAACCGGAGCGGCTCGAGGTTCTCGCCCGGTGGCTCGATGGGAAGGCTCAGGGCGAGCCGTTCCGGGGTCCGGCGCGGGCGAAACGGCTCCAGTTCCTCACCCCGCGCCTGGGCATGGATCCGCCCCCCCTCGTCGCCGAAGCGCGCCACGAGGGCGGATCGGGCGAGCTCGGCGACAGCACCGATCTGGCGCAACCCGAAGCGAGTCAGGCGAGCTCGGACGTCGGGGTCCGGCGTGAGCAGGCCCGACGGGTGCGGCGCGAGGAAGGCCGCCTCGCCACCGGGCGGGACGAGGATCGGTGCTCCCGGCCGTGCCCGGACGGCCGCGATGGTGGCAGCGAAACGGGTACCGGCGATGCCAGCCCGGATATCCCCGGTGAGTGTTGGTCCGAGGGCCTGTCCGAGGGCCTGGACCAGCCGCTCGACGAGGATCGGCTCCGGGCCCCACAACGCTTCGAGCCCATCGACCTGTATCTCGAACAGCCCGAACGAGACATCGGTCGGGTCGGCGCTGCCAGCGATTCCCGGGCTGAACGCGGCGAGTGCCTCGAAGGCGGCCTCGACGGTCGCCCGATCCGCATCGGAGTCGGGATCGATGAAGGTCGCCTCAGGGACGAGTCGGTGCGCGCTCCCGAGGGGCATCCCCCGCCGGATACCCAGTGCCCGGGCCGCCGGATCCGCATCGATGACCAGGCCCGGATCCCACGGCCGGCCGCCCAGGATGAGCGGGCCTGCCGGGAAGGGCTCGAAGGCCCGCGCCCGAGCGAGTTCAAGGGGGAGGTGTGGCCGGTGGAGATGGAGCAGTCGCATCGCGGTGGGTCCGTTCGGAGTGGATCGCGGGGGCGGGGGCGTCGGTCGGGGGCTCGTCGGTGAGCAGATCGTCCCGACGGAGGCAGGCATCCCGATCGCCGCCCTCCGCGTAGAGGATCCGGAGGGTCGCCCGCCGCCCCGGTGGGCCGTAGCGGTTGCGGGCGACCAGCGCCTCCGTACGCTGCCCGACGACGTCGCGACCGAGGTGGATCCACGAGCGTCGCGCGAGCTCCAGGCGAAGACCGGTCGATTCGGCGACGGCGCTTGCCAGACCTCCACTCAGCCCGGGCGGCTCCAGCACGACGAAGAGCGTCTCCGACCGCCGGGCGAGCGCCGCCAGACGAGCGAGCCGGTCGGCGATCCGGGGCGGGCGATCCGTGACGGCGAGCCGACTGCCGGGCAGGTCCAGGACGAGCAGGTCCACCGAGCGCCCAGCCAGCAGGACGCCACCGATGGCCAGGCCCTCGTCGAGGGTCTCGGGGGTGATGACGACCAACCATTCGAGCCGAATGCCGCGGGCGACGGCCTCGACCGGATCGAAACTGCGCGACAGGTCCAGCCAGGCCACGATCGAACCGACGGCCTGAGCCTCCGCGGCGAGCCGGAGCACGAGGGTGGTCCGACCGCTGGAGCCGTCGCCGCGAATGGCGACGCTCGCCGAGCGCGGCAGGCCGCCGGGGCCAAGGATGGCATCGAGAGCGGCGAACCCGGTCCGGATGACACGGTCGTCGGCGGTCGGGGCGTGGGTCGAGGCGTGGGTCGAGGCGTGGGTCGGGGCGTGGGCGAGGGTCGGGGCCGGCGCGAGGGCGAGGGCACCGTCCGTGATCATCCCGGCGACCCGCGGAGCTGCCGCGCCCCAGCGAGCCTGGAGGTTCGCCACGGCTGCCGTCACGTCCGCGGGTAGGGTCGCCATCGGACGCTCAAGATAGAACATCTGTTCGATTGAATCAAGCCCGACGTTCGCGGCCGAAGCACGAGGAGGTTCGCGGGACCCTGGCTCGTACGGTCCCCAGGTTGCCATCGCGACGCTGCTGCTGTTCGTGGCCGCCTATGCATCCACGGACTCTTGTGGCAGGTACCAGGGCGAATTGCGAGCGTATCAGCCTGCCCATGCATGATCCGCCATTCCTCACGCTCAGGCGCCACCGGCCATCGGTCTTACGAGCCCTCCGGCGCATATCCGGCCAGATCGCGGCTCGGCGGCCCCGACCCCGCCACTCACGACCCCGCCACGCACGCCCGCGGCTGGGCCCACCACGCCCCCGTCATGGCCCCCTCACGACCGGCCCCCGTCATGGCCCCGTCACGCAACCCCCCTAGCATCGGGCCCTACCATGTTTGCCACGATGTCCACCCAACAGCCCGCTCCGGTTCCGGATCGTCCGATCCTGGTGGTCGACGACGACGCCAAGATCGTCCGGCTGGTGCGGACGTACCTGGAACGCGACGGATTCTCGGTGGTGACAGCGGCGGACGGCCCCGCGGCCCTCGACGCGATCGAGCGTCACAGACCGGCGCTCGTGGTACTGGACCTGATGCTCCCCGAACTGGACGGGCGAGCGGTCATCCGCGCCGTGCGCCGCGATGATGAAGCCGCGGCCACGCCGATCCTCATCGTGTCGGCGCGCGGCTCGACGCTCGATCGGATCGCCGGCCTCGAGGACGGTGCCGACGACTACCTGCCCAAGCCGTTCTCGCCGGCCGAACTCGTCCTTCGGGTGAAGTCGATCCTCCGCCGAACAGCTGCTACGCCCGAGACGGCCGTCGCAACGCCCGACACGGCTGCTCGACCGCCGCTCCATCACGCGGACCTCGTCGTCGACCTCGATCGCCACGAGGTGACGCGCGCCGGCGAGCCGATCCCCCTGACCCGGGTCGAATTCCGGCTCCTCCAGACGATCCTGGAGGCCGATGGACGGGTGCTCAGTCGCGACCAGCTGCTCGATGCCGTCTACGGCCACGATCAGGCCGGCGTGATGGATCGCACGGTCGACGTGCACATCGGGCGCCTGCGCGACAAGCTTGGTGACGACGCCGACCAGCCGCGCTACGTGGCGACGGTCCGAGGCGTCGGCTATCGGGCGGTGCGGGCATGACCGGCTACCGGGCGGCCCGAGCGTGATCGGCCGCGGCATTGCCGGTCGCATCGCACTCGCGGCGCTGGCCTCGGCCGGCCTGGGTCTCGCCATCCTGGCCATCGGCGTCACTGTGGTCGGGGCCGACATCTTCCGTGGGCTGATGGTCGAGGCCGGCGATTCCGCCGATCATGCCCAGGCGATGTACGACGAGTCGGTCACCACCGTCGTCTTCGCGGCGGTCGCGGTCGCCGCCTTCGCCAGCATCGCCCTCGCGGTCGTCCTCGCGCGGATGCTGGCCCGACCACTGGCCGAAGTCGGGAGCGCCGCGCGCCGGATCGCCGAGGGCGACTATGCCGCCCGAGTCCCGCGGGAAGGTCCGGACGAGCTGACAAGCCTGGCCGATTCGTTCAACCAGATGGCCGCCAGTCTGGAGCGCCAGGAGGCCATGCGGCGCGACTTCATCGCGAACGCCGCGCACGAGCTGCGGACACCCCTCACGAACCTGCAGGGCTATCTCGAAGCCCTCCGTGACGGTGTCATCGTCGCCGACCCGGCCACCTACGAGTCACTCTGGGAAGAAGCGGAACGCCTCGTCCGGCTGTCACGCTCACTCGATTCGCTGGCGGAGGGCGACGCCTCGTCCAGACCGCCGACGCTCCAGGAGCTCGACCTCGCCATCGCCATCCGGACGGCGCTCGAGCTCGCCCAACCGACGCTGGATCGTGCCGACCTCCGGGTCGTCGTCGACCTTCCCGAGCGACTGCCGGCGCGGGCCAACCCCGACCAGCTCGCCCAGGTCCTGGCCAACCTGTTGTCGAACGCCGCCCGGTATACGCAGGCCGGCGGCACCGTGACCGTCCGTGCCGAGCGACGGCCCTCCGACGTCCTCGTGTCGGTCGCGAACACCGGCGAGGGCATCCCGGCCGACGATCTCGAACGCGTCTTCGAGCGCTTCTACCGGGTCGAGAAGTCGCGCGACCGCGCGCGCGGAGGCGCAGGCATCGGCCTCGCCGTCGTCAAGCAGCTGGTGGAGGCCGTTGGTGGCAGCGTAGGCGTCGAATCGAGCGAGGGCCAGACGCGCTTCTGGTTCAGTCTGCCGGCCTGACGGGCGCCGGTCAGGGCAGGGCGATGGCGATCATCCCGATCACGATACCGCCCAGACCGGCCCACTGGACGGGCTCCAGGCGCTCCCCAAGAAACGCGACCGCGACGAGGATCGTGACCGCCGGCCCGAACGAGGAGGCCAGGCCGACCATCCAGGTTGGTGCGGTCGAGAGCCCGATGGCGAAGGCGGCGAGTCCAAGCACGTCGAGCGTGCCCGCCACGAGGAGGGCGATCAGCACGGGACCGCGCCTCGTCCACTGCCGCGACGTATCGGTTTTCACGTCGGCACGCCCAGCCGCCCGCCGGCCCAAGGCCACCAGCGCGACGACGGCGACGATCGAGATGACCGCGCTGACGAGGCGGGAGACGAGCAGGACCTGGAGCCACGTAGCGGACTCGATGGCGATGTCGGTGGTGATGGCCATCGCGGCGAAGAGGACGAGGGCGACGACGGCGAACACGACGCCCGGGCCGGCGAAGCGCGTCGCACGCAACCCGCCACCGAACGCGACACCGGTCATGATCACGCCGATCGTCGCCACCGCGGCACCGAGGGCCTGGATCCCCGTGAGCGTCTCGCCGCGGATGATGACGGACAGGCCCACGGTCAGGCCGCCGTACGCGGCGACCATGCCGCTGACGACGGCGATCGGACCGACCTGGAGGCCCTTGAAGTAGGACAGGTAGGCCCCCGCCCCGATGACCCCCAGGAGCGTCGAGATCGCGATGGCCGTGGGGTCGGACGGGATCGGGGTCGCGGTGGCGATCGCGAGCAGCACGAGCAGGACGGCACTGACGAGCTGGACGCCGGCTGTCACTCGCAGGCTGCCGATCCGCCGGCTCGCCAGCGCACTGGCGACGTCCATCGTGCCCCATGACAGGGCAGCGGCGAGGCCGGTCAGGAGTCCGAATGGCATCGGCGAAGCGTAGCGGCCCGGACCCCATGGGAATCGGCGGTCGCGCCTACCGGGCCGGTGGTCTCCGTGGTCGCGATGCGCTCGATGACGGACCGGTCGACCGGTCCGGGGCTGCAGCACCGGGCCATGCGGCGGCGGCGCACGAGCTCCTGGAACTCCACCCGGACGACCTCCTGGGACGGCTCGCCCACCGGGAGCTGGCGGGTCGCGTGCTACACTCTGCCACCGGTCCGGCGCCTGCGGGCGACCGTCTGACCCATGGGGATGTAGCTCAGCTGGAAGAGCACCGCGTTCGCATCGCGGGGGTCAGGGGTTCGAGTCCCCTCATCTCCACCATTTCGCCCTCTTTCGTGCTCGATTGGCTTGTGGTGAGCGTGGCCGTGCGCAGGGACCGACAGAATGGCGGTATGGCCAAGCGTGCAGGACCCCGATTCCATTACTCAGCCGAATATCGGCGGTACGGGGCCGGGATCGCCGGCCTCGATGGCGGCCGGGAGAACCTCACTGGGTGGGGTCGCCGCCTGCTGCTCGAATTGGCGATGGTAGAGATCCGCGTATAAGCCGCCGGCCGCCAGGAGGTCCGCGTGCGTTCCCCGCTCGACGATCCGGCCCTCGTCGACGACCAGGATCAGGTTCGCCTCACGGACCGTCGACAGGCGATGGGCGATCACGACCGACGTCCGGCCGGCGAGCGCCGTCCGCAGGGCGATCTGGACGGCCACCTCCGACTCTGAGTCGAGGTGCGCCGTCGCCTCGTCGAGGACGACGACGTCCGGCGCCTTGAGGAGCAGCCGGGCGATCGCGATCCGCTGCTTCTCGCCACCGGAGAGCCGGTAGCCGCGATCGCCGACGAGCGTCTCGAGGCCGTCCGGCAGGGCCTGGACCATGGGCAGGATCTGGGCCGCCTGGAGCGCCTCGATCAGCTCCGCGTCCGTGGCCTCGGGTCTCGCGTAGAGCAGATTGGCGCGCAGCGTGTCGTGGAAGAGGTGGCCGTCCTGGGTGACCACGCCGACCGTTTCCTGGATCGACGCCAGGGTCGCATCGCGGACATCGATGCCGTTGATCCGGACAGCGCCGGCCCGGACATCGTAGAGCCGCGGGATCAGGTGACTGATCGTCGTCTTGCCGGCGCCAGATGGTCCGACGAGCGCCACGAGATCACCGGGGCGGGCGGTGAACGTGATGTCGAACAGGACGTCCCTGGACGGTGACTGATCGAGAGCGGTGACGGACTCGAGCGATGCGAGCGAGACCTCTTCGGCCCGCGGGTACCCGAAGCCGACGTGGTCGAACTCGATGGTCGCAGGACCGGCGGGGATGGCTGTGGCGCCCGGCTTCTCGTCGAGCATCGGCTGTAGGTCCAGCACCTCGAACAGGCGGTCGAACGAAACGAGCGCGGTCATGGCGTCGACCTGGACGTTCGACAGGGCGGTCAGCGGCACGTACAGGCGGCTCAGGTAGGCGGTCAGGGCGACGAGCGTGCCCACCTGCAGCTCACCGTTGGCGGCCAGCAGCCCGCCCCAGCCGTAGACCAGCGCTGTCGCAAGCGACGCCGCGAGGAGGATGGCCGCGTTGAAGATCCGGGTGTACATCGCTCTCGTGACCCCGATGTCGCGGACCCGCCCCGCCTTTGCCTCGAACCCCCTGACCTCGCGCCACGGCCGCCCGAAGAGCTTGACGAGGAGCGCCCCGGAGACGTTGAAGCGCTCGGTCATGGTCGAGGTCATCTCGGCGTTGAGGGCGTAGCTCTCGCGGGTGATCGCTCCGATCCTGGCACCGACCCAGCGAGCGGGCAGCAGGATCACCGGCAGGAGGGCGAGCGCCATCAGCGTGATCTGCCATGACAGGAAGAGCATGGCGACGAGCGTGAAGACCACCCCGATGACGTTGCCGACGACCGACGAGAACGTGTCCGTGAAGGCCCGCTGGGCGCCGAGGACGTCACTGTTGAGGCGGTTGACGAGCGCACCCGTCTGGGTCCGGGTGAAGAAGGCGATCGGCATCCGCTGGATATGGCCGAAGACCTGCGTCCTGAGGTCGAAGATCAGTCCCTCACCGATCCGGGAGGAGATGTACCGCTGGATCAGCGACAGCACCGCGTCGGCGACGGCCAGCCCGGCCAGCAGGACCGCGAGCTGGGCGACGAGCCCGCCGTCGCGACCGAGGATCCCGTCGTCGATGATCGCCCGGTAGATCAGGGGGTGGGCGGCGCCCGCCAGCGCATCGGCGACGATCAGGGCCAGGAAGACGAGCAGCATCCGACGGTACGGTGTGGCGGTCCGGGCGATCCGCCGCCAAATGCCCGGCGACAGCTTGCGCCCCTTGACCGACGGGTCGCGCGCGAACGAACGTGCCAGGGCGCCGCCGGTCCCGCCGCCCACGCCTCGTTGCATGTTCATCCGCGAACGATCTCAGGCATCGGTCAGCTCGCCGAGACCGACCGCCGAGAAGACCGACAGCCCGTACGAGCGCGAGCTCGTGACGACCACCCGGCCCTTGAGCCGCTTACCGTCGACGGTGACGACGATCGGCTCGACGCCTTCCTTGAGGTCGTCCCGGTGGGTCCGGCCGAGGACCTCCCACTCGCGCTGGGCCGCCTGCTCGCCGTTCCAGTACTGCGTGTAGACGAGCTGGGCGGAGGTGATCTCGACCGGCCGGCCGCCCAGCTCGAGGGCGGTGACCTGACGGTATTCGAGGGTCGGCCGGTCCGGCATGCCTGGCTGTCTCCTAGCGACGATCGGCGTCGACGGCGACGACGAGATCGAAGGCGACCGGGTAGTCATTCGGCAGCTCAGCCACGCCCAGGGCGGTCCGGGCGTGCCGGCCGATCTCCGGCCCGAAGACCTCGACGAGGAGATCCGAGCAGCCATCGAGGACGGCGGCCATCGCCGTGAACCCGGGGGCCGCGTTCACAAGACCGGTCACCTTCAGACAGCGGGTCACCCGGTCGAGCGACCCGAGCTCCTCGCGCAGGATCGCCAGGAGATTCAGGCCGGTCAGTCGCGCCGCCCGGTATGCCTCGTCGGGGGTGAGATCCAGGCCGACCTTGCCGGTGTAACGGCGGCCGTCGTCGTCGACCGCCGGTCCGCGACTGGAGACGAAGGCGAGATCGCCGTGGCGGGCGACCGGCACGACGCTCGGTCGGCCGGGAACGGGCTCGGGCAGGCTGATGCCGAGGGTGGCGAGGCGTTCCTCGGCGGTGGGCACGGTACGACCTCCGGTTCCTGGGGGTGGTGTGGGCGTGGGTGACGTGAGCCGAGTCTAGCCGGGCAGCCGCTCTGCGGCGGGCCTCGCCGTCCCCGCGAGGTTCGGCTCGCCGAATCCCTCGGCGTCGATCTCCAGCTCGAGCAGCTTGCCGGGCTTCGAGAACCCGTCGCAGCGCCCGACGTCCAGTTGGACGCCCACGATGCCCACCATCTCGACGAAATCGGCCAGCTCGTCGAGGCCGACGCTCCGGTGGAGGAACAGCGTGGCGGCGGTCGGCCGGACCGCACGGCCGAGCGTTGTCGCTGCCAGCGCCAGGGTGTCCGCCAATCGGACGCGGATTTGCCGGATCTGGACGTGCAGCTCCGGATCGGGCGAGGTCAGACCGGACAGGAAGACGAGATCGCCGGTGGCGACCAGCTGGCAGGGCGGCTGCGGCGGCTCGTGCTCCACGGCGACCTTCGTCGCGGCCGTGCCACGGAGGGCGATCGTGTCGAGTCGCACACCGTCCCCGCCGGCGAACCGGCTCTCGTCGATGTAGCTCGAGGTCGCGCAGCGAGCCGGGCCGGCGAACCGCCGGAAGCGGAGGGCACTGGCCGCGTCACGCGCCGGCCGGGAGGCTGCCAGCACCCGGTTGCGGACGACGTCTGCCGGCTGCAGACCGGCATCGGCCAGGGCGGTCTCCAGCGCCGCGAACAGGGCGTCGAGCGTGGCGGGGTCGGTCGTCGGAACGGCCGTGACGATCGAGACGCCCGTCCGGCTCGCGATCCCGAAGGGCTCGACCGCGATCTCGACCGGGGAGGTCATGCGCCGTCGTGGCCGGTCGCGACGGGCCCGTCAGTCATGCCCGAGTGATCCCCAGGATCTGGCGGGCGACCTCCGCGAACAGCTCCGCGGGGATGAACGAAATCCCGCTGGCGTCGGCGATGACGATGTCGCCCGGTACGACCTGGACACCGGCGATCTCGACCGAGCCGTTGATCTCCGCGGCGTCGATCCGGCCCCGACCCGTCAGCGGCGTTCGACGACGCGCCCAGACCGGGACGCCGACAGCGAGCAGCTCATCGATATCGCGCACGGCGCCGTCCACGACGACCGCGGCGATACCTGCCTGGTGGGCGGCGGCGAGCGCCTCGCCGCCCATGACGGAGGCGTCGATCGAGGCGGGCGCCGATATGACGAGGACATCGCCGGGCCGGGCCAGGTCGAATGCCGTCCGGTGGGCCAGGCGCCCGAGCGGCTCCCGCACACCGACCTCGTATCGGGCCGGCAGGTAGCGCAGGGTCAGCGCACGGCCGACGACCACCTGCCCATCGCGGAGGGGCGGGATCCGGCTGGCCGGGACGGCCAGCCGGAGGCCACGGCCATCGAGCGCGTCCGCAGCGGCGGCGCTCAGCCCGCCGACCGCCACGAGCGCGGCGACGAGGGTCGCCTCCGGAACGTCCGACTCGACGGCCCGGACACGCTCCGGTACGAACGAGCCGACCTTGGCGCCCACGTCCGTCACGCTCCTCCGGCGCCCACACCGGCGACCGCGGCGATCCGCTCGATCTGGTCGGCGGAACGCGAGACCGGGATGAGGTGAAGGAGATCGACCCCGGCCTCGCGATAGGCGGCGAGGGTCGCCTCCATGGCGCGCTCGTCGCCGACCGCGACGAGGTCGTTGAATGGCTTGTGGAGCTGCTGGTAATAGCGGGTGATCAGCCGCTCGGCGTCGGCGATCTCGCCGGGATCGGTGCTCAGCAGGACGTAGGCGAGACCGGCGACCTGGAAGTCGGATCGGCCGGCCTTCGACGCAGCCTCGCGGATCGTCGGGATCTTCGCGGCCATCCCGGCCACACCGGCGGCGCCGAAGATGTAGCCATCGCCGTAGCGGATCGCCCGGTCGATCGAGGCGGGCGCATAGCCGCCGACCCAGAGCGGCGGGCGCGGGCGCTGGATCGGCGCCGGCCCGAGCTGCGTGCCGCTCTCCTCCGAGGCGATGGCGCCTGCCCAGAGCTCGTTGATCCGGCCGAGCTGGCGCTCGTACTCGCGCCCGCGACCTGCGAACGAGCGGCCGAACAGCTCGAAGTCGTTGGCCCGCCCGCCGACGCCGACACCGAGATCCAGCCGGCCGCCGGAGAGCCGGTCGATGACAGCCGCCTGCTTGACCAGGAGCGCCTCATCGCGCGACGGCAGCAGGACGACGGTGGTGGCGAGCCGAACACGCTCGGTCACGGCGGCGACGGCGGCAAGCGTCGCCATCGGATCCAACGTGTCGGCATGCGGGCGATCGTGGACCGCGACGGCCGCGAAGCCCGCCTCGTCCGCCCGGCGCGCCCAGTCGAGCACCGCACGCGGTTCGATCACGTTGCCGAGATAGGTCGGCAGGCCGATGCCGAGTCGCATCCACGTCCTCCTCTGTCTGGCGACGTCGCCGCCGGTCCACACCCGGAGGGTGCCGCCCACAGTATGCCGTTGCACACATGAAGCCGCACGCGACGAGGCCGCTGGAGACGGAACGGTATACAATCGCATCCGGGCTCACCGGCACGACCCGCTCCAGATGACTTTGACCGGTTCACCCGACAGCTGACAGCGAGGGCGCACGATGGCCGAAACGACGACCGAAACGACGACCGACTGCGACGCGAAGCAGGCCGAGATCGACACGCTCCAGGGCGAGTTCGAGAACCTCTGGATCAAGGTCAGCCAGGGCGGTACCGGTGGCGAGCGCTACCGCGAACTGCGTCACATCCTCGACGACCTGCGCAAGCAGTTCAAGGAGACGTGCGGCGAGCCGAAGGAGAGCACGACGCTCCCCCGCTCCATCACGGCCGACTGGCGCGCCGGGTAGGCTCCCGGTCATGACGATCGACCTCAACGGGATCTCGCTGCGCAACCGTCTCCTCACGTCGGCCAGCCTGCTCGGCTACGGGACGTCGAAGAAGAAGCTGATTCTCTATGGGCTCAGCCCGATCGCCCAGTGGGTCCCGCTGGAACGGTTCGGCGCGGTCACGACGCGGACCCTGACCGTCGAGCCGCGCGAGGGTCATTTCAGCCTCCGCGACGACTGGAGCCTGACCGAGTTCCCCGCCATGCTGCGGCTCTACGGCAAGGCCCTCCGGCAGGTCGACGGCGGCTGGATGAACGCCTTCGGCTGGTGCAACATCGGGATCGAGGCGTACTTCGACGAGTACTACCCGCGGACCAGCGACCAGAACCGGATCATCTCCGTCGGCGGGTTCTCGGCCGAGGAGCTGTGCACGCTTGTCGAGACGGTCAACCGGCGGGCGAAGCCGGGCGAGATCGCCGCGGTCGAGTTCAACGTCTCCTGCCACAACGTCAACTTCCCGTTCGAGACGATCCTCGAGGACATCCTCGCCCAGGCGGTCCCACTGTCGCGCCACCCGGTCATCCTCAAGCTGTCACCGGACGAGGATTACGTCGAGCAGGGCAAGCTCGCCGAAAGGAACGGGATCGCGGCACTGACCGCGATCAACGCGGTCAAGGGCCTGCGGCTGGACCCGGAGACCGGCGAGCCATTCATGAAGAATCGCTTCGGCAGCATCTCCGGCCGGGCGATCAAGCCGATCGGCCTGCGCGTCGTCGCCGAGCTGCGCGACGCGGGTGTCAAGCTCCCGATCATCGCGACGGCCGGCATCCGGGACTTCGACGATTGTCGCGAGTTCTTCTGGGCCGGCGCCGACGCGGTCAGTCTCGGCAGCGCCGTCTGGCTCACGCGCATGCCGCTCTACGCGCTCGGTCCACTGGAGGGTCTCCGGATCCGTCGCTTGATCAGACAGGTCGCCGGCTATCGCGCCCCCGCCTCCATCCAGGCGGCCTGGGCGGAGCATGTTCCGGTCGCACGTTCGGAAGCCAGTGGTGCGGCTGGTCCCGGCCACGACCCGATCGGCGATCCGGAGCCCGTCCTCGCCTGATCCTCAACCGCGCGCGTCGGGCTCGTAATCGACCGAGCGCTGGATGAGGCGGATCAGCTCATCGGAGATGGGCTCGTCCATCTCCTCCTGGATATGCGCGAGCGCGCCGAGGACGCGCCCGATCAGGGCGAACGACCTGGTGATCTGCCATCGGAAGCCCATGTCGCTCGCGATCGCGGCGATCGCCCCCGTGACGTTGACCGGAAGCAGGCGGCCGCTCCGTTCCGACGCGAGGACCGAGACACGTTCTAGGAGGGCGCAGTGGCGGCCGTAGGTGTCGGTCTCGCGGGCGATCGCGAACAGGCGCTCGGCGCGTGGGTCGCCGGCGGCGTGGGTCCGGTGACCGATCCCCGCGACGCGCTCCTTCCGGGCGGCGTGGTCCGCGACGATCCGGACGGCGACCGCCTCGACGTCCTCCGTCGAACCTGCGGGGAGCGCCTCCTGGAGGATCTGGGCGCACCATTCGGACGAGCCAAGGTGGCGACTGCCGGCACCGAGGAGCGATGCCGCGACGGCGGCCTGGAGCGACTCCGGGGCATTGCTGTAGACGAACCGGGCGGCCACGACGGGCTTGACCAGACCATGCTCGATCAACACCACGAGCAGCGCGTCGAGCATCCGTGTCTGCGCGGGGGTCGGACGCGCGCCAAGCAGCATCAGGCCGACCATCTCCGTGTAGGTGGTCGAGCCGAGCAGTTCCTCGGTGAGATCGATCCCCCGAACGAGCACCCGATCCAGTTCGGCCTTGCCCAACTTCGTCCGCATCGTCAGATCACCTCACTGGCCCGGAGCCCCGCGATCGCCTCATCGGTGTAGCCAACCTCCCGGAGGATCGCCTCGCCGTGCTCGCCGAGGAGCGGCGGGGGCGCGATCGTCGTCTTGTCGTGGCCCTCGAGCGTGACACCGGCGCCGACGAGGCGCATCGGGCCAGCCGTCGGATGGACGACCGTCTGGACGAGGTCGAGTGCCTGGACACCGGGGTCGTCAAAGACCTCGTCGAGCCGGTTGATCGGGCCGGCCGGGACATCGTTGGCCTCCAGCCTGTCCAGCCACGCCCGGCGCGGCTCGGTGGCGAAGATCCCGTCGAGGATCGCCTGGAGCTCGTCGTAATGGCGGACGCGGGCGGCGCGATCGACGAACCGCGGGTCGTCCCGGAGATCGGTCCGCCCGACGGCTTCTGTCAGACCCTGCCAGAACTTGGGTGGTGACGAGAGGTGGACGACGAATGGCCCGCCGTCGCCGCCGACGAAGGCGTAGGCCTGGGCGATCTGGGCCCGGGTCGCCCGACTCGGGACCTCACCCTCATCGAAGTAGCGGGCCGCGTTCTCCGCGACGAAGGCGGTCGTCGCCTGGAGGAGCGACGTCTCGACCCGCCGTCCCTGGCCGGTCTCGCCTCGCCCGACGAGTGCAGCGAGGATCCCGGTACAGGCGAAGATCCCGGTGATGTGGTCGGACAGCGAGATGCCCATCGCCTGCGGTGCCTCTAGGTCCGTCAGCAGGCCCAGGAGGCCGCTCATCGCCTGGCCGACCGTGTCGTAGCCGGGCCGGTCGCGATACGGACCGGTGGATCCGAAGCCGGAGATCGAGCAGTAGACGATTCGTGGGTTCCGCGCCCGGACGGACTCGTAGCCGAGACCCAGCCGGTCGATGACCCCGGGCCGGTAGTTCTCGATCAGGACGTCGGCGCGGTCCGCGAGCGCCCGGGCGGCATCCCGCCCGGCGTCTGTCCGGAGGTCGATCGCGAGGCTGCGCTTGCCGCGGTTGACGGACCGGAACGTGGGGCTGTAGCCGCCCTTCCCCCAGCCACGGAACGGATCGCCCTGCGTCCGCTCCTCCACCTTGACGACGTCGGCGCCCATATCCGCCAGCAGTGCCGAGGCGTAGGGCCCCGTGACGTAGCTTGCGAGCTCGAGGACGCGGACGCCACGGAGCGGAGCGCCGGAGGCTCCCGGAGTGGCGGCCGGGGCGGTGGCCGGGGCGGCCGTCGCCGCCGACGCAGCCGTCGCGGCGTCGATGTCGCTCAGCGCTCGATCCGGATGTCCCACAGGTCCTCCTCTCCACCAAGCGACGCGCACCAGACATCGACCTGGAGGAGCGTGGCACAACCGGGGCAGGCGTATTCGCGCAGGACGGCGAGGTATGGACTGCCGTCCGGCATGGCCCGGCCTGCGAGTTCATCGAGCGAGCGATCACGCCGAAGGGCGTGGCGCTTGTAGTTGTCCCCTGCCGTGCCGAGTCCTTCACCGCAGCGGCGGCAGCGCACGACGGCCGCGGCACCGCTGCCGACGATCTCGAGCGTCTCGTGGAAGCGAAGGACCGGACCGTCCGGGATGCCAGCCGGTCCGCTACCAGCGGTGGCCGCCGTCGCTGTCGCCGCGGCCGTCACCGCGGTCGTCGCCCTCGCCGAACGTTTGCCCGTCCGGCGCTCATCGCGGATCGCCTCCCGCCGGGCATCCGTCGCCGCCGTGTCGATCATCCCCTGCTCGTCGAGGACCACGCCATAGATCAGGTCGGCACTGCGGCGTGAGACGACGTGCCGACGGACGTCGCGAGCGACGGCGTCGGTCTCGCGGTCCAGCGGGTCGCCGTAGCCGCCACCACCCTGGGTGAAGTCCGACAGCAGGTGGCCCTCCGGGACCGGCACGCGTCCTGCGCCCTCAGGCGGCAGCGAGACGCGGGCGATCGCCTCGTCAGCGATCGCCTCGGCAGCGTCCGCCGGGTACGAACCGTCGGCAAGTGCCTGGCGGAACCCCGCCGCCGGTTCGAGAATCGCGCGCAGACCCCCCACTCCGACGGGGTAGCCACCGAACAACCCGAACGCCCCATGCGGCAATCCGGCGTACGGGGTGTAGTCGACGGACAGGTCCTGCGACCCATGGACCATCAGCAGGCGGGCGCTCCCGGTCCCGCCGTTCCATCGTCCGGCCCCACCGCCGTCGACGGCGTGGTTCCGGCTGAAGTAGAGGAACGGGTACTGGAGCTCGGTCCGCTCGACGTCACTGATGCCGCCGGACGGGATGTTCACCTGGCCGCCGGTCGGGACGCCGTCGCGGGTCGGGGCGGCACCGAGGCCACCGCCATGGATGTCATACAGCCCCTGGGGGTTCGGCAGTCCGCGCCGATTGTGGCCGCCGTAGAAGAAGCCGGGACCGCCGAGATACCAGAAGGAGCCCCACGAGGCGTTGATGTCGTCGTCGTGGCCGGCCGCGAAGAGCATCTTCGTCAGGCACTCGCGGACCGCCTCGACCACGTACTGGCCGATCCGAGGCGAGCGCCCGCAGGCCGCCGGAAAGCGACAGTTGAGGGCCGAGCCTTCCGGAACGCTGATCCGGACGGGCTTCAGGCGGCCGTCGCTCCACGGCACGTCCCAGAAGAGCTGGTTCGTCAGGGCGATCGCCACGTGGGCGGTCGTGCTCGGCAGGGTCGAGTTCTGGTCGCTCGTCAGCTGGTCGCTGGAGCCCGCGAAATCGAGCTCGAGTTCGTCGCCGCGTTTGGTCGCCGTGCAGATGACCTGGTACGGATCGGACGTCCGGGTCGCGTGGTTCCGGGCCGAGCCGTAGATCCGGCTGCGCCACGTCCCGTCCGGGATCGACGCCAGCTTGCGTCGGGCCATCGCCTCCGCATCGGCGATCAACTTCGCCCCGGCGGCCTCGACGAAGTCGATCCCGAACTGCCCGATCAGGGCCGCATAGCCGCGGGCGCAGACGACATTGGCCGCCGTTCGCGACTTGATGTCCATCCCGACGTAGTGCGGGTCCCGGCACTGCTCGACGATGGTCTTGAAGACGTCCTGGCGGAAGATGCCGGCCTCGACGATCTTGAGGCCGAGGATCCGGATCCCCTCGTGGAAGATCTCTGTGGCGGCGCCGCGCAGGACCCCGCCGGTGTCGGCGGTGTGGGAGCTGGACGCCACCCAGCCGACGCGCCGGCCGGCGTGGAAGATCGGTGCGATCTGCATGAAGTCGTAGGTGTGCGAGCCCGCGACGTAGGGATCGTTGATGATGAACTCGTCACCTTCGTGGATGCCCGGGTCGTCGTCGAACCATTCGATCATCCGGCGGATCGCATCCGAGGTGGCAGCCGCGAACCGGAGATGGCCAGAGCAGGCGAGGATCATCGTCCCATCGGCGTCGTAGAACGAGCACATGCACTCGCCGCCCTGGGCGACGATCGGCGAGGCGGTCACCCGCTGCAGGGCGATCCGGCCCTCCTCCCCGATCGCCCACAGCCGGTGGGCGAAGATCTCGTAATCAACGGGGTCGATCCGCGTGGCTGCGGTGGTGTCGGTCATGTCGTTCACGGGCGGATCACCAGGTTGCGGTGGGGATCGACGGATAGGCTCGCCCCCGGCGGCACGACGACGGTGGTGAAGGGCGACTCGACGATCGCCGGCCCGGCGAGGCGGGCACCCGGCGCGAGCCGGCCCTCGTCGTAGACCGGCGTCGACACGAAGCCGCCACCGAACCAGGCCTCGCGCTCGCCCTTCCTGGCCTCGCCCACCGATCCCCCGCCGGCGTCGCTCGGTCGGAGCACCGGCTTGGCGACGCGACCGACGGCGTCGACCCGCAGCCCGGCGATGTCGAGTCCGGCTTCCGCGTAGGCGATGCCCTTGCCGTAGAGCCGTTCGTAGTGCTCGACGAAGATGTCCGGCAGGGCCGCCACACGTTCGTCCGTGAAGCGGTCCCAGGGCAGCGGGATCTCCTCGCCGGTGCTCTGGCGGCGGAACTGGAGCGTGACGTAGCGGCGGAACTCCGGCGCTTCCTCGAGGCCGTCCCGACCGAGTTCATCGGCCAGGCTCGCCTCGAGTGCCTCGAGATCCGCGTTGAGGGTCGCGGCCGGCATCGGCAGTGGGTAGGCCCGCGTCACGAGCCGCGTGTGGACGAGGTCTGCGCCGGCGATGCCGAAGGCGCTGAAGACCGGCGAGGTCGGGAAGACGATGATCTCGCGGACACCGAGGTCGCGGGCATAGCCGACCGCGTGGACCGGGCTCGCCCCACCGAACGCGTACAGGACGAACTCCTCCGGCAGCCGGCCGCTCCGGATCACCTCGCGCCGGATCAGGTCCGACATCTTGCTGTCGACGATGCGCACGATCCCTGCCGCAGCCTCGACCGGATCGAGCCCAAGCGGCCTGGCGAGCTGCTCGTCGATGGCCGCACGTGCAGCCGCGAGGTCGAGCCGCCGCCGGCCCCCGAGGAAGTAGTCGGGGTCGATATAGCCGAGGACCAGGTCGGCGTCGGTCACCGTCGGAACCTCGCCGCCAAGGCCGTAACAGACCGGCCCGGGCCGGGCGCCGGCACTCTCCGGTCCGACCAGGAGCCGGCCGGTCGCCTCGTCGACCCGCGCCATCGTCCCGCCGCCGGCGCCGATCGAGGTGATATCCGTGATCGGCTGGAGGATGCGGAAGCGCTCGATGATCGGTTCGTCCGCATAGCGCCAGTAACCGCCGTCGACGATCCCCACATCGAAGCTGGTCCCGCCCATGTCCGCGGTGATCGCCCGCGGGTGGTCGAGCACCTCGGTCATCAGGGCCGAGGCGAGCATCCCGCCGGCCGGACCCGACTGAAGGGTGGAGATCGGGGTCACCAGTCCGTGACTGGTCAGCCCGCCGTTGCCCTGCATGACGAGGATCCGTCCGGCGAATCCGTCGGCACGGAGCTGAGCCTCGAGGCTGGACAGGTACCGCCGGACCGTCGGCCCGATGAACGCATCCGCGATCGCCGTGTTCGCGCGGGCGTATTCACCGGCGATCTGGGTCAGCCGGCTGCCGAGGCTGACGAAGAGCCGGGATTCGGGATAGAGCTCCCTGATGATCGCCTCGATCTCTGTCTCGTGGATCGGGTTTCGCCAGGCGTGGAGGAGGCTCACGGCCAGGGCGTCGATGCCGAGCTCCTCGACGAGGGTCCGGACCGCCATCCGGACGCCGTCATGATCGAGCGGCACGACGATCTCGCCTTCCGCGTCGATCCGCTCCGAGACGCCCCGGATCCGCTCCGGCGGGACCAGCGGTTCCGGCTTGGTGATCGACGTCACCCGCCGGACCTCCTCTTCCGGAAGACCGTCGACCCGACCGACGGCGCGCATGATGAGGGTCGTGTCCTCGAAGCCACGGGTCGTGATGAAGCCGACGGTCACACCCCGGCGAGTGATCAGGGCGTTGGTGGCGACCGTGCTGCCGTGCTTGATGAGATCGGTCCGGGCGAGGAACTCCCCCATCTCGAGACCCAGCCCGACGGCCGCTTCCCGGATGGCGTCGAGGACGCCGCCGGAGAAGTCCGCCGGGGTCGTCGGCGCCTTGCTCGTCAGGACGTCGCCATCGGCCGCCAGGACCACGACGTCCGTGAACGTGCCGCCGATGTCGACGCCGATCGTGTAGCGAGAGTGTTCGTCGTTGTAGATGGTCGTACCTTCTGCGTTGCGGAACGTTTCCGAGGTGGTGTCTTGAGCCTGTGCACTGCACTGTGCCCAGCACTGGCGAATCATGTCAAACTGCATTCCGCTATGGGGAACGCACACCGACCGACAGGCGAACTTCGATCCGTCGGGACCGCCCTGGAACTGCTCCGTGCGCTCGCGGACACGGACGGGGCCATCGGCGTGACCGAGGCGGCCCGCTACCTGTCGGTGGCGCCCAGTACCGCCCATCGCCTGTTGGCAACCTTCCTCGCCCACGGCTTCGCGATGCGGTCCCCCATCGGACGGGGCTACCGCCGCGGTCCTGCCCTGGTCCGGCTCTACGGACGCCGGCCCGTCCAGCTGGTCCTGCTCCGCGACGCCGCTCATCCGATCCTCGAGCGGGTCAGCCACGAGACCGGCGAGACGGCCCATCTGTCGATCCTCGACGGCCTCGATGTCGTGGGGATCGACCATGTCGAGAGCGACCGCCCTGTCGTCTATCGTCACCCGATCGGGTCACGCGTGCCGTCCCACGCGACGGCGGTCGGACTCGCCCTGCTGGCTCACTCACCCGAGGCTGCCGAGGCCCTGATCGCCGAGGGACTCGCCCGCCTGACCGACGAGACCGTGCCGCACGCCGCGGCGCTGCGTCGCTCGCTGGAGGAGGTCCGCCAGCGTGGCTATGCCGTCAACGATCGCCAGTGGCACCCGGAAACGGCCGGCGTCGCGGCGCCGATCCTCGACGCGAAGGGCGAGGCCGTGGCGGCCATCGGGATCAGCGGGCCAGCCAGCCGTCTGAACCGACGCGAGATGCTCGACCGCCTCGGTCGGGTCGCCCGCACCGCCGCTGCCGAGATCGCCACGCGCCTGCCGGAGCCGGCTGCCCATCCGCATGGCTGAACAGCCCGCGGCTGCGCCGCCACGGCCCGCGCCCGCGCCCGTGCCCGCGCCGGCGTCCGCGTCCGTGCCCGCGCCACGGCCCGCGCCCGTGCCGCTGCCGTGGGCAGAGATCCGCGGTCAGGGTCCCGCCGTCGTCCTGCTCCATGGCCTGGCCGACACCCACGATCTGTGGCGCAACCAGGTCCCGGCCCTGGAACAGCGCTTCCTGACGATCGCCGTCGACCACTACGGCCACGGTCGGACCCCGCTGCCGCCCGAACCGCTGACGACAGCGCTCATGGCCGACGGCGTCGCCGCGCTCATCGATGCGCAGGGGATCGCCCCCGCGGTCGTTGTCGGGTTGTCGATGGGCGGCGGGGTCGCCCAGGTCCTCGCGCTTCGCCGGCCGGACCTCGTCCGGGCGCTCGTCCTGGTTTCGACGGGGAGCGAGTTCCCGCCCGCCACGCGCGAACGCTTCATGGCCCGGGCCGCACAGGCCGAGCGCGAGGGCATGGCCTCGGTCGTTGACGCCACGGTCCCCCGCTGGTTCACGCGGGATTTCGCCCGCCTCCACCCCGATGAGATGGAGCGAACGCGGGTCACCGTTTTGGCCAACGATCCGGTCTCCTTCGCGGCGGCCAGCCGCGCCAATGCCGTGCGCGACTGGACCGACCGCCTCGGGGAGATCGCCTGCCCGGTCCTGTTCGTCGGTGGCGAGCAGGATCCGGCGGACGCCGCGCGGAGCCTGGCGATCTATCGCGACCGCCTCGGCGATCTCGAGGTCGCGCTCTTCCCGGACACCTCGCATCTCGTCCCGATCGAGGCCCCGGACAGATTCACCGGGGTCCTTGTCGACTTCCTCGACCGGGTGATCGCGCGCGGCTGAACGCCGCCGACCTCAGATCCCGAGGTCGGCCCGGGTGAAGAGCGATGTCAGCGTGTAGCCCGCCTCGGCGATCTTCGCCTCGCCGCCTTCCTGACGATCGACGACCGCGAGGATCCCGACCACCCTACCACCGGCGGCAACGACGCGGTCCGCCGCCTTGATCGACTGGGCACCCGTCGTGATGACATCCTCGATGACCAGGACCGTCTCGCCCGGCAGCAGCTCGCCTTCGATGAGCTTGGCGGTGCTGTACTCCTTCGCGACCTTGCGGACGATCACGAAGGGCAGCCCGGTCTGGAGCGAGACCGCCGTCGCCAGGGCGACCGCCCCGAGCTCGGTGCCGGCCAAGCGGTCGACGCCGTCGGGGACGAGGTCCGCCAGGCGCTCGCCCAGGCTCCGGAGCAGGGCGGGTCGCGTCTCGAACCGGTACTTGTCGAGGTAGTAGTCACTCCGGGCGCCGGAGCTGAGGAGAAAGTCGCCGCGCAACAAGGCCGCGTCGAGGAGCTCCTGCTTGATCTGGGCGAGATCCGCGCGCTCGCTCGTCGGTCGTTCCGTCATCGGGTCGATTTCCTCGTGATGTGGCGGTTGGTCGTGACGAGCGCTACCGTCAGCGGACGGAGTAGTCGGCCAGAAGCTTCCGCGTCGGGCGACCCTCGGTGTACGGGGCGGCGATGTCGCGGATCTTGAACATCGATTCGCTGGCCGTGTACGCATCGAGTGCGGCCTGATCCTGCCAGACCTGCAGGTAGTAGTGGGTCCCCGTCTCGAACTCGCCGAAGAAGCGGATCTCCAGCAGTCCCGGGATCCGACCGAAGGCCGCGGTCGTCTCGGCGGCGACTCGTCGGGCATCGTCGGGCGTCAGCGACGTCGAATGCCATTCGATCAGCGAGACGATGGGTCCGGCGGTGGCGGTGTCGGAGTCGGCGGTCATGGTTGCCTCGCGTGGTTCGTGGCGGAAGGGAATGGTCGCACACGACGCCCACGCGGTGGTCGTCGGACGTCGGGCGCCCCTGCCCCGCTCCGCGCAGCCCGGACGCGCGACATGATCTCCAGCCGCCTGGCCAGGCTGCGGGCGTCGTTCGTGCCGTGTTGCATCAGGTGGGTGAACTCGACCAACTCGGGATCCGGCCGCCCGTCGGGCCGATCGAGCTCGTCAAGCCGGCTTCGCTGGAACTCCGCGAGGAACGCGCGCAGGCCGGTCACGGCCACCGGTTCCGACAGCGCGACCGAGCGGATGAACAGGTGATAGAGCAGCGGGTGGGACTGCCGCGCAAGGAGCGGGTCATCGGGCTCGAAGACGCGGGCCATCGTCTCGAGCCGTTCGGTGACGCGTGCCAGCAGGTCCCTGCGGGCGGCCGGCGCGAGCTTGCGATTCGCACGGACGAACGCATCCACGGCGCGGCTCCTGAGGTCCGGGATCGGGGCATCGCCGCTCGGGTCGGCCTGTTCGATGAGCAGGATCCGGGCCGCCAGCTCGAAATGCCGGTAGCGGCCGTTGTCGTAGCCGAGGCGGCTGCTGAAGAACGCGTGGCCGGCGATCCGGCGCACGAGTTCGGCCATCTGCCCACCCATCGCGTTGCGCCTTTCGGCGGCGTTGAGGGGCTCACCGTTGTTGAGCCTCGAGAACAGGTCCTCGATGTCGTCGACGGTCGCGTTCTGGATCAGGACGACCGCCAGGTAGGTCCGCCGAAGGACCTCCTTCCAGCGCAGGTCGAACGCCGAGTAGCGCTGGCCGGCCCGCGGTTCCGGGACCATGGGCGGCAGCTCCGGGACGTTCGCCGGCTCGATCCGGAAGTCGTCGGCGAGCGCGAACTGGTCGGTCAGGAAGCGCCAGATCGTGTTTAGGCGCTGCTTGCCGTCGACGACCGTGTAGACCTTCGTCGGATGCTTCCCGCGCAGGTCGTGGAGATAGATCTTGGGGACGTCGTAGCCATTGAGCAGCGAGTCGATGAAGAGCTGCTGCTTGTCGAGCGACCAGACCGAACCCTCGCGCTGGTAGGCCGGATCGTCGTCGATCGCGCTCCGCCAGGCCATCGCCTTGGCCACGGTGAAATCACGGGCGGGGACGCAGCGCATCGGCTACTCGTAGACCGTGACGTTGGGCTCGTAGCGGCAGCGACAGCCGCCCGCCGCGCTGCAGCCGGCGATCGGGAGTCGCGGCAAGCCGGACGGGATGTAGGAACGATCGGTCAGGGCGAGGCAGGTCGGACAGGCGTTGCTGTCGGCCGCGACGAGCGCGACACCGTCGATGCCGCCATCGAGGTACATCGCCTGGAACCTGGCGAGTTCCGGGTCGTCCCGCAGCCGCCGGGCGAACACGTCACCCATCCTGCTCGCCCGTCCTCATGCGAACCGGGCCGGCCGGTAGGGGTCCAGCGCCTCGCAGTGATCCCCGAGGAGCTCCCCCGCCACGAGCTCCCCGAGGACGGGAGCGAGCGTCGCCCCGCTGTGCGAAACGAGGAGGTAGAGGTTGTCCACACTCGGCGCGAACCCGGCCACGGGCATCCCGTCGACGGCGACGGAGCGGACGCCGATCCTCGCGGTCTCGAGATGGGCGTCGCCGAGGTCGGGGATCAGCTGCCTCGCCCTGGCGAGGAGGTCGCGGCAGGGCTCCGCATCCGTGGCGATCTCACGGATCGCCGGGTCGAGGGTCGCGTCCACCTGTCGCGACGCCAGCATCAGCCGATCGCTGCCATACGGTCGGACGGTCACCTCTTCGGCGTGGATGACGTGGTCGACGGTCAGGGCGACGGGCGCAGTGACGACGAGCAGACCCGGGCTCGGGGCCATCGGCAACGAGACGCCGGCGAGTCCTGCGAGTCGCTCCGTTGCCGGACCGGCGGCCAGGACGACACTGTCCGCCGTCAGCCGCTCACCGGACCGGGTCACGATCTCGGTGAGATGGCCGTTGCGCGTGTCGAGGTCGACGACCTCCGCGCCGCGGAGGATCCGGGTTCCGGACGATCGGGCGCGGCGGAGCAGGCGGCCGATGAGGGCCGCCGGATCGATCCACGCCTCGGCCGGAAAGTGCGCCGCCGCAAAGGCCTCGTCGCCGCGCAGGTCGAGATCCGGCTCCAGGTCGGCCGCCGCCGTCCGATCGAGTTCGTGGACGTCGTAGTCGAGGGCGAGGTGTCGCTCGATGCGTTCGCGCACCTTCGCGGCCGCCGACCCGCGACCGATGACGATGTCGCCGCCCGGGTGATACCAGTCACCGCCGAGCGATCCGGCCAGCTCCCGGTTGGCGGCCACGCCGGCAACATTCAGGGCGAAATAGTCCGCCGGCGCCTTGTCCTGGGCATTCACCCAGGCAAAGCTCGAACCGGACGTGCCAGCACCCGGTCGCCGTCCTTCCACGACCGTGACCTCTGCGCCACGCGCGGCAAGCCGATCGGCGAGCGAGGCTCCGAGGAGCCCCGCGCCGATGATGAGGATCCGGGTCACGAGGGCCGGGTCACGCTTCCTCGCCGGTTCCCGTCGGACGCTCACGATCGATCGCGAGCAGGCCGGCTCGGGCGAAGTTCTCCGGCGGGACCTCCTCGATAAAGACCGTGACGGTCTGCGGGTCGACCTTGTAGACGTCGACCACGACGTCGTTCAGCCGGCGCGCGAGCTCACGTTTGAGCTCGACGCTCCGGCCGCTGATCGACTGGACGATGATCCGCGGCATATCAGCTCCTCGGGCTCCCCAGGACTTGGCTCACGGCCGGGCGATGGCCGTCTCGCGGTGCTCCACTTTCTCGTAGCCGGACCAGAGCGGCTCGTAGAAGTAGCGGATGCCGAACTCGATCCGCAGGGTCCGCGTCCGCTGATCCGACGGATTGAAATGCTCATGGCGGGTCATCTTCGGCGGGACGTGGACGGCGTCGCCGGCCTCCCAGTCGTAGTGCTCGTTGTCGATCTCAGAGAAACCGACGCCCTCGAGGACGTAGAGGATGGCTTCCGTGTGGGAGTGGAGGTGGCTCGACGTGTGCGGCACCTCCTCGAAGATGTTCGTCATCGCCACCGAGACGGCGGTGAAACCATTGCGCTCCGGGCTGGGGCTCTCCCCGCCGCCCATCAGGATGTAGATCGCGCCGTGACGGTGCGGATTCTCGCTCTTGTGGCGGTTGCTCTTCTTCTCGTCACCGTGCCCGTGGCCCTCATGGCCGTGACCCTCGGTCGCGGTCGCGGCAGGGTTGGCCGCGGCCGCTGCACGCTCGTCGGCACGGATCTCCTCGCGGCGCTTCTGCTCGTCCGGTGCATCCTCGAGATGGAGGGCGATCCGGCGACCGAGCGTGTCGAGCTGTCCATCCTCGGCCGGAAAGGCGTCCTCGAAGCCGGGTGCGTTGGCACCCTTCGGCCCGAGCTGCTCCAGTCGGCCGAGCCGGACGTACAGGTCAAGGTCCATCGACGACGCTGTGATGTAGACGACATCGTCGCTGCCGGTGTTGAAGAGCTGGTGATCGGAGTTGTACGGGACGTGGATCGTCGTCCCGGTGTGGAAGTCGTAGCGTCGACCGTCGACGACGATGAAGCCACTCCCGGAAACGACGTGGATCGCCTCCTCGCCGTGGCGGTGATGACCGGTGTGATGGCCGGCCGGGATGATCGCCTTGCACAGGTTCGTCCCCGATGACGGGAACCCCACCTGCGGACCGATCAGCATCGCGATCCTGTGGTCCTGCGCGGTCTCGACCCAGGTGAGGTCGCGCCCCCGGGCGACGAATGGCGAGCTGTTGGTCGCAAGCTCGTTGTGCTGGCTCGCGGCGAGCCAATCTGCGTAGAAGTCCGCGCGCTCCAGGCGAGTCACGCTCCGCCACTGTTCAGTCATCGATCCTCCTTGGGTCCGTGCACCCACCTCGCCTGTCAGCCGATAAGAATTCCGGCGGCGGGGTCGGTCGTCCGACCCCGCCGCCGCTACGGGACGCTTCTCAGCCCAACTTCATGATGGGATCGTTGACGAGCGAGGTCTTGGCGTCGTAATCGACGATGACCTTGCCCGGCTGGACCCGCTCGATCACATCCGGTGGGACCCGGCAAGCCGGTGGGAACGTGGCCGGCGGAGCCGGCCGCGTGCAGTCCATGATCATCTTCGTCTCCATCGGCCCCTTCTCTTCACGGTGGAACCCGTAGGTCACCGGGTTGAGATGGCCGCCGAGGAAGTTCGGCATCACGATCAGGTCGCGGTCGCCCTGGAACCTGGTCGTGAACGCCCACATGACCTGGTCGTTGTCGAAGACGTCGATGTCGTCGTCGACGATGAAGATGTGCTTGAGGATCGGATCGACCGCGAACGCGGCGCACGCGGCGATCTTGGGCTCTCCATCGACCTTCTTCTTCATCGCGATGAAGAGCGTGCTGCGGATGCCCATCAGCGGCAGATTGACGGCCGTGACGGTCGGGATCGACTCGCGAACCCGCCGATAGATGCCACCCATCCGTGGCAGGGCGCCGAGGACGAGGTGCTCGCGGTGCGCGTTGAAGACGTCGACGTAGATCGGCTGCGTGCGCATCGTGATCGCGGTGATCTGGAGCCAGGGCATTGGGCCAAGGCGCGTGTAGTACAGCGGATACTCGCCGAACGGGCCCTCGTTCTGGACCTTCTCCGGATCCGTGTCGACGATCCCCTCGATCACGATCTCCGCGTGCGCGGGGACCTGGAGATCGACGGTCTTGCACTGGACGACTTCGACGGACTCGCCGAGCAGTCCACCCATGACTTCGAGCTCGCCACCGATCCCCGGCAGCTTGGAGACCGCTGCCATCAGCATCGCCGGGTGATGGCCGATGACGAGTGCCACCTCCATCTTCCGGCCCTGATCACGGTAGTTGCGCATGATGTAGGAGGTGTGGTGGGCCGGGTTCGTCATGAACCCGACCTGCTTCGGCCCCTGGATCTGATGCCGGAAGATGCCGGCGTTCAGACGACCGCTGTCCGGGTCGCGGGTGATCGCCGCGGCCGACGTGATGTAGCGCCCGGCATCGAGCTCCTGGTGGACCAAGCTCGGAAGCTTGGTCGCGTCGATGTCGTCGCCGGTCAGGACGACCTCATGGACGGGAGCCTTGTCGGACTCGACGAGCGTCGTCGGGATCGGCGACCCCTCGCGCTTGCCGTACTCGGGGACCATCCCCTGGACGTCGCTGCCGATACTCAGGGCGACCCGCTCGAAGGTGCCGTGCAGGTTGAGCAGGAGCGGGATCTTGGATCCCTTGATGTTCTTGAAGAGGACCGCCGGGAATCCCGGGTAGGTCGGGTCCTTCTCCATCTTGTGGACGATGGCGGCCGCCTCGAACTCGGGGTCGATCTCCTCCTCGACGATCTTGAGCTGGTTCGGATCATGCTTGACCAGCTGATCGAGGTATGTACGCAGGTCCTGTGCCATTCGCGTCTCCTATGTACCTGACTGGGATGACTGGTGGTGACTAGATCGTCGATACGTCGGTGCGATCAGAGGGCGATCACTCCGGCGACCACGGCCACTGCGCCGAGGACGATCCGCCAGTTGAGCGTTTCCTTACCCCTGAGCAGGATAGCCGTGAACAGGATAGTGAACAACGGTGCGCTGGCCGTCACCGGGTAGACCATGCTCACGATACCGCCCGAGAGGCCGGCGTTGAGGGCCAGAAAGCCGACGGCCTGGAGCAGGCCGGACAGCAGGAAGAGTCCGAACGCCGGCTCGCGGTGGATCGTTCGGAGGCCCGATCGATCGCCGAACAACAGCGCGTAGGCGAGTGCGGCGGTCGCACCGACAACGGCAGAAGTCAGCGGCAGATCGGCAGCCTCGAGGCCGAACTTGAGAAACAGGGGCCGGATGCCGTACGTCACCGCTGCGCCGATGGCCGCGAGAACCCCGACATCGAGCCAGCGTCTGGCCCCCTGCCCGGGCTTCCACGTCACCAGCACGACGCCGGCCACGATCGCCACGATCCCCGCCCAGCGGAGTGGCGTCACCGGCTCCGAGAACAGGAGTGCGGCGAGGATCGCGCTGATCACGGGGGCGGAGTTCTTGATCGCGGTCGCCGGCGAGGCGCCGATCCGGTCGATCGCGATGTAGAGCCAGCGCCGGCCGATCCCCGTCCCGAACAGCCCGCCAAGGACGAACCCAAACAAAGCCGCGGGGGTGATCAGTTCGAGGTGCGGCCCACCCGCCAGCGGCAGCAGGAGGATGTAGAACGGGACGGCAACGATCAGGCCGACGATCATCCCGGTATCCGGCCGACCGCCCCGACTGAAGGCGATCTTCAGGGCGACCGGATTGAGACCGAAGCAGATCGCCGTGACCAGCGCAAAGAGCTTGGGATCGATCATGCGAGCCGGGGGTCAGGATGCGCATCGCGTCAGGGCACCGCACACGGCACGCTTGGCCGGCCGGACATCGGGGCGGCTCATCGCGCGTCCCGGATCCGAGGCCTTCGTCGGGACGTGATGGCTGCCTCCTCGGGGTGGTCACGGACCGGTTGACACGGCGGATCGCCGACGCGTGGTATGCGCTGGTATCCTACTGCATGGACCGGGCCCGATGCAATCTGTCGGGGACGCGGCCGGCGCGACAGGAGGCGACGACGATGACCATCTGGATCGGCCGCATCGAGCCCAGCATGTGGTTCGAGGGCGCCTGGTGGCAGGAGATGCTGCCGGACGACGTGCGCCTCGCCGTGCTCTCGCTCGGTGTCCGACGTCTGGTCCAGGAGGACCTCGAACGCGCCCACGCGCAGATCCTCGAAAAGGTCGAGCAGCTAGACGCCGAGGGCGTCGACGTCATCAACGTCGGCGGCAGCCCTGTGGTCACGGTCTACGGTCGAGCTGGCCACGAGCGCCTGATCGAGGAGATCGGCCAGCGAACGTCGCGCCCGTTCGTGACGGCGCTCCAGGCGGAGGTCGAGGCGATCCGCCTGGTCGGCGGTCAGCGCGTCCTGATCGCCAGCCCGTACCCGATCGCCCAGACGGAGAAGCGAGTGACCGTCCTGGAGGAGGAGGGTTTCGAGGTCGTCGCGACCAACAGCCTCGACATCGAACGGACGCGTGTGATCGCCGTCCTCGATCCGGATGTCGTGGCCCGCCAGGCGATCGATCTCGCCCGCGCGAACCCGGACGGGGACGTCATCTACATGCCCTGCGGATCCCTGCCGGCAGTCTCGGTCATCGACCGGATCGAGGCCGAGACGGGGCGGCCGGTGATCACCTGCGTCCAGGCCCAGGTCCACGCCACCCTGTCGCGGGCCGGGTACGACCAGCCGATCCAGGGTTACGGCCGGCTGCTTCGCGGGCTGGGCGGAACGGTCGCCGTCTGAGTCGCCGTCTGAGTCGCCGTCGGGCGGCCAGTCGCCGTCGGGCGGCCCGTGGCCGTCCGACGCGTCACATCCCCTTCGGGAAGATCGCCAGCAGCCCGCCGTCACAGACGAGCTCCGTGCCGGTCACGAAACCTGCCTCGTCAGAGGCGAGGAAGAGTGCGGCGGCGGCCTGGTCGGCGGGCTGGCCGAACCGTCCAATCGGGATTCCCTTCGCTTCGCCGGATCGGTCGGCGGAGAATTCCTCGTCGGCCATCCCGACCGGGCTGCCGGTCTGGGTGGGCGTCAGGGTGTTGACCCGGATCCGGTGCGGGGCCAGCTCCATCGCCGCCGCTCGGGTCAGGTTGAAGATGCCGGACTTGGCGACGGCGTAGGCGAACTTGTTGCGGATCCCGCGATGACCGCTGGTCGAGGCGACGTTGACGATCGCCCCGCCGTCCCCGGCCGCGATCATCGCCTTGGCCGTGTACTTGCAGCACAGGAACGTCGACCGCAGGGTGATCGCGAGGACTCGGTCCCAGTCCTCGAGCGTCGTCTCGAGCAGACCCTTGTTGATCGTCGCCGCGACGTTGTTGACCAGGATCTGGACGCCGCCGAACTCGCTCACGACCCGGGCGACCATCGCCTCCACGGCGGCCTCATCGGTCACGTCGACCGCCAGGGCGATGGCACGGCCGCCGGCGGTCGTGATCTCGTCGGCCACCCGTTCGGCTCGGTCCGCATCGATGTCGACGACCGCCACCGCGCTACCCTCCGCCGCGAAGCGCTCGGCCATCGCCCGCCCGATGTTCTGGCCGGCACCGGTGATGATGGAGACCTTGCCGGTCAGCCTCCCGCTCACACCCTGTCTCCCGCGCGGCGAGCCTTGGCCGCCCGAGCCGTCGACGGGAGCCAGCTGGTCATCCGCGCGTCGATCAGCTGGATCGCCTTCACCCCGACCAGGGCCACGATGATGATGACGAGGAGAACGGCCAGGACCGCTGCGGCGTCGAACCGTCTGCCGGCCGAGATGACGACGGCGCCGAGACCGACGGCGGAGATGAACATCTCGCCGTTGATCGTGCCCTTGACGGCTCGGCCCATCCCCAGGCGCAGCCCGGCGAAGATCATCGGCAGGGCGGCCGGCAGGATGACCTTGAAGAAGAGCTGACGCTCCGTCGCGCAATAGGATCGACCCATCTCGATCAGACCGACCGGGACCGTCCGGATGGCTGCGGTCGTATTGATGATGATGAAGAAGATCGCGTACATGATCACGACGCCGAGGATCGACGCCCGCCCGAGACCGAAGATCGCGAAGAAGATCGGCGCGAAGACCAGCGACGGCGCCGTCAGCATCGCGTAGACGTAGACATCGAGCGCCATCTCGACCTTGCGGTAGGCGCCCATCAGCATCCCGATCCCGACGCCGAAGACGACCGAGATGGTGAAACCGATCATCAGGTTCGTCAGGCTGCCGACCAGGCTCTCGAGGATCTTGCCGTCGAGCGTCAGCTCGACGAGCCGGACGACGACGGCCGAGAACGGCGGAAAGAAGATCACGTTCCAGGCCTGGGCGACGACTTCCCAGAGGACGATCCCGCCCGCCAGGGCGATGACCGTCGGCGCGGCATTCGACGCGAGCTGCCGGCCCGGCAGCCTGGGTGGATGCCGTCGGGCGACTTTGACGGTCGTCACGCTCACGCGGCGGGCTCCGACGAGCTATGGCGTCCCTCTGCGGCATGCCGGCGGAACATCTGCATCTCGCGCAGCTGGCGCCACAGGTTGGCGGTGATCTTGGCGAATTCCTCGGAGCCTTCGATGGCGTCGACGGCGCTCGCCCGTGGGCGCGGCAGCGGGACGTCCGTGATATCGACGATGCGACCCGGTCGCGGGCCCATCAGGGCCACCCGGTCCCCCAGCAGCACCGCCTCCTCCATCGAGTGGGTGATGAAGATGACGGTCTTGCGGCTCAGTTCCCAGATCTGGAGCAGCTCCTCCTGGAGCAGCCGGCGTGTCTGTTCGTCCAGCGCCCCGAATGGCTCGTCCATGAGCAGGATCTGCGGGTCCACGGCCAGGGCCCGCGCCAGCCCGACGCGCTGCTGCATGCCGCCCGAGAGCTCGCCCGGGAGCCGTCCCTCGAAGCCGGTCAGGCCGACCAGGTCGATCAGCTCCGCAGCACGGGCGTGGCGCTTGGCCTTCGAGACGCCGCGCAGCTCGAGGCCGAAGGCGACGTTGTCGAGGATCGTCGACCAGGGCATCAGGGCGAAGCTCTGGAAGACCATCGCCCGCTCCGGGCCGGGCCCGACGATGGGCCTGCCGTCGATCGTGATCTCGCCCTCGTCCCAGGGGATGAGGCCGGCGATCATCCGGAGGAGCGTCGTCTTGCCGCAGCCGCTCGGTCCGAGGATCGTCAGGAACTCGCCGTCGTTGATGGTCAGGTTGACGTCCTTGAGTGCGTCGACCGGCGCGTCCTTGCCCCGTGCGGGGAAGGTCTTTGCCAGTCCGGAGATCTCGATCACAACGTGCTCCTAATCTCGAAGGACTGTCTGACTGGCCCACGGCGCCAGGCGACGCTCGACGGCGCGAACGGCCGACACGAGGACGAGCGCCTCCATGACGATGAGGATGACGAGGCCGTACAGGAGGTTCGCCTCGAAGCGACCCTGAAAGTTCAGGATCAGGCCACCGATCCCGACGGCGACCATCAGGAGTTCGATGATGACCATCCCGGTGACGCCGCGGCCGAGACCCAGCCGAACACCGGTCATGATCGCCGGGAGGGCACCGGGCAGGAGGATCTTGCGCCAGACCTGACGCTCATCGGCACCGAAGCTGGTGGCCATCTCGATCAGGGCCGGGTCGACCTGGCGGACCCCGGCCCGGCTGTTGATGATGATGACCGGGATGGCGAAGACGACCACGAGGAAGACCCGCGACGCGAGGCCGATGCCGAGTGACATCAGGAGGATCGGGATCAGGGCCGCCATCGGCGTCACGAGCAGGATATTGAGATAGGGATCGACGAACCCCTCGATCTGGCGGAAGCGGGCCAAGGCCAGCCCGAGCGTGATCCCCAGCACGACTGCCAGGGCGAAGCCGATGACGAGCGCCTGGTTGCTGATGAAAAAGGCTCCCCAGACCTTCGGATCACCGATCAGCTCGATCACCCCGCCGATCGTCCCCGAGAATGTGGGCACCAACAAAAGCTTCGCCGCGCGGGCGGCGATCTCCCAGGCGCCGCCGAGCACGACCAGGACGAGCAGTCGGTACGTCCACGCCGATCCGAGGATGCGAGTTCGCAGGGAGGAGGACCGAGGGCGGCTGAGCCCGCCGCCCGTCATGGGTCGGCGCCTGGTCTGTGCCGAGTTCATCTAGCGCCGCCTCTCGTGCTGTGACGGATCGGTCCACCGGTCGGCAGATCGCTGGGTCATGACAGGCGATGTCAGCTCATATCGTGCGCACGATGCACAACGGTATGCCGGTGCATTCTATCCTCGCGGCGAGGGCTCGGTCAATCGGCGGAACGGAACGCACGCAGGGGGCGGAACACACGAAGACCGGGGACGGCTTGCGCCGTCCCCGGTCCGTGAGAACGGGAGCTACTTGGTTCCGAGTTCCGCCAGGACGGCGTTCAGGAACGAAAGGTCGGTCCACTGGTCAAGGGTGAAGTCCGTCTTGACGGCCCCTGTCCCTGCCGGCCCGAAAAACTTGGCCGTGTAGGCGAGATTCGCCTCGGTGATCCCGCCGTTGGCCGGGAACATCTTCAGCTCGACGTACCTCTTCGCGGCCGCGCCGATCGTCGCCGCATCGATCGAGTCGGCGACGAACTTCTCGGCAACTGCCTGGAGGGCAGCGGCGTCGCCGCCGATCCGACGGTACTCGGTGATGACGGCCTTGACCAGTGCCAGGACGGTGCCCGGGTTGGCCTCGGCGAAATCGCCGTTGACGTAGATCGACGTGGTCTGCAGATCCGGGAGGTCCTGGGCCAGGCTGGCCATGAGCGAGAACCGATCCGCGGCCTGGGTGTCAACCTTGATCGAGTCGCTAAGCTCGAGCGGGCTGGCGTCGATCTGGTCTGCCAGCAGTGCGGCGAGCCGGTTCGGCGAGCCGGGGATGACGACGTACAGCGGCTCGGTACCCGGGCACTTGGACTTGATGTAGTTCCTGACCATCGCCGTGCTGACGGCGCCCTCGCTGTGGATCGCCAGCTTCTTGCCGGCCAGGTCCGCGCAGGTCTTGATCGTCGCGGTGCGGACGTAGAGGGTCCACTCGTTCGAGACGCGGGACATGATGACCTTGAGGTTGGCGCCCGCCTGGATCGCGGAAAGGACGGCGTTGTTGGCCCCGGAGCCGAAGGCGAACTGGCCACCGGCGACGCCCTGCGTCATGAGCTCAGAGGACTCGATGATCGGCGTGTCGATCGTGTAGCCCTGCCCACGGAGCGCGTCGAGCGCAGCCAGGTACGGCGCGGCCGACAGACCGGGCGAGGTGAAACCGACCGTGAATGTCTTGGTACCCGGCAGCTCGGTCGGAGCGACGCTCGGCGCCACGGATGCCGCGGCGCTGGCGGGGGCCTCGGAGGCCGCCGTGGACGGCGCAGTGGAAGCACCGCCACCCGTGCACGCACCGAAGATCAGGGCCCCTCCGAAGACCAGGGCCAATACTCTGTACAATGGTTGTCGCCGCATGTCTTCTGCTCCTCCTGCTGCCGAGGATCTGTGCGCCCTGCGTCGCGCCACCACGGCAGATCACATCCGCGCTACACATGCACCGCAGTATGCCGCGGCATTCTATGTCCGTTGATTGCGTCAGTCAAAGGTTGATTCGGCACTTTGTCGAGGGCCAGCGATTTTGTCCGTGCTAAGCGGCCAGCGACTTTGTCACTCTCG
>JBCLDE010000022.1:0-34531 GCA_038915165.1 Candidatus Limnocylindrales bacterium
CGTCAGCTCAGGTCGATGAAGACGTTCTTCGTCTCGGTGTACAGGTCCAGGGCGGACATCCCGAGTTCGCGTCCGATGCCGGACATCTTGTAGCCGCCGAATGGGGCCTCCGTATGGACCGACGAGTTCGAGTTCACGCTGATGACTCCGGCATGGAGGGCCTTCGCCGCTCGCAGTGCCTTGCCGATGTCGCGGCTCCAGATGGACCCGGCCAGGCCATATGGTGTGGCGTTCGCCAGGCGGAGCGCCTCCTCCTCCGTGTCGAACGGGATGATGCTGACCACCGGGCCGAAGATCTCCTCGCGGGCGATGCGCATGTCGTTCGACACGCCATCGAAGACTGTCGGCATCAGGTAGGCGCCCTGGGCCAGCGCGGGATCGTCCGGGGCGTCGCCACCGATGACCAGCGATGCGCCCTCGGCCAGCCCGATCTCGATGTACTCCTTCACCCGGTCGCGCTGCTTGAAGCTGACCAGGGTGCCCATCTCGGTCGCCTCATCGGCCGGAGCGCCGACCTTGATCTTGCGGGTCGCCGCCGTGAAGAGCTCGACGACACGCTCATGGACGGATCGCTCCACCAGGATCCGGCTCCGGGCGCAGCAGTCCTGGCCCGTGTTGTCGAAGACCGAATACGGCGACTCGCGGGCGAACTTCTCGAGGTCCGCGTCGGCGAACACGATGTTGGGGCTCTTGCCGCCGAGCTCCAGGCTGATCTTCTTGATGTTGCCCGCCGCGAGTCGCATGATCTCCTGGCCGGTCGTCGTCTCCCCGGTGAAGGCGACCTTGCCGATGCCGGGATGGGCCGCGATGGACGCTCCGGCCGTGCCGCCCGGCCCGGTCACGACGTTGAGGACGCCGGCCGGGATGCCGGCCTCGAGTGCGAGCTCGCCGAGCCGGATGGCGGTCAGGGGCGAGTAGCTCGCGGGCTTCAGGATCGCCGTGTTGCCGGCGGCGAGGGCCGGGGCCACCTTCCACGAGGCCATCAGAAGTGGGAAGTTCCACGGCACGATCAGCCCGACCACGCCGATCGGTTCGCGCAGCGTCAGGTCGAGTCCCGGCTTGGAGACCGGGATGGTCTGGCCAAAGATCTTGTTCGCGGCACCGGCGTAGTACTCGAACACCAGGCCGACCCCGGTGATCTCGCCGCGGGCGCCGGAGATCGGCTTGCCGACGTTACGACTCTCCAGCTGGGCCAACTCTTCCGTGTGGTCCTTGATCAGCGCGGCGAACTTCGCCAGCGCCCTGCCGCGCTTGCCGGCCGCCCAATGCGCCCAGCCCTTGCGGTCCTCGAACGCCTGTTGCGCGGCGACCACGGCTCGATCGACATCCTCGCGCCCCCCGAGCGGGACCGTCGCGATGACCATCCCGGTCGCTGGATCGACCACATCGAAGGTCTGGCCGTCGGCCGCGTCCACGGACTGGCCGCCGATGACCATGTGTGTCGGCTGCACGCCGGCGCGGGTATCGGTCGTCATCTAGGGAGCCTCCCGAATGGGTGGGGTGGGTGTGCTCACACGACCGGCGGCTGCGGCGACCGGCGTCTCAGCCGCCACGATGGCGGCCCCGATGATCCCTGCGTCGTTGCGCAGCTGGGCGGGCACGATGGGCACGCGGACCGTCAGCTGCGGGACGAACTTGTCGGCGTTCTTGCTGACGCCGCCGCCAAGGATCATGAGATTCGGCCACATCAGCTGGTCGATCGCATGGAGATGCTCGTCGAGATCCATCGCCCAGGCCTTCCAGGACAGGCCACGACGCGTCCGGGCGGCGGCCGCCGATCGTCGTTCCGCCGGCCGGCCACGGATCTCCATCTGACCGAACTCCGTGTTCGGGACGAGTCTGCCGTCGCTGAACACACCGGACCCGACCCCGGTGCCGAGGGTCAGGAAGATGACCGTGCCCGGCTGGTCCTTGCCGAACCCGAAGCGCATCTCGGCGATGCCCGCGGCATCCGCGTCGTTGACGATGGCGACCGGGCGTCCGAGGACCCTGGTCAGTCGCTCGACGATGGGGAAATCCACCCAGCCCGGATCGATATTGGGCGCCGTCTTGAGTCGGCCGTCCATCGTCACGCCCGGAAGCCCGACGCCGACCGGCGTCGACGGACCCAGGCCGCCCTCCTTGGCCAACCGCCTGACCATTCGAGCGATGGACGCGGTGACGGCTTCGGGAGTGGAGGGGCTCGGCGTCGCGACGCGGATCCGCTCTGAGCGGAACCGGCCGGCCTCCACGTCCACGACGGCCGCCTTGATCCCGCTGCCACCGACATCCACGCCGATCGCGATCCGGCCGCTGGCCACGTCCGCCCCTTTCTGGTCCGTCGCTCCGTCCACGGCCGCCACGCCTAGAAGTAGTTCACGCTGATGCCGCCATCGATGACCAGCGACGCGCCGTTCGTCCAGCGCGATTCGTCCGAGGCCAGATAGATGGCCATGGCGACGATCTCCTGCGGCTTGCCGAATCGACCGGTCGGGTTGCGCGCGAGGCGCAGCTGCTTGGCCGCCTCGTCCTTGAGCAACCACTCCATGAGCAGCGGCGTCTCCACCGGACCCGGACAGATCGCGTTGGTGCGGATGCCCTTCGAGGCGAACTGGACCGCGAGGCTCCTGGTCAGCGACAGGACGGCACCCTTGGACGCCGTGTAGGCATCCTGCGGGACACTGCAACCGAGCAGGGCTACGAAGCTGGCGATGTTGATGATGGAGCCACCGCCGCTCCCGATCATGGCCGGGATCGCGTACTTGCAGCCGAGGAAGACTCCGCGGACGTTGACGGCCATGACCGAATCCCAGGTATCGACGTCCGTATCGATGACCGAATGGTCGGCCTCCGGCATGACGCCTGCATTGTTGTAAAGGCAATCCAGGCGGCCGTACGTCGCGAGCGCGTGGTCGACCATCGCCCTGGTGTCGGATTCCTTCGACACGTCGGTCCGGACGAACGTCGCCTCGCCACCGCTGGCGCGGACGAGCTCCACGGTCTCTCGGCCGGCCGCCTCGCCGTACTCGGCGATGACCACCCTGGCGCCCTCCGCCGCGAACATCTGCGCGGCCACCCGGCCCATCCCGCTGCCGCCGCCGGTGATGATCGAGACCTTGCCCTCGAGTCGCATGGAACTCCTCTCAGCTGACGTCGGCATCAGAGTAGCGCTCGGCCGGACTGCCGGGGGCCGGGCATGACACGGAGCTTGCAGATCGGTCGCGTGTCATCCGTCGCTGGTCGGACCGCGAACAAGCGGGCGTGACTCGAACTAACCCGGCCCTCGCAGCGGGGGTATATCAGTCCCGTACAGCGACGTAGCATGCCCCGGGAGCACACCCATGCCGACCATCGCCGATCTCATCGCCGCGGTCGATACGGACGATGCCGCTCGTGTCGCCGAACTGCTGACCGCCGACCCCAGCCTCGCGACCTCGCGTAACGCCGACGGTGTGTCGGCGATCATGCTGTCGCGCTATCGGAACGCCCGCGCCGTGACGGATGCCCTCCTGACCACCGACCCGGATCTGGACGTCTATGAGGCGGCCACGCTCGGATATGTCGATCGGCTGCGGGAGCGACTCGAGGAGGACCCATCGCGGGTGCAGGCGTTCTCGCCCGACGGCTTCACCGCGCTCCACTTCGCGGCCTTCTTCGGCAAGCCGGATGCCGCGCGGCTCCTGCTGGATGCCGGCGCTGCGGTCGATATCTATTCACGGAACGGGATGACCGTGCAGCCGCTGCACAGCGCCGCGTCCGGCAGGCACCACGAAGTCTGCCGGATCCTGCTTGCGGCCGGCGCCGAAGTGGACGCTCCGCAGCAAGGTGGCTACCGACCGCTCCATCAGGCCGCGCAGAACGGGGACCTTGAGTCGGCCGAGCTCTTTCTGTCCGCCGGCGCAGACCCAACGCTGGCCCGTGACAACGGCGAAGCTCCGGCCGACACGGCCGAAGCCGCCGGACACCTGGACCTGGCCGCACGCCTGCGCGCGGTGGCCGCCGCGCAAGGCTGACAGCCGGCGCGGCGTGGCCGCCGATCACCCACGTTCGAGATACCGCTCCCGATCCCAGGGATGGACCGTGGAATCGTAGACTTCCTGCTCCACCCGCGCGGCGTTCAGGTAGTGGTCCACGACGTCCTGGCCGAAGATCTCCACCGCGGCCTCGGAGCGCTCCAGCTCCCCGATGGCCTCGTACAGCGCTCGCGGCATGCGCGGGACGCCGGTCGCCAAGTAGCCATTGCCCTTGAATTCGGGCTCGAGCGGCAGCTCGTGTTCGATGCCGTACAACCCGGCTCCGATCATCGCTGCGTAGGTCAGGTAGGCGTTCATGTCGCCACCCGGGAAGCGATCCTCCACATGAAGGCTTGGCCCGCGCCCGACGAGCCGGAAACCCGTCGTCCGGTTGTCGCGACCCCACACGACGTTGACCGGCGCCCACGACAGGGACGCATACCGCTTGTACGAATTGATGAACGGCGCTATGAAGACGGCCAGCTCGCGCGACAACCGCATCATGCCGGCCATGAACTGCTGGCCCACGATCGACAGGCCGTACGGGCCAGCCTGCTCACCCTCCGCGGCGTGCATGAGCGGGACATCCTTGACGATATCCCACAGGCTCATGTGGAGATGGCCGGAGGAGCCTGTCCAGCGGTGGTCCGGCTTGGCCATGAAGGTGATGCCCCAGCCGTTGAGGTAGGCGATCTCCTTCGCGCCGTGCTTGAAGACGACGCTCCGGTCGGCCGATTCGAGGACGTGGTCGTAGCGGATGTTGACCTCGTGCTGGCCATTCGCCGCCTCACCCTTGCTGAATTCGATCGGCACGTTGGCGGCTGTCATCTGGTTGCGCAGGAGTCGATGGAGCGGCTCTGCCTTGGTCGCCTGGAGCAGGTGGTAGTCCTCGTTGTAGTGCCCGAACGTGCGCGGGACGGGCCAGCCCTTCTCAGCCAGTTCTTCCCACGAGTCCTTCAGGACATAGAACTCGAATTCGGAGCCGGCCTTCAACGCGTAGCCCATGCCCGCCGCGCGAGCGACCTGGCGCTTCAGGATCGTCCGGGGCGCGATGGGGATCTCCTGGCCGGTCTCCTCGTCCACCACATCGGCCAGGACCATCGCCGTACCCGGCAGCCAGGGCAGGACCCGCAATTGGTCCCAGATCGGCTCGGCGATCCAGTCGCCATAGCCAGTCTCCCAGTTCATGAGCTTGAAGCCCTCGGGAGTGTTCATCTCCATGTCCGTGCCCAGGAGGTAGGTGCAGAAATGGGCGCCGTGGCTGATGACCCCGTCGAGGAAGGCCTGGCCCTGGACCCGCTTGCCCATCAGCCGGCCCTGCATGTCCGTGATCGCGACGACCAGGGTGTCGATCCGGCCGTCGCGAACCATCTCCTCCAGTTCGACAAGGCGGGGGTGCTTCGCCTGATGGGCCTGATCGTGGTCGCTCATCGTCGGTCTCCGATTCGGTGGCGGCGAGCCGCGGGGTGGGTGAGGGCCGGTCGGTCCGACCGGGCCGGCCCTCGAAAGACTCCTGAGTGGTGGGTCAGGCCGGTCGGATCTTCTCGGCGGCGTGCTCGAACTCACGCTCGATCTCGGTGAGCTCGGCAGCGTCACCCATCGCGTGCGGGCCCTTGAAGCTGCGGCGCGCGTAGGCGAAGTAGTAGATCGCCAGCAACACGACCACGGCCAGCATGAACGTGATCGAGATGTTGCCCGATGTCGGGAAGCTGAACAGGACCATCAGCACCACGACCCAGAAGATCGCCAGGTAGGCGATGGGCCTCGAGAATCGCCCCAGGCTCCAGACCCGATGGTCCATCCACTCCTTGGTCGTGGCACCCAGGTAGATGCAGATCCCATACGCGGCATACAGGAAGATCGTGCTGATGGCGGTGACGATGACGATGGCGGTACCGCCACCGGTCAGGAACGCCACCATCGCCAGCACGAATGCGCCGATGACCATGGCGGTCAGGGAGTTGGCCGGCGTCCGATAGCGATGCGAGACCTTCTTCAGCCAGCCGGAAGCGGGCATGCCGTCGTCTCGTGAGAAGGCGTACAGCATGCGCCCGGCGGATGCGATCGCCGAGAGCCCACAGAAGCTCATCGCGATCGCGATGGCCCCGCCGAAGATCCCGGCCAGGCCCGCGTCCAGGTTCTGCTGAAGGATGTAGACGACGGCCGCGTTGTCGCCGAAGTAGTACTGGCTGTAGAGCGATGCGTCATCGAGTTGCCCGAACAGCGGTGTCAGATCCGGCAGGTGCAGGGTGAGCGCCAGCAGGAAGACGAACCCGACCACGGCCGAGACTGCGACGGACAGGAAGATGCCCCAGGCGCTGCCGATCCGTGCGCCGACGGTCTCCTCCGCGACGTGCGCCGAGGCGTCGTATCCGGTGTAGGTCCAGTTCGCGAGCAGCAATGAGAAGAAGAAGGCGATGAACGTTGGATAGCTCGTCGCCGGCCCGAACAGGAACTTGAGGATCGGGTCCTCCGACCCGGGCGGGATGGTGATATCCCAGGACCCCAGCGTGTCCTGCGGCTGGATCGCGAACAGGGTCAGTCCCGCATCCCGGGCCGTGTCCTGAGTGCCGAGGATGAACAGGGAGCCTGCGATCAGCACCACGAAGATGATATGCCACCAGACGCTGACCTGGTTGAGGAAGGCGACCACGCCGATGCCGGCAATATTCAACACGAGCTGCGCGGCCATCAACACGGCCATCGTCAGCAGCTGCCCGGAGATGACCAGCGTGTCGCCGAGCGTGAGGATCTGGCTGGTATTGGTGTAGGCGCCGCCGGTCAGCGGCGAGATGATCGTCTGGTTGAGGAAGAACGCGGCGGCGAAGTTGATGCCGGCCACGATGGCGAACTGACCGATCAGGTTGAACCAGGCGGTCCACCAGCCCCAGTTCTTGTTCTTCATCTTGCTGGCCCAGTAGTAGAGGCCGCCGGCCGTTGGGTAGGCCGACGCGATCTCCGCCATCGATGCCGCGATGAATAGCACGAAGACCGTGACCAGCGGCCAGCCGATCAGGACCGCGGCGGTGCCCGCCCAGGCCAGACCGTAGTCGTACAGGATGACCGCGCCGGTCAGGATGCTGATGATGCTGAAGCTGATGGCGAAGTTGCTGAAGCCGCCCATCGAGCGGAACAGCTCCTGCGCGTAGCCGAGCTTGTGCAGGTCGGCGACGTCCTGCTGGATGACGTCTTCGCGTGATCTGGACTGGGTCATCGGTTCCTCCTTCACTCGAGTCTCGATCGCCGTCTGGCAATCGAACGTCCGAACCTCCCTCCAGGTCCGGACCGGAGCGGCGGCTGTAGCCCTGGTGGGGCGCCGCACGCGAACGCGGGGATACGCGGAATGACGCTAGGGGTAGGAGGGCGGCCTTGGTCGGCCGCGGTGCGCCGCACCAACAGCGCAGGGGTCCGTCGCCTGGCCCTCCTTTCCGAACAACGATGTTGTCGGGAACGGGCAGACTATACGCGCATGACCAGTGGCTTCGGAAGCCCTCGGGTCAGTAGAGCATCGTCGTCCCGGTGGGGAAGGCAAACTGGAACGCCGCCGGTGGGAGCGGGGCATCCGGCCCGAGGTCGACCACCTCGGCACGCCGGGTCTCGAGGCCGCCGATCGTTTCGACGAGCCGGAGGATGACGCCGGTCTCGCGATCGACCGCGATCGAGATGTGGAAGTCGGGTCGATCGCCCGCCAACTCGATCGTTCGCGGGTGGTCGCATTCGAGCAGGATCGCCTCGCGTCCGTTGACGACATCGGAGCCGGCGACATGACAGCGCCCGGTGCCGAGGACGTTCTGGCAGTACCCGGCGGGATGGACGAACGTGTCGGGCAGGGTTTCCGCCGGCAGCACCGTGACGGGTACGTAGACGCGCGACGAACCCGGGAAGTCTGGGTGGTCCAGACCGCGGGGGCGGTTGCGCACGGGTCGCTGGGTACCCAGGCGATGTGCCCCCGAATAGGTGCGCACGAGGTCGCCGTCGGAGATCCAGACCTCATGGTCGCTCTGCGTCGTCGTCCCGTCGCGGCTTGTCGTGACCCGCGCATCGCCGGGGTGGCGGAGCATGACGTCGACCGTCGCGACCTCCTCGCCACGCGCCGTCCACGATCGCTCCACGATCCGCATCCGGAGGGTTGCGAAGCGCGATTCGGCGTCACGCATGAAGTCGAACAGCGCGGCCACGCTGGGGTGGTCGTCGGGCAGTGCCACGATCTCCGGCAGGCGGCGCCCATCCCGGACGCCCGGGGCGGCGGCGGCGCGATCCCATGAGTGTGTGTCGGTCATCGCGCCGGATTGTACCTATCCATGTGACAGACCGTGATGCTGGCGCGCCATCCGCCGGCCGCTGACGGCCCGTGGCACGGCCGCGCTATCCGCCGGCCGGACCGCCTCCGAGGCCCGGCTCCGTCATCGATGCCGGATCGAGTAGCCGGTCGAGTTCCACCGGGTCCATCCCGTGCTCGAGCGCGAGTTCGCGGATCGTGCGGCCGGACCGGAGCGCATCCTTGGCGAGCTTGGCCGCCTCGTCGTAGCCGATGACCGGGGCGAGCGCCGTCGCGAGCATGAGCCCCTGCTCGACGAGCTGCGGCCCACGCTCCGTGGCCGTCAGGCCCTCGATGCAGCGGGCGCTGAAGTTGGTGGCCGCGGCCGCCAGGAGCGTGATCGATTCGAGGAGCGCTGCGGCCGTCACGGGCAGCATGACGTTGAGCTCCAGGAAGCTGCCGGTCTGGCCGAACGCGATCGTCGCGTCGTTGCCGACGACCCGCGCCACGACCATCGTGAGGCTCTCCACGATGACCGGATTGACCTTGCCCGGCATGATGCTAGAGCCCGGCTGGGTCTCCGGCAGTGCCAGCTCGGCGAGTCCGGCCCGCGGCCCCATCCCCATCAGGCGCACGTCGCTCGCGATCTTCCAGAGGCTCAGGGCGATCGTCCGGATCGCGCCGTGGGCGGCGATCGCCGCGTCGAGCGTTGCCTGGGCGTGGAAGTGGTTGTCGGTCTCGCGAACGCTCAGCCCGGTCAGCGATGACAGCCGCCCGCACGCCCGGAAGGCGTATTCCGGATGGGCGTTGATGCCGGTCCCGACGGCGGTCCCGCCGAGTGGAACGGCGAGCAGTTCGGCCTGGGCGGTGCGCGCCCGACGGAGCGATTCCTCCACCTGGCCCGCGTAGCCGCGGAATTCCTGGCCGAGCCGGATCGGCGTGGCGTCCTGGAGGTGGGTCCGGCCCGTCTTGACCACCGGCCAGAGCTCCTGCTCCTTCGCGGCCAGGCCCGTATGGAGGCGCTCCAGGGCCGGCAGCAGCTCCTCCTCGATGGCCAGCGCGGCGGACAGCTGGAGCGCGGTCGGGATCGTGTCGTTGGAGCTCTGGCATCGATTGACGTCGTCGTTGGGGTGGACCTTGCGGCCGCCCAGGCGGGCCGACGCAAGGTTTGCCACGACCTCGTTCATGTTCGTATTCGTCGAGGTCCCGGAGCCGGTCTGGTAGATGTCGATCGGGAACTGATCGTCGTGGGCGCCGCTGGCGACCTCGCCAGCGGCCGCCGCGATGGCCGTCGCCACGTCCGGTTCAAGCAATCCCAGCGCGCCGTTCGTCTCCGCGGCGGCTTGCTTCACGAGCGCCAGGGCACGCAGGAAACGGCGCGGCATCGGCTGGCCGGAGATCGGGAAGTTCAGGACAGCTCGCTGGGTGGAGGCGCCGAACAGCGCGTCGGCTGGTACCTCCATCTCGCCCATCGAATCGCGCTCGAGGCGGGTGGCCGGTCTTGGCGTCTCGGTCATTGCGCGATTGTAGGTCGCGGCCGGACACCGCTGCACGGGATCGGCGGCTCAGCGCGACCCGAGCGCGGACCCCGATTAGACTCGCGCCGTGTGCGCCAGTCCCGCCCCGATCGAGTCGGACATCTTCCGCTTGGTCATGGGCCACTTTGTGACCGGGGTGACCGTCGTGACGGCGACCGACGGCGGCCGACGGCGGCCGACGGCGAACGACCGTTCGGGATCACGGTCAACGCCCTGAGCTCGGTCTCGCTCGACCCGCCGCTCGTCATGGTCGCGCTGGATCGACGCCGGTTCCTGACGCCGATCGTGCGCGACGCTGGCCGGTATGCCGTCAACATCCTGGCGGAGGACCAGCAGGATCTGTCGGATTGCTTCGCGGGTGCGCCGGTGGAGCCCGGACGCGAAGCGTTTTGCGGCGCGGCCTGGCATGCGGGCGAGACCGGGCTCCCGCTTCTGGACGGTGCCAGCGCGACGCTCGAATGCACCGTCATCGAGACGTTCAGTGCCGGCGACCACGATCTTTTCATCGGCCGGGTCGACGCGCTTGCGACCACGCAGCACCACTCGATGCCGTTGCTCTACTACCGGCGACGCTACCTGCGCATCGAACGCGCCGCCACGGCCGAGGTCGAGGGCAAGCCGGAGCGGTAGCATCGACCGATGCCGACGATCCATCCCGACAAGCGACCGATGACCCAGACGATCCGGGCCAACGACCTGGAGATCGGCTACGACGCGCACGGGGCAGGTCCGCCGGTCGTCCTGCTGCACGGTGCGACATCGTCCGGGCGCGAGGACTTCGCGGCCCAGATCCCAGTCCTTGCCACGGCCTTCCGGGTCTTTGTCCCCGACGCCCGCGGGCATGCGACGACCCGCTGGGACGCTGCCCAGGGGTTCGAGGCGGCATGGCTTGTCGACGATCTGCGGGCCTTCGCGGACGTGCTGGGCCTGGAGACGTTCCATCTCATCGGGTTCTCCATGGGTGCGATGACGGCGCTCGGGTTCGCGGTCCGCTGGCCGGAGCGGCTGCGGACGCTCGTGCTGGTCGGCATCAGCCCGGAGCGCGAACCACGCGCCAGTGTCGCCCGCCGACTCATGGATCCTGTCCGGATCGAGCGCGACGACCCGTCCTGGGCGGCGGACCTGACGCGACGGCACGCGCCGGTCCAGGGCGATGGCGCCTGGCAGCGCCTCCTTTCGGCCGTCGTCGTGGATGTCGCCAGCCAGTCGCTCGTGACCCCTCGGGCACTGCGCGCCATCACGCCACCGACCCTCGTCGCCTGCGGGGATCGTGACCCATTCGTGCCGGTGGGCCAGGCGTGGGGCCTGGCTCGCCAGGTGCGCGACGGTCGATTGTTCGTCGCTCCGGACTGCGGCCACCAGGTGATGACCCACCGACCGACCCTCTTCAACGAAGCGCTCGAGGGCTTCTATCGTTCGACGGAGTCGGCCGCCCGCCAGCGGGCCGTCCCACCATCGGAGGTATCGCCGTGACCACCCTCCTCGTGACGAGCATGCGCTTCGACGACCGGGCCGCCCTGGACGCCGGGCTGGCCTCCGATGCGATGCGGGCGGCCGGGCGAAACCTGCGCGAGATCGGGCCCGGCCTGGCGACCCTGGTCGTGCTGGAAGACATGCCGGAGACGGATGTCGCGGCAGCCGCGACAGTGGATACTGTCGCCACGACAAGCGAGGAGGGCCGATGACCGACGCCGCGCCACGGAACGACTCGTCGCGCGACCAGACGCCGGGGGCGAGTGGGCCCTTGGTTCAGGTTGTGTTCCCGGCGCCTGCACCGGCTTCGGCCGCACCGGCGGCTTCGCTGGAGGGCGTGGCGCTCGTCACGCTCGATCGGCCCGACGCGCTCAATGCGCTGAGTTTCGACCTCCTCGACGATCTTGTCGCGGTACTTCAGGCGCTCGATGCCGATCCATCCTGCAGAGCCGTGGTCATCACCGGTTCCGGGACCCGGGCCTTCGCGGCGGGCGCCGACATCCGGGAGCTGGCGCCCCAGACGTCGGCCTCGCTCCATGCGGGCGGGCGGTTCGGGACCTGGGATCGGCTCGACGAGATCGGCCTGCCGTTGATCGCCGCGGTCCGCGGCTTCGCGCTGGGTGGAGGCTTCGAGCTCGCGATGGCCTGCGACATGATCGTGGCTGCCGAGGACGCGACGTTCGGCCAGCCGGAGATCAAGATCGGCGTGATGCCAGGCGCCGGCGGCACCCAGCGGCTGACGAGGGCCGTCGGCAAGGCCCGAGCGATGGAGCTCATCCTGACCGGCCGGACGATGAGCGCCGCTGAAGCCGCCGCGTCCGGGGTGGTGACGACGGTCGTCCCGGCCGAGGCGACCGTGGATGCGGCACTGGAGCTGGCTGGGCGCGTCGCGGCCATGCCGCCGCTCGCGATCCGAGCCGCCAAGATGGCGATCCTCGACGCCTCCCAGCGCGGTCTCCACGACGGTCTGGCCCGCGAGCGCGAGGCGTTCTTCCGACTCTTCGATTCCCAGGACCAGGCCGAGGGGATGGCCGCGTTCACCGAGAAGCGTTCGCCCGTCTGGTCGGGACGTTGACCAACATCAGCCAGGAGGAGGATGCCATGGAGCGAGATCCGGAGGGCGGACGCCACGTCGGTCGCGACTACGGACGAGAGTTCGGCGACGAGCCGGCGCCAGCCATTCGCGACAGCGCTCCCGACTACCTGACGCCGATCGACGAATACTCGCCGGTGAGCGGGCACTCACCCGCGCCCGAGTCCACCACGTCGGCAGCGGAGACGCCGGAGCACGACTGGGAACGAGCGCGCGAGCTCCTCTATCCCGCCTTCCGCCCCGTCGGGACCCAGGGCCTCGCGCTCGAATCGATCGACCGTGCCACGCTGGCCGCCCATGGCGCACAGAGCCACGCCCAGCCGATCATCGACCAGGGACCGGCCGGGCTGCCGCTCGTCTACACCATCGACGCGGGTGCCTATGACATCGTCGTGAACGGTGACCATCTGATGTCGTGGGGCGTGGAGCCGGCGGAGGTGCAGGACGCGGCGATGCACAACCTCGGCCGGTGGTCGGCTTCCGCGCCATGGACCGATGAGATCTCCGGCGATCGGCGCCTGATCAGTTCTGACACGGGGCACGGTTGGGACGCCGCTCGGATCCTGCTGCCAGATGTCGTGCGGCACCTCATCAACGAGCTTGGATCGGCCGGCCGGATCCTCATCGGCCTTCCCGAGCGGCACCTCCTGGCGGCCGGGTCGCTGCGCACGGGCGACGACGACTTCGCCGCGCTCTTCGCCGACTTCATCCTCGAACACTCCGGCGATGCCGACGAACCGATCGATCGGCGCATCTTCGAGCTCGTCGACGGTCGGCTGGTCGAGTTCGCGGGAATCGACGCCGCCGCCGAATGAGCCGCCACAGGACGGCCATGCCGTTCACGGCACTGCGCTACGAGGTCGCCGACGCGGTCGCGACGATCACCCTGGACCGACCAGACGCGCTGAACGCGCTGACCGTCGGGCTCAAGGCGGACCTGCTGGCGGCCTTCGGGGACGTGGCCCGCGATCGCGCGGTGCGGGCAGTCGTGCTGACCGGTGCCGGCCGGGCGTTCTGTTCCGGCCAGGACCTCAAGGAACGGCTTGGGCCTGATGCGGCCCCCCTGGCCGTGGAGTTGCGCGAGCGCTACAACCCGATCATCCGCGCCATGCGAACTCTGGACCGACCGATCGTCGGGGCGATCAACGGGGTGGCGGCCGGTGCGGGGGCCTCCCTGGCCTTCGCCTGCGACATCCGGTTGGCCGCCGAGGGGGCGACCTTCGTGCTGGCGTTCGGGCGGATCGGGCTCGTGCCGGACAGCGGCGCCACGTGGCTGTTGCCGCGCCTCGTCGGTGCCGCCAAGGCCGCCGAACTGGCACTGCTGGGCGACCCGCTGTCGGCTGCCGACGCCGAGCGGTTCGGACTGGTTGCCCGGGTCGTTCCCGCCGAGGCGCTTGCCGACGAGGCGCGGGCGGTGGCGGTCCGACTCGCCGGGCTGGCGCCACGGGCGCTGGCGCTGACCAAGCGCGCCCTGGAGCGAACATGGTCGGTCTCGCTGGACGAGGCGCTGGAGGACGAGGCGTGGCGCCAGGGTGTCGCGGGCGCCTCCGCCGATCACGCGGAGGGCATCGCGGCGTTCCTCGAGAAGCGGCCACCGCGGTTCACCGGGGAGTGACGGTCCGGCGGCCAGGCGGTCCGGGGCCTTCCGGCCGATGCCTTCCGGCCGATGCCTTCCGGCCGATGCCTTCCGGCCGATGCCTTGATCGCCCTGACTCATCGGATTCGACCGTTGCACGCTCAGCCACGCATCGAAATCGACGGAACGTGAGCACCGCCACGCTCACTGGGGTCCATCCTGATCAGTCAGAGCGATCGGGGCCACTTCGGTGGCGTCGGCGGGGTCGCAGTCCGATGCCAACACCACGGGGCGGACCCGGGACCGCGTCCGGCCAGACGCGCTCGACACCCTTGACGCGATCCCGCATCCCCGCCTACCATCGCCCCTAACAAGCGTTTGTTAGTGGACGGGCATGGATGGTCGAGACGACCCGCCGGCAAGAGATCGAGGACGCGGCCAGCTCGCTCTTCCACGAGCACGGCTACGCGGGCACGAGCGTCCGTGACATTGCAAGGGCCGTCGATATCCAGGGTGCCAGCCTGTACGCGCACGTGGCCTCCAAGCAGGAGGTCCTGTGGTCGATCGTGGAGCGCACGGCGTCCCGCTTCGAGGCCGCCGCGGATGGCGTCGAAGCCGCGGATCCAGGAGCCGCGGTCTTCGGACCCGGCCTCCACCTCATCGCCCTCGTGCGCGCGCACGTCGCCGTCGTCACCGATGACGTCCACCGCGCCAGCGTCTTCGTCCACGAGTGGCGCGCACTCGATGATCACCGGCGCCAGGAGATGGCCGGGCGTCGCGACGCATACGAGGCACGGTTCCGGAGCGCCATCGCCAACGGCGTCGAGTCCGGGGCGTTCGCACCGGTCGATCCGACGACCGCGGCCGCCTACATCCTGACGGCGCTGAACGGCCTCGTGGCGTGGTATCAACCCCACGGTCGGCTCTCCGCTCGGGCGGTCGCGGACGCCTATGCCGACCTGTCACTGAGTGCAGTCCAGGCGCCGGGAGTCACCATATGACGGATCCGCTCGCGCTCGAACCGGTCCTTGGCCCGCTGGAGCGCGAACGACCGACCTTCAACGAGGCGCTGCGGCACGACGATCGGTACGCTTTGTTCGAGGCGCACGTAGCTGCCGGCCTCAAGGTGGAGGCGACGGACTGGATGCCCGACGAGTACCGCACGTCGGTCCTGCGGTTCGTGGAGATGCATGCCAACGTGGAGATGCATGCCAACGTGGAGATGCATGCCAACAACGAGCTGATGGGCGTCCTGCCCGAGCGCGAGTGGCTCATGCGCGCTCCCACCCTGCACCGGAAACGGGCCCTCACCGCCAAGGTCCAGGATGAGGTGGGTCACGCCCAGCTGCTCTAACGCGTGGCGGAGGACCTGGGCAAACCGCGCGAGGCGATGTTCGACGACCTGCTCAGCGGCAAGACCAAGTTCCACAACGTCTTCCACTACCCGACGAAGAGTTGGGCCGATGTCGGGATGATCGCGTGGCTCGTCGACGCCGCGGCGATCGTCGCGCAGCATGCGCTGCGCGACAGCAGCTACGCGCCATACGCCCGAACGATGCGCAAGATCTGCTGGGAGGAGTCGGTCCACATCATGCATGGGCGCGACGTCGTCGTGACGATGGTCACCGGGTCCGCCGCCCAACGGGCCGCCGTCCAGGATGCGCTCGACCGCTGGTGGGGTCCGCTCATGCAGATGCACGGGCCACGTTCACCGCGCGAGACCGATCGCGATCTGCACAGGCGGATCAAGGCCAAGACGTCCGAGGAGCTGCGCCAGGAGTTTCTGACCATCTATGTCCCCCGCATCCGCGAGCTGGGCCTGGTCATCCCGGACCCGGCGCTGGACTTCGACGAGGCGGCCGGGGAGTGGCGCTACAGCGAGCCGGACTGGGCGGAGTTGCGCACGGTCGTCACGAACCACGGGCCCATGTCCCAGGCACGGCTCGAATTCCGGCGGCTTGCCCGCGAGGAGACGCGCTGGGTGCGCGAGTCGATCCTGGGGGTTGGAGCCGCGGCATGAGCGGGGAGTCGGGCGCGACGCCGTCGGAGCTGCTGCCGCCCGCCGCCGCCTCGAGTTCGGCCGGGGCCGACCCGCCCGCCGCCGCCTCGAGCGCCATCCTCGAGCGCCTTGGGAGGTCTTTCGCCAGGAGAAGGATGGCGACCCGATGCGCCATGGTGACAGCGTCATGGCACCCGATGCCGAACTTGCCATCCACTACGCCCGTGAGCTCTACGGTCGGCGGCAGGAGAGCATCCGACTGTGGATCGTTCGGCGCAGCGACATCCTGGACCTGGATGACGCCGACCTCCTCCAGCCGCCGCTCGATCGCTCGTTCAAGAAGCCGGGCGGGTACGTGATGCGCGACAAGCTGGCCGCCGCGCGCGCGGCAGCCAGTCAGGCGAAGCCGAAGGCTCGTTTCAAGTGAGCTCGCCCGTCGTTGCCGCCGCCATCGTCCGCCCGCCCGCCATCGCCCCCCCGGCCGCCGCCGCCCCCACCGGATGTGCGTGGCAGTCAACACTGACGGGCCGAGCGATCCCGGCGGCGCCCGCGGCCCGATCCTTCTCGACGATCGGTGACTCCCGGACACGCGACCGAGCCGAGGCAGTGCCGACGGCCAGGTCTCGAGCCCTTCGGTGTCCCGGTGTTGACTGGCAGCCACATCGCCGTCTTGGGGCGACCGCAGCTGTGCGGGGACGATCCAAGTGAGATCGACCGCCGCGACCGCCGTCACCGGCACCCCGCCGCGACCGCCGTCACCGGCACCCCGCCGTCACCGCGCCGACCGCCGTCACCGGCACCCCGCCGCGACCGCCGCGACCGCCGTCACCGGCACCCCGCCGTCACCGCCGCGACCGCCGGCACCGCGCCGACCGCCGTCACCGCGCTCGCCGCCGCGCTGGCCATCGTCAACGAGGCGTACCGAGCGCTGGGGGACGGCGTCGCGAGGGCCGCCGAAATCGATCTTGCGCTGCGCCTTGGGGTGGGCCATGCCGTCGGGCCGTTCGAACGGGTCGATCGGTCGGGTGGGCCGGCCGCCATCCTGGCCGAGCTGCGCCGGTACGCGTCGATGGGTCCGCGGTTCGTGCCCGCGCCCGCGTTGATGGCCGCAGCCGCGAGACGGGCGGGGTCCCAGCCGCGCGCTACCATCACGTCATGACTCGAGACGCGCATCGACCGCTCCGGGAGGCCTGGATCGTCGAAGCGGTCCGCACGCCGATCGGCCGCTACGGAGGCGCGCTCGCGAGCATCCGCCCCGATGACCTCGCCGCGGCCACCCTGCGGGCGGTCGTGGACCGCGCGGGCGTCGACCCCGGCCTCATCGAGGACGTCATCCTGGGCTGCGCCAACCAGGCCGGCGAGGACAACCGCGACGTCGCGCGGATGGCTCTGCTCCTGGCCGGCTTCCCGGTCGAGGTCGGCGGGCTGACCGTCAATCGGCTGTGCGGTTCCGGCCTCCAGGCGATCAATTCGGCGGCGCATGCGATCGCGGTCGGCGATGGCGACCTGTTCATTGGTGGCGGTGTCGAATCGATGAGTCGCGCCCCATACGTCCAGCTCAAGGCCGAGGCCTCCTACGACCGCGGCCCGCGCGAGATGGCCGACACGACCCTTGGCTGGCGATTTGTCAACCCGCGCCTGGCGGAGCGCCACTATCCGTACTCCATGGGCGAGACTGCGGAGAACGTGGCCGAACGCTGGGGCGTGTCGCGCGAGCGCCAGGACGCCTTCGCCGTCGAAAGCCAGCGGCGTGCGATCGCGGCCATTGACGCCGGCTGGTTCGACGACCAGATCGTGCCGATCGCCGTCCCACAGCGGAAAGGCGAGCCCCTCATCGTCGCTCGCGACGAGCATCCGCGCGCCGACGCGGCCGCAGAGTCGCTCTCACGCCTGAAGCCGGTGTTCAGGCCCGACGGCGGCACGGTCACCGCGGGCAACAGTTCCGGCATCAACGATGGAGCGTCCGCGGTGCTCCTGGTAGAAGCTGAGCGCGCCCGCGAGTTGGGCCTGCGGCCGCTCGCACGGGTCGTGTCGACGGCCGTCGCGGGGGTCGATCCGGCGATCATGGGTATCGGCCCCGTACCCGCGACGCGCAAGGCGCTGGACCGGGCGGGCATCAGCGTCGGGGACCTCGACCTCGTCGAGCTCAACGAGGCATTCGCCTCGCAATCGTTGGTGTGTATCGATGAGCTTGGACTGGACCCGGCCCGAGTGAACGTGAACGGTGGGGCGATCGCGCTGGGGCACCCTCTGGGCATGACCGGCGGCCGGCTCGTCACGATGCTCGTCCACGAGTTGCGCCGCACGGGCGGGCGCTACGGGCTGGCGACGATGTGCATCGGCGTTGGGCAGGGGATCGCCACGATCGTCGAGCGGATCGAGGCCTAGGACTTGCGGACGGGTCCATCCAGGAGTTTCGGCGCGCACGCTTGTCGAAACCAGTCGCCATGCGTAGGATGGACCCGTACTAGACGCCCAGCGCCTCAGAACCATCGCATCATTCGCGTCCCGGAGGATCCAGCCAGATGATCGACCTGCAGCCGACGACGGTCGTCTCCATTACCGATGCCGCGCTCGGCAAGCTCCTCGAACTCACCAAGGAAGAGACCAACCCGGCGATCGGGCTGCGCGTGTACGTCTATTCCGGCGGTTGCTCGGGCTTCCGCTACGGGATGATGCTCGAGGACGCGCCGACGCTAGAGGATCGGGTCCTCGAAGCCCGTGGCATCAAGATCTATGTCGATGGCCAGAGCGTCGATCTGCTGAGGGGCTCGCAGATCGATTACGTCGAGTCGCTGATGGGGGCGGGCTTCACCGTCAACAATCCAAACGCCGTCGCGGCCTGTGGCTGCGGATCCAGCTTCAAGACCGCCGACGACGAGGGCACGCCGAAGAGCTGTTCCCACTGACCGTCCGCCGGCCCTGACGGCTGGCCGCGCGAAGCGCCTCCAAACGACCGATCGAAGCCGGTGGGTGACCGCCGGCTTCTTCGTTCCCGACGCTCGGGGGGGGCATCGGCCGGACTGGCGTCGGCGCGCCTCGAGCCCGGAGCGGGCTAGACTCGGACCGGACCCCGTCGTTCGGGCGATCCACCGGGCGATTCACCCGGCCTGCAGCGCGACTCAAAGGTTGAATGGAGATCCCGCTCTTTCCCCTGCACACGGTCCTGTGCCCCGGCATCGTCCTGCCGCTGCATGTCTTCGAGGAGCGCTATCGCGCCCTGACCCGCCACTGCCTGGAGACTCGTACGCCATTCGGCGTCGTGCTCATCCGCGAGGGGAGCGCCATCGGCTCCGGGAGCGCCATCGGCGCCGGGAGTACTCTCGCCCTGGCCGGTGTCGGGGCGCTGGTCGAGATTCGCGAGGCCGGCCGCTACCCGGACGGACGCTACGATCTGCTGGCGGCCGCGACCGGACGATTTGTCATCGAGTCGGTCGACCCTGGCCGTGAGCCGTACCTCGTGGCGGACGTTACGCCGCTGGAGGATCAGGTCGGCGACGAGACGCGCGCCGAGCGGCTGGCTGCGTCCGCCATCCGGCGCTTCGTTCGCTATCTGGACCTCATGCGGGCGCGAGATGGTGAGACGAGCGAGGTCCTTGACATCCGGGTCGAGCTTGACAGCGATGCCGATGCCGATGCCGACGACGATGATGACGACGACGAGGCCATCGAGGACGACGCGATGATCGATGACGATGCCATCGTCGAGGCGATCGCAGCCGCGCTCATCGACGATGTCGACTCGCCGGCTGCCGACGCCGCTGAGACCGACGTGTTCGCCACGGACCGACGTCGCGAACTCGTCATCCCGGACGATCCGACGGTCCTGTCGTACCTGCTCTCGGGCATCGTGCAGGCCGAGTTGCCGCTTCGCCAGGCGCTACTGGAAGCCGCGACGACGGTTCAGCGTCTCGAGGCGCTGATCCGCCTGCTCGACCGCGAGATCCTCCTGCTGACCAACCGGCTGCGCCTGTTCGCGCCCGACCCACGCCTGCTGGGCGGACCGCGCCGAAGCTGAACCAGGGCGCCGGCTTGCGCGGGGTCGGGTCGCAGCCCCTCCGGCCGGCCATGCGGTGGCAGCCCCTCCGGCCGGTCGTGCGGTCGCAGCCCCTCCGGCCGGTCGTGCGGTGGCAGCCCCTCCGGCCGGTCGTGCGGTGGCAGCCCCTCCGGTCGGCCGTGCGGTGGCTGCCAGTCAACACTCGATGACCGAACGGGACTGGAATAGCCCATGCGCCGGGTTCCGACGTATTCCCGTGCCTGAGAGCCACGCGATCGTGAGCTGGTGAGCTGGACCGGCCTCGAAGAGGAGGTTCGAGCTCTCAGTGTTGACTGTCACGCACCACGGCGCATCAGGTCGACGCGAGGCATGCGCGGGTCAGCCAGTGGCGGCGCAGCCGCACACCGTGGTTCCGCCGACGGGGACCGCGGTACGATTCGAAGTCAGCCATGGTACGAACTCGCGGTGTTCGCCCCGGCCGCCGGGGATCCCGCCACCGTCACTGGCCAGGACGAACCGGATCTGGCCGCTCGCCACGTACGACTGGGAAATCGCAACTGCGCCCCGGCACATGGCTGGCGCGCCCCGGCCGCAACTGCGCCCCGGCACATGGCTGGCGCGCCCCGGCACATGGCTGGCGCGCCCCGGCACATGGCTGGCGCGCCCCGGCCGCGGCCCCTCAATCGCTGAAACGTTCTTCCTGCCAGGGGTCCGCGTCGTTGTTGTAGCCGTAGCGCTCCCAGAAGCCGAGCTGGTCGTGGTCGAGGAACTCCAGCCCGCGGACCCACTTGCTGCTCTTCCAGAAGTACTTCTTGGGGACGACGAGACGGAGCGGATAGCCGTGCTCGAGCTCCAGCGGCTCGCCACCGAACGTATCGGCCAGGAGGACGTCGTCGTCATCGAGCACGGACAGGGGCAGGTTGGCGGTGTAGCCCTGCTCGGCATGCGACACGACGTGCGTCGCGCTCGGACGGACGCCGGCCATCTCCAGGATCGTCTGGATCGGAACGCCTTCCCAGGTCGTGTCGAGCTTCGACCAGCGCGTGACGCAGTGGATGTCCGTGTTGACGATCTTGCGCGGCAGGTCCTTGAACTGGCTCCAGGTCAGGGTGAATGGCGAACCCACCTCGCCGCAGACCCTGAAGTCCCAGGTCGCGAGGTCGGTGCGCGGCACGGATCCGTAATGGAGGACGGGGAACTTGTCGGTCTTGTACTGGCCGGGCGGGATCCGCTCGGCGACGGCCGAATCCTGCTTGGGATCGCCGAAAAGACGCTCGAACATCGGGAACCTCGTGTGGTGGCGCGCCTATCGTTACACAGGCGGTCACGATTTGGGGTCTTCAGCCCGGGATCCACAGCCCGGGACCGGCGGCCAGGTCAATGGACAGCGACGATCCAGAAGCCGCGGGCTGTGTCGACCGCGAGTGGCTCGAGGGTCAGGTCTCCGAGCTTCGTCGACGCGGTGATCTGGAAGGCGGCGAGGGCGTCCGGCCGGTGTTCGGCCTGACGATCGTGATACACGACCTGTCCCGCGCGCGGGATGCCGACGGCCGGGTCGACGATCAACCGATTTGTCCCGCCGATCGCGGTCAGGAGGACGCCGAGGTCGACCACCAGGCGCGGCCCGACCGAGGTCGGTACGAGCAGAGTCGGTGGAGCCACCTGGCTGCGGGATGGCAGGCTGGCGGCAAGGATCGGGACGGCCCGATCGGCGTCGATCGCTGCGACAAGGCTCTGCCGGACCTGCATGCGGAGCGTCGGATCGAACGGGCCGTGCGGCCAAGCGAGGACGATCGCTGCCACGACGCTGGCCGTCACCGCCAGCGCCTGACGGCCGCCTGGCGTCCATCGCGCGGCCCGAAGTCGCGTGGCCGACCGATCGAACAGATCGGGAGACAGCCCGCCAAACCCGATCCCGGCGGAGAGGAGGACGGCGATGTCGATCGGGGAGGCGTATCGCTCGGAGACAAAGATCCCGCGCATGGCCAGCAGGACCAGGATCGTCGCGACGCCTGGCCCCAGGCCAAGCAGGCCGACCACCAGGGCGTAGCGCCGGCCTACGATCAGCCGGGCCAGGCCGAACACGGCCAGAAGCGTGACCGCGCCCGTCGCAGCGTAGCGACCGGCGAGGAACAGGATCACCTCGCGCGGGCTCAGGACGGCGAGGTCCGTGGTCTGGTTGTACCGGACCGCGACGGTCGACCAGAGCAGCGGATCTCCGGACAGAAGCCAATCGTGGAGGCACATGACAGGCAGCGCACCGAGCCCGATCAGTGGCACGAGCCAGGCGCGTCGCGGCACGGGCCAGCGGGCGATCGAGGCCATGGCCGGGACGCTCAAGGCCAGCTCGACCACGACAAGCGTCTCGATCCGGGCGAGCGTCGCCAGCAGGAGTGCCAGGCCGGCCAATCCGTAGCGTGGCCGCTCCGCGGTGACCGCCAGGCCGGCCGCGACCCAGCCCAGAAGGGCCCAAGGTGTGGCCAGCGCGTAGCCGACGTCGAACAGGAGCGTCGGGGCGGCGAGCACGGCTACGGCGGAGAAGGCGCCAGCGACCGGGCCCGTGACACGGCTTACGAGCGCACCGACCCCCGCGATCCCCACGCCGAATGCCAGGATCGTCGCCCAGGCGATCGGTCGCCAGTCGCCGGTCAGGGCGTGCAATGGACCATAGATCACGGTCAAGAGAGGCTTCGGCGTGGTCGACAGGAATGTCTCGATCCGCTGGCCGCTGGCGATCCGCTCGAAATGGAGGACCGCGACCTGGCTATCGAACGCGATCGAAGCCGAGCGGAACGGACGAGCGAGCTCCAGGCCCACCGCGACCCAGCCCAGAGAGGAACAGGGCGACCAGCGCCGCCAGCCGAACGCGATCTGGCGAGGGCCGGGCCACGGCCGGAGTATAGCGCCGGGCCCATGGATGGCCGGTCGGGGCCGACGACGCTCCATCCCGCGCGTGCGAGTCGACGAATTCGGGTACCCTTCCGACCCGTGGACCGCACAACCGACGGCGCACCTGCATCGGTCGCCCCCGGCGTCGCGACCGCGGGGCCTGCCGCCCCGAGTCAGCCGACCGTGGTCATCGTCATGCCGGCCTACAACGCCGCCAAGACGCTCGAACGGACATATGCCGATATCCCGCACGATCTCGTGCACCGGATCATCCTGGTCGACGACGTGTCCCGCGACGAGACCGTGGACATCGCCCGCCAGCTGGGCCTCGACGTCATCATCCACAGACAGAATCGGGGCTACGGCGGCAATCAGAAGACTTGTTATGACGCCGCCCTGGCGGCGGGCGCCGACATCGTCGTCATGCTCCACCCCGACTACCAGTACGACGCCACGCGGATCCCGGCGCTCGTCGCCCCCATCGCCGACGGGTCGCGCGACCTGATGCTGGGCAGCCGGTTCCTGGGCGATCCGCTGGCCGGTGGCATGCCCCGCTGGAAGTACGTGAGCAACCGCTTCCTGACCGGTGTCGAGAACATCGCCTTCGGCCTTCGCCTGTCCGAATACCACACCGGCCTGCGGGCCTACAGCCGCCACCTCCTGGAGACCATCCCCTACAAGCTGAACAGCGACGACTTCGTGTTCGACCAAGAGCTCATCGCCCAGGTCGTTGCGGCGGGCATGGCGCCGCGGATCGGGGAGATCGGCGTCCCGACGCGCTACTTCGAGGAAGCCTCGTCGGTCGGGTTCAAGCGCAGCGTCGTCTATGGCCTGTCGACCTTGCGGGTGGTTGCCCGCTACGTGCTCCACCGACTCCGCGTCCGCCCCTCCCCGAAGCTCGCGGCTCGCCGCCGACGCGACTGACCCGCGCGATGCGCCTCAGCCGGCGGGCCCTCGCCCGGGGCACGCTCGGGATCTCCATCAGCATCGTCGCGATCTGGATCCTTCTCCGCTCCGTCGATATCGGTGCGGCGTTCCTGGTCCTGCGCTCCGCGTCACCCGCCTGGATCGCGGTCATGATCGTCACAGCGTCCCTGGATGTGGCGACCCGCGGCGCCCGCTGGCGTGCGCTTCTCGCGCCGATCGCCGCCTTGCCGTACCGGCGCGTCCTCGGCTACACGTACCTCGGCTACCTCGCCAACAACGTCCTGCCGGCGCGGCTCGGTGAGCTCTACCGCAGCCACGCACTGGGGGAGCGCGAGGGGATCAGCCGGACGACCGTCCTGGGCACGGTCGTCGTGGAGCGCGTCGTCGACACCGTCATGGTCGTCGCCATCGCCTCGGTCGCCGTGATCGTCCTGAGCGTGCGCGGCACGATGTCGAGCGCCGTCCTGCTCGGCCTCGCGTTCGTGGCACTGCTCGTCATCATCCTGGGCCTGGGGATCGCGGCCCACCGGCTGCCTGGCACGGATCGAGTCCGGGCGATCTTCGAGCGCCGCCCGCGCCTCCTCGAGCTCGCCCGGCGGTTGCGTGACGGCCTGGCGGTCGCGGGCCGGCCGCGCACGCTCGGGACGGCGCTTCTGTTCAGCGTCCTCGCCTGGTCCGCCTCGACATTGACGTTCCTGGCGGCCGGTCAAGCGGTGGGGGTCCAGCTGAACGTCTCACAGGCTGCCCTGCTCACCAGCGGCGTGGCGCTTGCCACGATCATCCCGTCCGGCCCGGGCTACCTCGGCACCTTCGAGCTCACGGCAGTCGGTATCGCCAGCGGGTTCGGCATCCCGCGGGACGAGGCGTTTGCGATGGGCCTCCTGGTCCACGCAGTCATCCTGCTCGTGACGTCCGTCGGTGGCGTCATCGCCGCGGTCCGGCTGGGCATCGGGCGGCCCCTGCCGATGATCGACGAGGCGACCGCCGAGGCCGCGACGACCGCCGAGGCCGCGACGACCGCCGAGGCCGCCGCGGGCCGCCCGTGAATCGTCGAACCCCCGGCGGAGCCGGGGGTTCGATCGTTGCGCGATGGTCAGCGGGCTACTTGACGAGCCCCTGGTCCTTGAGCCATTGCTTGGCGACGTCGGCGATGTCCTGGTTATCGACTGCGACCTTGACCCCGAGCTTGGTCAGCTCCTCGGTCGTCATCTTCGCCGAGGCGGCATCGAGGAGCGCCGCGAAGGCGGCCTTGTCGACCTTGGCGAGGTAGTCGTTGCGGACGAGCGGCGCGATATTCTCGGCCGGCTGCGTCTTGAGGTCGTCCTCCAGCTGGACGAAACCGTACTGCACGATGGCCGGCTGGGTCGAGCACAGCTCGGCCACGTCGATGGCCTTGCCTTTCAGCGCCTCGGCCATCGGCGCATCGCACGCGGCGAGGGCCTGTCGTTGCTTCGGCGGGTAGGTGATCTTGTACTGCTCCAGCGCGCCCTTGCACAGCGGGTTGACGTCGCACTCGGGCGGAAGGCCCCACTTGAGCTGATCCTGGACGGCCGCCAGGTCGCTCATCTTCGCCAGCTTCAGGCTGTCCGCCGTGTCCTGGCGGACGACGAACGCGTTGCTGTCCTGACCGGGCGTGATGGCCAGGACGGTCGCCAGGGCCGTGCCGTTGGCGCCCTTCGTATCGAGGATGGCCTGCAGGGCCGCCTTGTTCGCGGCGCCGTCGCCGGTCGTCTTGGTGTTGTCGTAGTAGCCCAGGCCGGACCCCACATACTCGGGCACGAGGTCCACCTGGCCGCCCTCGAAGGCCGGCGCGCGGTCCTGGCGCGAGCCGAGGCCGAAGCTGCGAGTGACCTTGTAGCCGGCGTTCTCGAGGACCTGGCTATAGATCTCCGCCATGAGCTTCGATTCGTAGAAGTTGTCCGAGCCGATCTTGATGTCGGCCTTGCTGCCCCCACCCGACGAGCAGGCGGCCAAGGCCACCAGCATCGACGCCCCGAGGGCCAGCACGCGGTTCGTCCGCATCTGTTGGGTGCTCCTCTGCAAATGTTGTTCGACCGTCATCAGGACGAGCGACGTTCCGCCTACCTTACCAGTCGTGCACGAATCGGCCAGCGAGCCGGCCCGGCGCTACGCGTGGCGTGGCAGCCGCCAGCCTCTACTCGCGGCGTGGCAGCCGCCCAGCCGCCACGACCCCCGACGTCATGGCCCTCACGCGACGACCTCCCCGCCTCGGCGGGGCACCTCGGCGATCTCGCTCCATGTCCGCACGCCCGACTGCTTCGTCCGCATCGCGCGCGGGGTGAGCCGCGTCTGGGCCACGGACAGCAGCGCATCCACCGCAAGGGCCAGGACCGTCACGAGGATGGCGCCGGCGAACAGCTGGGCCGGCTCACTGCGGGCGATGCCATCGACGATGAACCGACCGAAGCCGCCGTACGACAGGAGAGCGCCGATGGTCGCGGTGGAGATGACCTGGAGCGTCGCGGTCCGAAACCCGCCGACGATGATCGGCGAGGCGATCGGCAGCTCGATGCGGCGGAGGATCTGTCCTTCGGTCATGCCCATGCCCCGACCGGCCTCCAGCAGATCCCGGTCGACCGAGCGGAGCCCGGCATAGGCGTTGACGAGGATGGGCGGGACGGCGAGCAGGGTCATCGCCAGGAAGATCGGGATGAACGTCAGGCCTGTTTCCGGCTGGTAGCCGAGCGTGGGGGCGAGTGCCAGCGAGATCGGCAGGATGGCGACCATGAGCGCGTAGGACGGCACCGCGCGGCCGATGTTCGCGGTATTGATGGCGAAGTTCGCGGCCCTCCCCGTGTGGCCGATATACAGGCCGATCGGGAGCCCGATGATCGTCGCGGCCGCGATGGCCAGGCCGGCGATCTCGACGTGCTCGGTCAGCCGCGCGGGGATGCCCGTCGGCCCCATCCAGTTGGCCGGATCCAGGAACCAGGCGAGGACGCCGGTCATCAGCCGCGCTCCGCCCGCACTTGCGCCCACGGCGTCAGGCGCCGCTCGAGCCGGATGAACGCGAAGTCGGCGGCGAAGGCGAGGGCGACGGACATCACGGCCCCGACGTAGATCTTCGTCGGGAAGAGGGTCTGCAGACCCTCGGTGATGAACTGGCCGAGGCCGCCGAACGAGTCGCCCAGGATCGCGGCGACCGTGGCCAGCCCGATCGTCGTCACGGTGGCCAGGCGGAGGCCGGTGATCATGAGCGGGACGGCCAGCGGCAGCTCGACACGACGGAGGCGCTCCCTCCCCGTGTAGCCCATCCCTTCGGCCGCCTCCAGCACCTCGGCCGGGACGGACTGGAACCCCGACACGTTGTTGCGCACCAGGATGAGCAGCGTGTACGTCGTCAGCGGGATCACGGCGGTCAGGAGCGACAGCCCGAAGATCGGGCGCAGGAAGGCGAACGCCGCGAGGCTCGGGATCGTGTACAGCAGGCCGGTCATGGCGGTCATCGGCGGGTAGATCCTGGGCCGGCGGACGGCCCACACGGAGAGCCCGAGCGAGATGACGAACCCGATGGCGATCGGGATGGCGGTCAGCTGGATGTGCTGGAGCGTCCGGATGAGGATGTCATCGAGGTGGGTGAGGATCCAGTCGAAGTCGATGAGCGGCTTTTCGTTCATCGGCTTCAGCCGGTCCGCGCGTCGTCGTCCAGTCCGGCCTCGGGCGCCGCCGCGTCGTGGCCCTCCGCGTCGCGACCCTCCGCATCGCGACCCTCCGCGTCGCGACCCTCCGCGTCGCGACCCTCCGCGTCGCGACCCTCCGCATCGCGACCCTCCGCATCCGATACCGTCTCTGCCTCCGGCTCATCGCCAAAGATGCCGTACGTGCGCCCGTGCTGGCCGTCGCGCATCAGCCGAGCGACCCGCTCGACGGTCATGACCCCCTGGACCGCGCCCGTCCGATCGACGACGACGCCGGCCTGGACATCGGCATCGAGCATCATCGACAGCGCGTCCTTGAGGGTCGTCCGGCGATTGATGAGGGGTGAGACGGGGTTGGCCATCGAGGCGTCCAGGACGCCGCTCGACGGGATGTGGCTCTGGTCCACCCAGCCGAGCGAGCGGTCGGCCTCGTCGACCATGAGGAGGTACCGGAAGGGATCGGCATGTGCGCGCCGGCGAGCATCGGCCGCGTCGTCGCCGGGTCGGCCCATCGCGACCTGCAGGAGCTCGACATCGCCGACCCGGCTGAGCGCCAGCCGCTTGAGGCCGCGATCCGCGCCGACAAAGCGGGCGATGAACTCCGAGGCGGGATTCGCCAGGATCTCAGCGGGCGTCCCGAACTGGGCGACGATGCCTCCGGTCTCGAACACGGCGACGAGATCGCCCATCTTGATCGCCTCGTCGATGTCGTGGGTCACGAACAGGATCGTCTTGGCCAGCTCCTCCTGAAGACGCAGGAACTCGTTCTGGAGACGATCGCGGACGATCGGGTCGACCGCCCCGAACGGCTCATCCATGAGCATGATCGGGGGGTCCGCGGCGAGCGCCCGGGCGACACCCACGCGCTGCCGCTCGCCTCCGGACAGTTGGCTTGGGAATCGGTCGCGGTATTTCCCGGGGTCCAGGCCGAACAGGCTGAGCAGCTCGTCAGCACGTTCCTTCTGGCGGGCCGCCGGCCAGCCGAGCAGGCGCGGCACAGTCGCCACGTTCTCGCCGATCGTCTGATGCGGGAACAGCCCGACCTGCTGGATGACGTAGCCGATGCTGCGGCGGAGGTCGGTGATATCGCGCGTCGCGGCATCGACGCCGTCGATGAGGATCCGCCCGCTCGTCGGCTCGATGAGCCGGTTGATCATCTTCAGGCTCGTCGTCTTGCCGCAGCCGGACGGTCCGACGAGGACGCAGATCTTCCCGGCCGGGACGGTCAGCGACAGGTCGTTCACCGCGCCCGGCGTCCTGGCACCCGGCGCGGCGTCGTAGCGTTTCGTGACGTGGTCGAACTCGACGACGGCCGCACGGTGCCGCTGATCGGTCATGGTCCGGACCATACCGTACCAACCCGTCGCGGTGCCACCGGTTGTGCGAGATACTGCGCCGGTCGTGAAGATCACCCGCATCCGGCTCGACCGACTCGTCTTGCCCCTCGAGCCGCCGTTCTCGGCCGCCTGAGACCCGGTCCCGCGCCGCTCGTTCGGCCCGACGGTCGTGCGGGTCGAGACGGACGACGGGGTCGTCGGCGTCGGGTCGGGCGACACGATGGACGGGTTCGCAGCGTTCGAGCACCTGTTCGTCGGGCAGGACCTGCTGGCCATCGCCCGCCACGTCCGGGCGCTGAAGATCCGGGTGGATCCGCGCGCCCTGGAGGACGGGCTGGCGGCCGTCGCCGCGACGCGCGCGGCCGTCCGGGACACGATGGACATCAGGGTCGACCTCAACCAGGGTTGGCGGATGGCCGGTGACACTTCTCGCGCGCTTGATCCGGTCGCCGCTCAGAACGTCACCGCCCGGCTGGCCGAGTACGGCGTCCTGTGGGTGGAGGAACCGCTGGCGGGCACCGACCTGCGCGGTCTGGCCGGTCTGCGCGCGTCCGTGCCGGGCATCCGGATCGCCGGCGGCGAGATGACCCGGACGTTCCATGAGCTCATCGCGGCGATCGACGCTGACGCGTTCGACGTCCACCAGCCAGATGTCGTCCTGGCCGCCGGCATGCTCCGGACGCGGACGATCGCGGATCGCCGCCGTCGCCCCGTGGATCTGGCGCGACCCGACGCAACATCTGGCCCGACCGTAGACGCGGCGCAACCCCGGACCAGGGTCGATCTGGCGGACCTGGGCCGACTATGGACCTGGGCCAACCTGGAATCTGGGCCGACCTGGCGCGGCATGCACCCTCGGACTCGTATGGCCGGTGAAGCGGGACAGGCAGCCGTGCCGGTGGCCTGACCAATGCCGCGGACCGGCTGTTCGTGCTTGGGCTTGGCTGATGCCGGCTCATAAACGGCGGATTGTTGGTGACGACCTGACATACGAGTCCGAGGGTGCATGGGACGCCGGATGATCCGCTCCGGCGGCCCGGCTCGGCCCGTGCGCCGACCGTGCCGCCGGCAGCCGACCGAGCCGCCGGCAGCCGACCGAGCCGCCGCCTCAGGCCTGATCCAGCTCCCGGTCGATGGCGCGCAGGATGAAGCGCGCCGCCTCCGCACTCTTTCCGCCCAGCCGTTCGCCCGCGTACTGCTCGAGAGCTCGCATCAGGTCGCCAAGATAGAGGTCCATCGAGGCGGTCCGCACGAGGTCGCCGGCCGCGAAAGCCGTCTCGAGTCGGGCGACCGCCGCCCTGGCATTGTCCACCGTATGTCCTTTGGCCGCGGTCAGCTCGCGGACCTCCGCCCGAGCGGTATCGGCGGCTTCCCCAGTCGTCGTCATCGTCGCCACCTCTCGATCGTTCTCCGTCGCCGAGTCGCTCCGCCGGCGCCCACGACATCAGGGGAGCCTCCGTCTGCGGAGGGGACCCCGGTGGCAGGGGCATCGTCCACCGACCCCGCGCCACTCGACCCCGCGCGTGCCGCCTGCCAGTCCGACACGAGCACGCTCATTGCCAGCTCATCCCACCATCGGCCGTCGCGCAGGATGGATTCCCGCGATCGGCCCTCGATGACGAACCCCGCCCGGCGATACGCCCGGATGGCCCGTTCGTTGAACTCGAACACATACAAGGCAATGCGGTGGAGGTTGAGCGTCCCGAACGCGAGATCAAGCATGAGCTGCGTGGCCTCGGTCCCAAAGCCCCAGCCCCAGGCATCGGGCTCGCCGATGGTGATGTGATAGAGCGCCGAGCCGTTCTCGCCGTCGAGCTGGCTGAACGCGCAGGTCCCGATCAAACGGTCCGTGATTCGTTCGTGGACGGCCATCGCCAGCGCATCCGGGCCGACCACGCGAGCCACAAAGAACCGTTCGATCTCCTCCGGTCGCATCGGCGTCGCCTGGTATCGCGCCAGCCGTGCGATCGCCGGGTCGGCGTACCAGCGGTGGAAGGCGGCCAGATTCGCCGGGACGTGACGGCGGAGGACGACGCGGGACCCCCGCAATGTCTCCGGGAACCACGGTTGCTGAGCCATCCCGGGCACGGTATACCATCGCCCGCTTGCTTCGCTGGAGCGAGCTTGCCGACCACCCCGCGGCGGCGCGCCGACCATCCCGCGGCGACCACCCGAGCGCCTCGCGGCGACCACCCGCGGCCCTTCAGCGATCGACGGGGAGGTCCAGCCGGTTGCCCCAGTCGGCCCAGCCGCCGTCGTAGACGGCCACATCCTCGTGGCCGAGCAGGGTCAGCACGAACGCGAGCTTGGCCGCGGCGACACCCGACCCGTCGTAGCAGACCATCCGTCGGCCGCGCGTGACGTTCGACCGATGGAGGAGGTCGCGCAGCTCCGACCCGTGGCGCAATCCCTGTCGCCCCGGCTGGCTCATCGCCCCGACCGGCACGTTGACGGCACCCGGGATGTGTCCCAGGCGTTTCGTGTTGCCCTCGAAGCCACGGTACTCGGCCGGCGCCCGAGCGTCGATCAGGACGACGTCCGGGGACCCAAGCAGCCCGCGCACATCGGCGGTCGTCAGGCGGGTCCGGTTGGGACCGCGGACCGTGAAACCGCTGCTGCCCGGTCCGACTTCGGCATTGGAGACCGGTCGGCCCTGTGCCACCCAGTCAGGGAAGCCGCCATCGAGGAGTCGCACGGAGTCCAGACCGTAGGCGCGCAGACTCCACCAGGCGCGTGAGGCGAACAGCCCCTGGGAATCGTCGTAGACCACGACCGTCGTGTCATCCGCGATCCCGACCCGGGCGGCCAGCGCCGCCATGCGGTCCGGGCTGGCCAGCAGGATCGTCTCGCCATTGGCGCCTTCATCCACCAGGTCCGTCCGCCAATCGACATGGGCCGCCCCGGGGATGTGGCCGGTCGCATGGACCGCCTTCGCGCTGCCGTCCGGTCGCCATCGCAGGTCCAGGACTCGGACGCCGCTTCGGCCGAGTTGCTCGGCAAGCCACTCCGTCGTGGCCAGGATCTCGGGTCGGGCGAAGCCGCTCATCGTCGGTATGATACGGCCGTGGTCGCCCCGTTCATGCCCGATACGCAGAAGCTGACGGCCATCCGGGAGGCGATCCCCGCCCTCTCGGCTGGGATCTACCTGAACACTGGGTCGGCCGGGCCGCTGCCTGCCGAGACGGCGGCCGCGATGGCGGAGATGGCGACCTGGGAACGTGACATCGGTCGCGGCCACGCGGACTCCTTCCTCGACGTGCTCACCCGGATGGACGAGGCCCGTGCCGGTGTCGCCGCGGTGCTCGGCACTGACGTCCGGGCGGTCGCGCTGACCCACTCCACGACGGAGGGGATGAACGCGGCGACGCTCGCCGTCGATCGATGGAGCGGTGGTCGGGCTGTCACCACCCGTCACGAACACGCCGGCGGGCTCGGTCCGCTGTACGCGTTGCGGGAACGCGGCATCGAGATCGAGTTCGTCGATGCCGGCGACGACGGCGACCACGAGCGGACGTTGCGAGCCTTCGACGCGGCCATCACCCCGGGCACGCGCCTTGTCTCCATCTCGCACGTCGCCTGGACGACAGGCGCGGTCCTGCCTGTTGCGGGCATCGCCGAACTGGCCCATGCGCGGGGCGCCCTGCTGGTCGTCGATGGCGCCCAGGCCGTCGGCGCGATCCCGTTCCGCTTCGATGAGCTGGGCGCGGACCTCTATGCGCTGCCCGCCCAGAAGTGGCTGCTTGGCCCGGAAGGGATGGGCGCCTTGGTCGTCGACCCGGCCCTCGTCGAGCGACTCACCCCGGCACTCGGCGGCTGGTCCAGTTTCGAGCGGATCGATGGTTCCGGCGCAGCCTGGTGGCCTGATGCCCGGCGGTTCGAATTGGGTGGATTCCATCGGCCGTCGGTGGTCGGCATGGCACGCTCGATCGGCTGGTTGTCGATGTACGTCGGGCTGGAGTTCGTCCACCGCCGCGGCATGGCGAGCGCATCGGCGGCCGTGGTCCGCCTCGCTGGCATCCCCGGCGTCACCGTGCTGACCCCGTTGCACGCGATGGGCACGCTCGTGACGTTCCGGATCGCCGGCTGGTCGGCCCAGGCCTCGCTTGACGAATTGGGCGCCCGCGTGTTTGCGATCGCCCGAACCATCGAGAGCCTGGACGCGCTGCGCATCAGCGTCGGTTTCTTCACGAGCGACGAGGAGATCGAGCGTTTCGCCCGCGCGGTCGAACTGCTCGCGGCGCACACACCGGAGACCCTGCCGCCCCGTCGGCTGACCATCCTGGGCGACGCATGACAGCGATGGTGGTCGAGTGACCGACCGGCGCCAGCCTGTCCGTCCTGTCCGGCAGAGAACGTGGGCGGAGATCCGCCTGCGGCAATTCCGTCGCGCGCCGAGGCCTGTCGTGCGGGCTGTGGCGGCCAGTCTGAGCGTGGCGCTCGTTCTGGCCAGCGCGTACGTCGCCTACGACCTCGCGCTGAGCCGCGGCGCCGTGCTGCCCGGCGGGGACCTTCGGGCCCTGGCCGTCGCGGTCTACGTCGTCCTGGTCCTTACGATCGGCAGCCTCATCACATATCTCGTCGTGCCACAGCCCACCGGCTCCGGGACCGTCGCCCGTCGAAGTGCCTGGAGCGCTGCCCTCGGCTTCTTCGCCGCGGTCCCCATCGCCTACCTTGTGCTGGTCGCGGCGGTCCAGATCGTGCGACCGCTGCTGGGCTGACCCGGCGGCCCGAGTGCAAGTCGTGGACCGCGCGCACCACTTCTCGGTCAGGTCACCCGCAGCGCTGGCACTTTCGTACCCTCTCGCGGTACGCTCCGCTTGCACTACTCTCGATGCGGCCCGGGTATCCGGACGCATCAACCACCAGAGAGGTTTGCGCTTGGCCACCGACGAGCAACACATCGCCCTCCCGAAGCTGTACGGCGCGCCAGCTTACGCGCGCCCGTCGTTCGCCCCGACCGGCGTGATCCGGCCGTTCGACCTGGACGAACTCCCGCTGGAGGCGAACCAGACCGACGAGGATCGTGAGTTCGCCGCGATGATCCCGGCGCACGCCTACGCGCCGGGTGGGGCGGATCCCGGACGCATCGGAGTGGGCGGCCACGACGGCTCGCGGTTGCTCGGACGCCCGTTCAAGCTGCGGGCCATCGCAGGACGATTGCTCGGCGGCGACTGATCGGGTGGTAGGGGAGGGTGGACTCGAACCACCGACTTCCGAGGTATAAGCTCGGCGCCTCTAACCAACTGGGCTACTCCCCCATCGCAGCCAGTCTACGGCCCGCGCGCCGGGCCCGCGACCTATCGACGAGCGGCACGCCCGCTCGTTCCGCTGGCCGTACGGACGAGTGCCAATAGTCGCTCGCGTCGCCCGACAGTCAAGCTGCGCTGTCCGGGCCGCTCGATCAAGTGGGTGCTCCGTGGGCCACCAGCCGTCGGAAGTGCGGATCTCCCATGATGTCGCGGGTGCGCTCGCCGGGCGGATGACGTCCGGCCGAGGCAGCTCGTGGATGACGACCGCCCCGAACGGGCCGATCACGAGCTCCGGGATGACCCGCCCGTCGCTGGGCGTGACATCCCTCACGACGGCGAGGTTGAGTGTCGATCCCTGGAGCGCGCGAGCGACCACCGACACGTGGACACCAGCGGAGCGCAGGTGGGCGACCGTGATCGCCAATCGATTCGTCCCGGCAACCAGCAGTGCGCCGCCAGCGATGAGCGCGAACGACCAGATCGCCGTCGTGAACCCGACCGGGCTGGGTCCGGTCCGGCTGCCAGGCACGAGCTGCGCCACGAA
>JBCLDE010000023.1:0-30261 GCA_038915165.1 Candidatus Limnocylindrales bacterium
TGCGACAATAGGCACCGGGCTACCACGCCACGCCCGACCGCTCGCCCAGGAGGAACGCGCCAGGTGCCCGTGCTTGCGACCTACTTCAGCGTCCGCCGCGGCCGTGACCCGTTCTTCAAGTTCTTCATGCGGACCATCTTTCCGAAGCAGGTGAAGGACTATGAGACCAAGTTCGGCATCCACTTCATCGGCTGGTACAACGTCGCCCACGGCTGGGATTTCGACAACGTGATCCTGCTGGACCTGCCCGACTACGCCACTCTCGACAAGCTCGAGGCCGATGAAGGCACCCGCGCCCTCGGCCATCGGGCTGGCGAGTGGCTCTTCGAACGCCATCACTCGATGTTCCTGCGCGAACGAATGGGCCCGGATCTCGAGTACCACCCGTAGACTTCCCGACAGTACGGAGGCGACCACCATGGACAGCCACAACGATCTGCTCGGGGAGCTCGCGGCCGACGCCGCCCTCGAACGCTCTGACTTCATCGTCCAGTCGACGGATCAGCTGCGCCGCTTTCTGGATCACCATCGGGATCGCATCGCAGTCCTCGGCGGCCTGACACTGATTGACGAGGAGCCCGACTACCTCTCGATCGCGCCAGACATGACCTTCCGAAGCCGGAGCCGCTACCTCGACGAGATCACCGGCAAATGGGTCAGCGAGACGGAGGTCATCGAATCGGCTTCCGAGCTGGTCGAGCTGTACAACCCAGCTGACATCTACGCCGCCTTCGGCGAGGCCGCCCGAGAAGCCGCCGGGATGGCCCCCGAGCCGACCGCCGAGGGCGATCTGATGGATGTGGCCGGCATCTCCCCGGCCGAGACCATGTCGCTCGGCGAGGATCCATACGCTGCTGCCGCCGATTCGTGGGCGGCCGGCCAGCCGGCATCCCTGACCGAGGACGACGATGAGTCCGCCGCGCGGCGCCTGTACGACCTCGCGCTTGAATATCAGGAACGCAGCCAGCGCAGCGAGGCGCGCCTGCTCGAGGAGTTCGAGGGGGCCTCGGCCGGGCTCATGGGCGTCATCGGTGACCTCGTCATCGTGGACGACGACGATGAGCGGCTGGTGCTCACGTCGTCCGGCACCTTCCGGGCGGAGGTCATCCCGGAGGATTCCGAGGACGGATGGCGGACCCTCCACGGCGCGGAGCAGCTCGTCGAGTTCTACGACCCGACTGATGTCTTCGGCGACCTGGCCGATGCCCTGGCCGAGGCATTCCCCAATGTCGCGCCTGAGCTCGGAGGCGAGGCGGCCGAGGCGGCCGAGGAGGACGACGGGGACGACGGGGACGACGGGGACGACGGGGACGACGCCGATACCGAGGAGACCGCCAAGGCCGACAAGGCCGCTGCGAAGGACAAGCCCACCGCGTGACGATGCGGCTCGCGGCGGCAGAGCTGGTCGAGAGTCGGGAGATCCTGCCGGGCCAGTGGCTGCAGGCGTACCACGCCCCCGACCTCGCGACCCGCTCCCGAGCGGGCCAGTTCGCGCATGTCCGGACCGGGGACTTCTCCGGCATGGTCCTGCGGCGTCCGTTCTCGCTCAACACGGCAGATCCCGCGACCGGCATCGTCACGATCCACTTCCGGGTCATCGGTCGGGGTACGGAGTGGTTCACGCGGCTTCGGCCGGGTGACGAGATCGACCTGTTCGGCCCGCTCGGTCGGCCATTCGAGGTACACCCACGCAGTCGGCACATCCTGCTGGTGGCGGGCGGTCTCGGCATCGCGGGCGTCCGGATGCTGGCCGACCAGGCCATCCGGGACGGATGCCTGGTGACACTCCTGTTCGGGGCGGCATCGGCCCGCGAGGTCTACCCCTCGAACCTCCTGCCGGACGAGGTCGAGTACATCGTCGCCACCGATGACGGATCGCTCGGCCACCACGGCTACGTCACCGATCTGGTCACCGAGTACGAGGGTTGGGCGGACCAGGCCTTCGCGTGCGGGCCGGCCGGGATGCTCGGGGTACTGGCTGGCCTGGCGGCCGGACGCCGGGATCGCCTCGGGGTGGCCAAGCTCGGGCGCAAGCGTGGCGCCGGCAAGTCCGATCCCGTCGGCTCACCGGCGGCCCGACGCAAGGCGTTCCTGCAAATCTCGATGGAGCAGAACATGGGCTGCGCGGTCGGCGCCTGCCTCGGCTGCGTGGTCATGAGCACGACCGGAGTGCCGCAACGGGTCTGCCGCGAGGGCCCGGTCTTCGCGGCCGAAGAGCTTGTGTGGGACGGCACCTGGACATGATCCGATGAAGGCCAAGCGTCGGGTCGTCACGTCGGCGGGTCGAGGGACGGGGGCGAAGCGGGGGCCGGCCGGCCGATCGACGTCGGTCAACGCGACACCGGCACCCGTGCCCACCCGAGCGCCGGCCACGGCGCGCCCGGCGGCCACGGCGCGCCCGGCGGCCACCCAGACGGTCGAGGCCGTTCGCCGGATCGAGCCCGGAGACGTCGACATGTCGGTGGATCTCGGGCGCGGTCTCGTCCTGCCCAACCCGATCCTCGTCGCGTCGGGGACCTTCGGTTATGGGGTCGAATACGTCGACGTCGTCGAGGTCGATCGCCTGGGCGGCATCTGCTGCAAGGGGACCACGCTCAAGGCCCGCATCGGCAACCCGACGCCACGCGTGACCGAAACGCCCGGCGGCATGCTCAACTCGATCGGCCTCCAGAATCCGGGAGTCGACGCGGTCATCGAGAAGTACGCCGATACGTGGGCGACCTGGAAGACCCCGGTCCTCGTCAATGTGGCCGGTGAGTCCGTGCATGACTACGTCGAGGTGGTTCGCCGGCTCGACGGAGTGCCGGGTGTGGCCGGGATCGAGCTCAACATGTCGTGCCCCAACGTCGGCAAGGGCGGACTCCAGTTCGCCATCGATGCCGCCGCTGCCGCGGAGGTGACGGCCGCCGTACGGCGCGCGACCGATCTGCCCTTGCTGGTCAAGCTGTCGCCGAACGTAGCCGATATCCGGCCGATCGCGCGGGCCATCGCCGACGCGGGCGCCGATGCGCTGACCGCGATCAACACGCTGTCCGGGATCGCCGTCGCGCCGGGTCGGGCGAGGCCGCTGCTCGGCAACATCTATGGCGGGTTGAGCGGCCCCGCGGTCAAGCCGGTGGCCTTGCGCGTCGTCTACGAGGCAGCCCAGGCCGTAAAGATCCCGGTCCTGGCCATCGGTGGCATCACGGAACTGGCCGATGTCCTGGACTTCCTGGCGGTCGGTGCCGTCGCGGTGCAGGTGGGGACGGCCGTCTTCGCCGACCCGACCCTGCCGGTCCGCCTGGTGGACGAGCTGGCCCAGGAGTGCGCGCGGCACGGGCAGTCGTCCTACGCGCACCTTATCGGAACGGCGTTGCCGAGGAAGGCCGGACGACCGTCGGCCAAGGGCGTCGAATACCGGCCGTAGCTCGCGTGGATCTGGGGCGTGGCCGGCGACTCGGACGTCACATGGTATGGTATGTGCATGTTCAGCGAACGGACGCAGGTCTTGCTCTCCCCGGAACAGCTGGCGCGTCTGAAGCGGATCGCGGAACGTGACGGCCGATCCGTCGGCTCGGTCATCCGCGAGGCGGTCGATTCGTTCGTCGAGGCGGGTCCCGATGCGCGGAAGGCGGCGGCTCGGGCCATCAATTCGATGAACGCACCGGCGGACGATTGGGATGTCATGAAGGAGCAGATCCTGCGTAGCCAGCTCGGCAACTGGTGACCGTCTTCGTCGATACGGCCGTGGTCATGCACGCAGCCGGTGGTGAACACCCGTTGCGAGATCCATGTCGACGGATCATCGATGGGATCAGCGACGGCTCGGTCGATGGCGTCACCTCGGCTGAGGTCATCCAGGAGATCATCCATCGGTTTTTGTCGATCCGCCGCCCGGAGGATGGAGCGACCCTGGCCGAGCGGACCCAGGATCTCATGGCCCCGGTCCTTCCGATCACGCATGTCTTGATGCGGCGCGTTCCGGAACTCGCCAGACGGTATCCGACACTTGATGCCCGGGATCTCGTGCATGTCGCGACCTGCATCCACGAGGGCATCACCGAGATCATCAGTCCGGACCGGGGTTTCGACCAGGTGGCGGAGCTGCGAAGGATCGACCCCGCGTCGTTTGCTGACCGCCCCGCGTAGACTCCATCCGTGACCACCGTTCGGCCCACCTTGGACGCCGCCGTGCGGCAGACGATCGCCGCGCGGACGGAGGCGCTGTTCCGCACTTCGGGAGCCTTCCGGGAGGGCCATTTCCAGCTCAAGAGCGGGCGCCACGGCGACGCCTACGTCGAGAAGTTCCAGGTCCTCCAGGATCCGGCAGCGACGAGCGAACTATGCGGCTACTTCGCGGCGCGCGGGCGCGGGCGAGACGGCGAGACGCTCGTCGACCTGGTCGCCGGCCCGACGACTGGCGGCGTCATCCTCGCCTTCGAGACCGCCCGCCAACTTGGTGTCCGCGGGATCTTCGCTGAGGAGGTTCGCGCCGACGACGGCACCGTGCGGCGCGAGTTCCGGCGCGGCTTCCGCATCGAACCAGGCGAGCGGGTCGTGCTGGTCGACGACATCCTGACAACCGGCGGCTCGCTGCTGGCGATGCTGCCCGCGGTCGAGGCCATGGGCGGCGAGATCGTCGAGTGCGTCGTGCTCGTCGACCGCAGCGGTGGCCGAGCGACGCTCACTTCGCCGCTCACCGACCGGGTCTACCCGTTGCGGTCGCTCTGGCAGCTCGATCTACCGACCTATGAGCCCGGCCCCGCGACTTGCACGTGTTGTGCTGACGGGATACCGCTCCACGCCCCCGGGAGCACGGGGACTGGGACGGCTGACACGGCGGCCGGCTGAGCCGTCCAGGTGGATCGGCGCACCCGCGATCTCTTCCTGCTGGTCCTGGCCGGGCTCATCGCCTTGGCCGGCGCCGCTGCCATGCTGCTGAGCGGAACCAGCGTGCGCGATCCCGACGGCCCGCCTGGCGCACAGTCGATGGTCGGTGTCATCGTCGGCGTCGACTCCGAGGGGCTCGACCGTGTCCGCGGCTTCACGTTGCGGACCGACGCCGGCGAGTCGGTCGCCTTCGTCATCGGTGACCCCGAGAACGGCGCCGAGTTCCCGCCCGGACACCTCGTCGAACACCAATCGACGGCGCAGCCGATCCGAGTCTGGTATCGCACGGAGGGTGCGGCGAAGGTGGCCGTCCGACTCGAGGACGTGACCTAGGGGATTGGCGTCCCCGTTGCCGAGCCGGTCCCCGACGCCTGCGCCTGGTCCCTGACGCCGAGCCGCTGAGCCGCCGCCGAGCCGCCGCCGAGCCCATCAGCCGCCGGCGGTCAGGACCGGGATGATCGACTCGACTTCCTTGTCCGTGATCGTCACCTCGTACGAGCCGCGGGCGATCCCGTCCCGGTCGACCGCGAAGATCCACGGTTCGGAGAGCAGGCCCCACTCGTTCGTGACGGCCGTCGCCTGAAGCTGGCCGTTCGCGTCCAGGACGGGCTGCAGCTGGCCGTCGACGACCTGCAGCTGGTATGGCTCCACGTTGATGAACGTGATCTCCGGGTGCGCCGCCGCGATCGCCTTGAAGCGCTCAAGGGTGGGTCCACATTGGAAGCTCGCGCAGAACTTCGGCGTGGCAAAAATGAGCATGAACGGCTTGTGCGCGGCGACGGCGTCGGCGACCGAAGTGCTGTAGAACGCAGGATCTGGTGACTTGTCGGTGGAGATCCTCGTCAGATCGCCGCCGACGTCGGCCGCGGTCGGCGTCTTCGATGCCGGGACTCGCTGGCCGATCCGAACCGTCGGCAGTGAGTCGCGGACCGTGAACGTGAGTCGCACGATCTCGGCGGTGACGCCTGGCGCCTGGGTCGTGAATTCAGCGCCCCAGGTCCCGGCTTCGGGCAGGTCGACATCGACGATGTACATGCCGCGCTCGTTCTCGATCGTCCAGACGAAGGTCGCATCGGCGGTGACGACGGCCTTGTTCAGGTCGCGTCCCAGGTCGTAGAACGACACCTTGGCGGTCCGATCCGGCTGGCTGCTCGGCTGATTCTTGGCGTCGAGGTACAGGAACAGGATCCGGCTCTGGCCGCACGCGACGGCATTGGTGACCAGGAACGGGATGAGGGTCGGGGTCTGGGCCGGAGGTCCCCAGCCCGTGGTGTCCGTAGGCTCGGGCGCGGTTGTGCAGGTCGTGCCGGCGGCCGACGCAGATGGACCGCTGGAGGTGGTCGCCGCGCTGCAGGCTGCAGTCGCCAGCGCAAGGGCGCACACCATCGCGAGGAAGCGGGGTCTCAACATTTCGGAAGGGTAGCGAAGAAGCTCGACAAGTGCGTTCGGCCGGAAACGGCCCAGGGACGGCTCAGCCGGATCCACGAGTGGACCGCGTACAATGGCGCGGCTTTGAACCGCTTCCAGAAGCTCGCTGCCCTCACCCTCGCAACGGGCCTGGTGCTGGTCGCGATCGGGGTCTTCGTACGCGCCACCGATTCCGGCCTGGGTTGCCCTGATTGGCCGCTCTGCAACGGTCAGCTGATCCCGTCGCTCGACGATCCCAAGGCCTGGATCGAATGGATCCACCGCATGGTCGCGGTCGTCATCGGCTTCGAGATCCTGGGCCTCGCGGTCCTGGCTTTGATCGACCATCGCGATCGACGGTCCATCCTCTGGCCGACCCTGGCCACGGTCGCGCTCGTCGGCTTCCAGGCGTGGCTCGGTCGCGAGACGGTTCGCCTCGGCAACAGCGGCGAGTCTGTCACGGCTCATCTGGTGGCCGCCATGACGCTGGTCGGCCTGCTCGCCTACTTGACCGTCCGCGCGGGCTACCCGGCGCGCATCGGCGGTCGTGGCGCGAGTCAGCGGTTCACCCTGCTGGCCGCATTCGGGGCGGCCGTGACCTTCGTCCTGCTGCTGTTCGGCTCACACGTGACGGCCACCGATTCGGCGCTTGTCTTCCCGGATTGGCCGTTGATGGGCGGGACGCTCCTGCCGCCGTTGACCGATGCGACGGCTGCGAATGTCCTGCATCGCTGGGTGGCGGGGATCGTCGGGCTGATCGTCGCGGCCGTGGCCGTGGTCGCATGGCGGACGCAGCGAGACCACCCGACGCTGGTCCGCCTCGCGGTGGGTGCCGCCATTCTCTACGCCGTCCAGGTCGTCATCGGTGGCGCCCAGGTCCTGACCCGGCTGGCCGAATGGACCCAGACCCTGCACCTGGTCCTGGGCGCGACGATCTGGGCGATGCTCGCCGGCCTGGCCGTCACGAGCTACTACACCGCGCGCGTCGGCGCCGGAGCTGGTGTCGCTGCCGGAGGTGCCACGGATCGTGACTCGAACGCGGCGAGCACCGGCGCCCGGACCACGGGTGACTCCATCCGGGCCTACATCGCGCTCACGAAGCCCCGCATCATCGAGCTGCTCCTCGTGACGACCGTTCCGGCCATGGTCCTCGCCACGCGCGATCTGCCGGGCTCCGTGGCCGGCGTGGACTGGGCCGATTGGGGCGCGCTCGTGTTCTGGACCATGCTGGCCGGCACGCTCGCCGCCGGCAGCGCGAACGCCATCAACTGCTACCTGGATCGCGACATCGACCAGCTCATGGTCCGGACCCGCCGGCGTCCGCTGCCGGCTCACGAGGTGGAGCCGGAGCGGGCCGTCGTCTTCGGGCTCGTACTGGGTGTCATCTCGATCGTGACGATGGCCTGGTTCGTCAACCTGACGGCCGCCTTCCTGACCCTCCTCGCGATCGCGTTCTACATCGTCGTGTACACGATGCTGCTCAAGCGCTCGACGCCGCAGAACATCGTCATCGGTGGCGCTGCCGGGGCGCTGCCGCCGGTCATCGGCTGGGCGGCGGTCACGGGCAGCGTCGAGATCCCGGCCCTGCTCCTGTTCGCGCTCGTCTTCTACTGGACGCCGCCGCACTTCTGGGCGCTCTCCCTGCGTATCCGCAAGGACTACGCCGCGGCCGGTGTCCCGATGCTCCCCGTCGTCAAGGGCATCCCCGAAACGACCCGGCAGATCGCCCTGTACACGGTCCTGATGGTCGCGATCTCGCTCATGCTGTGGGCCGTAGCGCGGATGGGCGCGATCTACCTTGGGGCTGCGCTGATCCTGGGGGCCATCTTCCTGTGGCAGGCGTACGGGCTGTGGCGCCGGGGCGCCTCCGAGGAAGCCTCGACCGCCGGCGCGATCCGCCTCTACAAGTACTCGATCAGCTACCTGAGCTTGCTCTTCCTGGCCGTCGCGATCGACGCCCTGGTACTCATCCCGGTCTGAGCCCGCCAGGCGTCGGGGTGGGCGCCGCCGCCACGCTTCGGGGTCGGGCGGCCGCGTGGGCCGGGGGCGCGGCGGGCCGGTGCGCGGCGGGCTGGGAAGCGGCGGGCTGGGAAGCGGCGGGCCGGGGCGCGGCGGGCCGGGGCGGATGTGGTTGCCACGCAACACCGGGACCGCGAGGACGATCGGGGGCGATCGACTCGGTGCCTTCGACCCTTCGGCGTTGACCATGAGTCACCGATACGGCGGAAAGGCCTCAGTGACCGGGCTCCGATCCATCAATGTTGACGGGGAGTCACCGCTCCGGGTCGCCGCTCCGGGTCGCCGCTCCGGCCGCCGCACCCTTGGGGCGACTCGAGGCAAACGTGAAGGCGATGACGGCGAACCGAACGACTTGTTGGCCGTCGACTCGGAGGCAACGATATCTGCACGGCCCACCCATCCGTCGCCCGGCCGTCGGCCGGGCCAGCCGTGGCGGTCAGCGATCGTCGCCGGAGGGGCGACGATAGCTGCTTCGAGGGCTCGGGGGAGCCCCTCGACGAGCCGCCCAAGACGCGTCATGCGGGTCTCGTCGTCTAGGAGGCGCCGCCGCCGCGTGCCGCCGCCGCGTGCCGCCGCCGCAACCTCGGCACGAAAGACACGCGGGCGTCTCGGCGCCCTGTCACCATGGCGACCATGGAGATCCACTTTCTCGGTGGTGCGACGACCGTCACCGGGTCCCAGTACCTGCTTGTCACGGACCGGGCTCGGGTCCTTATCGACTGCGGCATGTTCCAGGGCAGTCCCAACGAGGCGATCCGCAACCGGATCCCGTTCGCCTTTGACCCGCAAGACCTGGACGCGGTCCTGCTGACCCACGCCCATCTCGATCACTGCGGCCTCATCCCGCTCCTGGTGAAGGGCGGGTTCAGCGGCCCGATCCACGCCACCGCGGGGACGATCGAGCTGGCGACCCTCGTCCTGCTCGACTCCGGCAAGCTGCAGGAGGAGTTCGCGAAGCGGGAATCGCGCTGGGAGAAGCGTCACCCGGACAAGGTCGCCGCCGACGATCGCAAGGAGGCCGACGCGTACCAGGCGGCGATCGGCCTCGCGGCCAAGGGCGAAGGCGCCGATGAGGCCGCCGAGGCCGATGAGGCCGCCGCGGGTTCGGCCGCCGCGACCGAAGGCGAGGCCGCCGCGGGTTCGGTCGCCGCGACCAAGGGCGACGATGGCGGAGAACATGTCCCCACCTCTGTCCAGCCTGTGGTCGGCACGCGGGCACCCGAGACCTGGCCGCGCGATCCCGAGGCGGAGCTGCGCTCTCAGCCGGCGGAGCTCGCGATCGACCTCGATGCGCCGCTCTACACGGCCAAGGACGCGGAGCGTTCGCTCGCCCAGTTCCGCAGCCTGCACTACGGAGAGGAGGTGGAGGTCGCGGCTGGGATCCACGCGACCTTCGTCGACGCCGGCCATATCCTGGGCTCCGCGATCATCCGGCTTCGCATCCAGGACAAGGGTGGGGAGCGGATCATCGTGTGTTCGGGCGATCTGGGTCGGCCCGGCACGCCGATCCTGCGCGACCCGACGGCCATGACCGACGCCGATTACGTGCTGGTGGAGTCGACCTACGGCGGCCGTGAGCACGAGCCGGAAGACGAGGCCATCCGCATCCTCGCCGAGACCGTCCGGATGGTGGCCAAGGCCGATGGCGTCCTGCTCGTTCCCTCGTTCGCCATCGGGCGGACCCAGGAGGTGGTCTGGCAGCTCGATCGGCTGATCGAACGTGGCGAGATCCCACTCCTGCCGCTCTATCTCGATTCGCCGATGGCATCGAAGGCATCCGACATCTACCGCCGCCACCCGGACTGCTACGACGAGGAGACGGCGAAGCTCCTGCGCGAGGGCGACACGCCGCTGGACTACCCGAACCAGATCGTGACGAACGACCTGAAGGCCTCGCAGGCGATCGCCAGGGCGCCGCGCCCGTACATGATCGTGGCCTCCAACGGGATGCTGACCGGCGGCCGCGTCGTCGGACACCTGCGCGAACTCATCGACGACCCCAGCGCGACCATCCTGTTCGTGGGCTACCAGGGTGAAGGCACGCTGGGCGCGCACCTCCAGGCCGGTGCGACAGAGGTCAAGCTGGACGGTCAGGTGCGCCGCGTGCGCTGCCAGATCCGGTCCATCAGCGGCTTCTCCGCCCACGCGGATGAATCGGAATTGCTCGATTGGCTCGGCAACTTCGCCAAGGGCAAGCAGCCGGGTGATCCAGGCTATCCGCGCCAGGTGTTCCTCGTCCACGGCGACCCGGAGGCGCAGGTCGCCCTGGAGCCCAAGGTGCAAGGCCTCGGCTTCACCACCCACGTCCCGCACTGGCATGAGCGAGTCACGCTGGACTGACGGCGCGTCTCGAGGCACGGAACCTCTCGGGGTGCATCAGGCGGGACGCGATGGGCGATAGGATGCCCATACTGGACCATCGCCGGCGCCCGTGAGGGTACGCTGGCCGCGATCAGCCAGACCGCCAGACCGCCAGACCGCCAGACCGGCGGGCCCATGGAGACTTGATGCGCCCTAGCCTGAACATCCTGGATGAGGACCTCACCGCCCGGATCGTCGACGAGGCGAAGCGGGTGCTGGCCGAAGTCGGTATGGAGATTCGCGGCAAGGGGATGCGCCAGCGCCTGCTGGATCACGGGTTGCCGCTGGACCATAGTGGCGAGAGGGTCCTGTTCCCGCGCGAGGTCGTTGAGCAGGCGATCGCGGACGCGCCGCAGTCCTTCTGGCTGTACGACCGGGCGGGCGAGCCACACGCCGATATCGGTGGCGATCGGGTCCATTTCGTGCCCGGCTCGTCGGGGCTCAAGGTCCTCGACCACCGGACCGGGGAGACTCGTCTGGCCGACTCCACGGATTTCGTGGAGTACGTCCGCGTCGGCGACGGCCTGGCCAATATCCCGTACCTCGCCACGGCCTTCTCGACCAACGACGATATCGAGGCCCAGGTGTCCGATGCCTGGCGGCTCTACATGACCCTGACCAACTCGAACAAGCCGGTCGTCTCGGGCGCGTTCACTGAGCACGGTGTCCCGCGCATGGTCGAGATGATGCAGCTCTTCCGTCGCGATCGGGCCGACCTCATCGCCCGGCCGATGTCGATCTTCACGATCACCGCGACCGGCAACTTCCGGTACAGCGAGGACTCCTGCCAGAACCTCATCGATTGCGTCGAGGCCGGCGTCGCGGTCGAGATCGTGCCGGTCACCCTGATGGGCCTGATCGCGCCAGTGACGATCGTCGGCGCGACCGTCTTCCATACCGCGGACGTGCTGGCGGGCATCACCATGGCCCAGATCATCTGGCCCGGCGCCGGTCCTCTTCGGTGGGGCACCGGCGACCTTTCACATGAAGATCGCCAGCTCGCCGATGTCGGCCATCGAGGCGCTCCAGCTGGACGCCGCCTACGTCGCGGTCGCCAAGTCGCTCGGCCTGCCGACGCAGTCGTACATGGCCCTGTCGGACGGGCCGATCCTCGATGCCCGGGCGGGCGCGGAGACCTTCGGGAGCGCCCTGATCGCGGCGCTGGCCGGGGTCAACTCGGTGTCGGGTCCCGGGATGCTCGACTTCCTGCTCGTGTTCAGCCTCCCGAAGCTCGTCTTCGACGACGAGATGTGCGGCCAGGCACTGCGCTTCGTGCGCGAGGTCAAGGTCGTCGACGACCTGCCGGTCGACAGGCTGATCCAGCACCTGATGGCCGACCAGCACCTGATCATGGCCGAACACACGTCCGCCCACTGGCCGACCGAGCTCTACCTGCCGAGCGCCATCGTCGATCGCGACAACCGCGAGGCCTGGATGAAGCAGGGCTTAAAGGACACCTACCAGCGGGCTTGCGAAGAGGTGGACCGCCGGCTGGCCGCCTATCGGCAACTCGAGACGGACCCGGCGATCGACGCCGAGTTGGGGGCGATCATCAAGGCCGGCCTGATCTCTCAGACGGACCTGCCAGTGATTCCGGTCGCCCCGGAGCCTGTCGTCGCCAGCGGCCCGGGCACCGGTGAGCGGCGGCACAACGCGCGCCGCGAACGACGGACGATGGAGGTCCACGATGGCTGAGACGAATATCCTGACGGCGGCCGAGCTGGCCTCGATCCGGCGCGAGTATCGCGGGGCGACGCTGCTCCCCAAGCGGACCTATCACGACGCCGGCATCTTCGACTGGGAACGACGCGAGATCGTCCGTCGCGACTGGGTGATGGTCGCCCGGGAAGAGGACGCTGCGGAGCCCGGGACCTACCTGCTCGTGGAGGTCGATGGCGAGACGCTCGTGGTGGTGCGCGGCCGCGATGCGCAGTTGCGCGCCTTCCACAACGTCTGCCGGCATCGCGGCACGGCCGTGGTGGAGGAGCCGACCGGTAAGGTCGTCCGGTTCCAGTGCCCCTATCACGCCTGGATCTACGACCTGGATGGCCGGCTCATCCGGGCCAAGCACACCGACGATCTCGATGACTTCAGCTTCGATGGCTTCGGGCTGGCGCCAGTCCGACTGGAGACGTGGCAGGGCTTCGTGTTCGTCAACCTGGAGCCGGAGGGCTCGTCCCTGCGCGAGCAGCTGGGCGACCTCGTCGAGCACTTCAGTCGATTCGACTTCTCGAAGCTCCGCTCCACCAAGCGGATCGAGTACCCGGTAGCTGCCAACTGGAAGTTCATCGCCGAGAACTACTCCGAGTGCTACCACTGCCCGGGGGTCCATCCCCAGCTCAACAAGCTCACGCCCTACGACCTGGGCGGCGACTACGAGCCACATGGCGCCTGGAAGGGCGGCTGGATGGAACTGGTGGGAGAGGCGGAGACGCTGGCCCTCGACGGCGGGCACGGCTCACGCGACGGTCGGCCGCCGATGCATGGGATGACCCCGATCGATGAGCGGCGGATCTTCTACTACGTCGTCTGGCCGACGACCTTCATCTCGATCCACCCGGACTACCTGCTGCTCCATCGGCTGATTCCGGATGGCCCGGACCGGACGCGGGTCGTCTGCGACTGGCTGTTCGAGGCTCAGACGATCGCGGCGCCGGGCTTCGACCCATCCGACGCCGTGGCGTTCTGGGACCTGACCAACCAGCAGGACTGGCACGTCTGTGAACTGCAGCAGCGCGGGACGCGTTCCAGTTCGTGGGTGGCCGGCCGATACTCGGACCAGGAGGCGTCCGTCCAGGCCTTCGATCGGATGGTCGCCGACCGCTATGCGGGCGATTCGATCAGCGCCGCGCGGACGGTCCGTGACCGGTACGACGTTCCGCCGCCCAAACCGGACGGGGCGGCCGCGGGCGAAGGCGGGGCGGCCGCGGGCGAAGGCGGGGCGGCCGCGGGCGTCGTCGTCGACCGCCGGGTCAAGGATCGATCCTCGGCTCGGTCGAAGGCGGCCTCAGCCGGCTGACGCGGGCCGGTGTTCCGCCCGGGAACGGATTCGCGATGAACGCCTCGTGGTCCGATCCCCAGACTGCAGTCCATGAACCTTTGGGTATGCATCACGAGGGACTTGTTCGAAAAGCGTTCCCCGGGGGAACGACCGTCCTCGAATGCATCGCGGCCCGCTGGGTCGGGCTCGAGGTCTGCGGTGTTTCGCTGGTCACCAACGCCGGTGCCGGTTATAGCGGGACGCCACTCACTCACGCGGAAGTGCTGGAATCCGGCCTCGTCGCCGGTCCGCGGCTGGCCAAGGTGATTCGTCGGTTCGTGGCCGACCTGGGCGAGGGCTGATTCCGGATCTCCGGCGAGGACGCGCCTCGCGGGCGGGTTTGATGGTGTCGTAGTGATGCATGTCGGATGCATCAAGCGGAGGGGCCGCCGGGGCCCGCGACCGCCCCCGCTCCCGCCGGGGCCCGCGACCGCCCCCGCTCCTGCCGCGGCCCGTGGCCACGCCAGCCCCTCAGCCGCTGGGCTGGGTCGGCGTCGCTGCGGGCCGCGGAAACGGCACGTACCGGACCGCGATGGAGGCGACGGCGATGCTGATGGCGACCGCGGCGATGATGGCTACGAACAGGACGTCGTCGATCGCGCCCGCGGCGAGCCCGGCTGAGGCCAGGACGAAGCTGAACTCCCCGATCTGACCGAGGCCGACGGCGAGCTGGAACGGCCGGGCGTCGAGCCGCGCGAGCCGGACAAGGAGCCAGACGACGCCGACCTTCGCGACCATCACCAGCGCCAACAGCAGGGCCAGCGATGGGGCGGCATCGGCCAGGCGGCCGGGGTCGATGAGCGTCCCGATGGCGACGAAGAAGAGGACGGCGAAGACATCCCGGAACGGGCGCAGCCGCCGCCGCGCCTCGGCCGCCTCGTGGCTGTCCGTGACGGCCAGGCCGCCGACGAATGCGGCGAGGGCGAGCGGGAGGCCGAAGACCGCCGCGCCCAGCCCGGCCAGGCTGAAGCCCGTCGCCACAGAGGTGATGAGGAAGAGGTCGTGCTCCTCGCGCAACTGCCGCAGGGCCATCGGCAGGAGGCGAGCCACGACGATCGTCACGAGGCCGAACCCGAGGATCCCCAGAACGGCCTCCGGCAAGGAGCGCCCGTTCGGGTCGAGGGCCGCCAGAACGATGGCCGCCAGGGTGACCCCGACGAGGTCCTGCAGGACGCTCCAGCCGAGCATTGCGATCTCGGTCGCCTTGTCGGTCGTTCGCCGGCGGCTGCGGGTCATGTTGACGATGACGACCGACGAGGAGAGCGCGACGCACAACCCGACGAGGGTGGCAGCCAGTGGTGGCAGCCCGATGACCACGAACGCCGCGCCGGCGATGATGGTCGACAGGATGGTCTGCGCGGGCGCGACCCACAGGAGCGGCCCGTGATCGCGCCGCAGCCGCCCCAGGTCGACCTCGATGCCGACCTCGAACAGAAGCAGGACGACCCCGACCTCGGCGAGCAGTCCGAGCTGTTCGTGGTCGGCGACGTAGCCCGGGGTGAATGGCGAGAAGCCGACGCCGACCGCGAGGTAACCGATGATTGCCGGGAGGCCCAGGCGGCGGGCGAGCCAGCCCGCGGCGACCGCAGCCAGGAGGATGAGGCCGATCTCGAGGATGGGCGTCGAGGTCGTCTCCATCTGGGGATGGTACCCGGGCACCGGGCACCGGGCGGCCCGACCCTCCGACCCCCTGTCGGCGCGACCCGAGGCAGGCCGTCCCGTCCGCCGGAACGTCAGGCGGTCGCGAACTCGCGCAGCGCGGACGCGAAGACCGGCAGGGCCTGCTCCACCATCTCGTCGTTGGCGGTCAAGGACAGGCGGAACCAACCGGGCAGCTCCACGATCGTGCCGGGCAGGACGAGCACATCACGGTCGGCGAGCCACTCGGAGAACGCGACATCGTCATCGATCGGTGAGCGGACCATGACGTAGAACGTCCCTGCCGGCATCGAGGCCTCGTAGCCCATCGCCCTGAGCGATCCCACCAATCGGTCGCGCCGGGCCTGTAGCCGGACCAGGTCCAGGCCCACGCTCTCCAGCTCGGCGGCCGAATGCTGCATGAGTGCGTCGGCGACGGCGTAGCCTGTGGCGATCTGGCAGATCTGGATCGCCTGGCGCATCGCCGGGCGGTCAGGCATCGTTGGTGCCAGGCCGATGTAGCCGAGTCGCTGGCCTGGGGCAAGCAGGATCTTGGCGTACGAGTAGGTCACGATGGTGTTGGCGTAGACCTCTGCCGGGCTGTGCGCGACGACGCCATCGAACACGATCCGCCGGTACGGCTCGTCGGAGATGAGGTAGATGGGCCGGCCGATGCGCCGAGATGCGTCCTCCAGGACCGTCGCCAGCCGGCTCAACTCATCCAGGCTGTAGACCCGCCCAGTCGGGTTGTGTGGGCTATTCACCAGGACCGCGGCCGTCCTGGGTGTGATGGCCGCCGCGATGTCCTCCGCGTTCAGCCCGAAGTCCGGTGCTCGCAGCGCGACACGGACGGGGGTGGCCTCCGCGGCCGCGATGAGCAGCTCGTAGAAGAACCAGGGTGGTGACAGGAAGATGACCTCGTCGCCCGGTTCCGTGACGGCTCTGGCGCTGACCGCCAGGGCCCCGAATCCCGCGTTCGTCATGAAGATGTCCGCCGGATCCCAAGGCAGGCCGGTGCTCCGGCTCAGTGACGCCGCGACCGGTCCCGTCGCCTCTGGCTCGCTTAGCTTGTAGGCGAACCACGAGGCGTCGCGGGGTCGGAGATTCCCGCTGAGGACGTCGATGAATGCGGGCAGGGCAAGCTCGTGCGGGTTGCCCAGCATGAGATCGGCTACGCCAGGCGTCCCGCGCCGAGCGAAGGCCTTCGATCCGATCATCCGCATCATCGGCGTCATCGTTGCGGCGAGGCGCTCGATCCGAGGCATCAGGGGCATGACAGAAGTCTAGCGAGAGCGCGTGCGCGCGGTGATCCGGGCGAGGGCGCCCGCCCAGTCGGGGTCGTACGGCTTGCCCGGCACATCGAGGTCGATCGTCATCGGTGCGTGGTCGCTGGGGACCGGCGGGCCTTTGCGGGCTTCGCGGTCGATCTCGGCGTCGATGAGGCGGCCGGCCACCGGCGCAGATGCCAGGAGATGGTCGATCCGCATGCCGAGGTTCTTGTGGAACATCCCGGCTCGGTAGTCCCACCACGTGAAGCGCCTGGGCTCCACATGGCGGGCGCGGTAGACGTCGATGAGGCCCAGCTCCAGGAGGGTGCGGAAGGCGGCCCGCTCTGGCTCCGACACATGCGTCCCGCCATGGACGGCCGCTGTGTCCCAGACGTCGGCGTCGGTCGGGGCGACATTCAGGTCCCCGCCAAGCACCAGCTGGTCCGTGCGCCCCAGTTCTTGAGCCGTCCAGCGCGCGAGGCGTTCGAACCAGGCCAGCTTGCCGACATAGAAGGGCGACCCGATCACCCGACCATTCGGGGCGTAGAGGCTCACCACGCGCAGGCCGTCAACCGTGGCCGCGATCATCCGGGCTTCGTCGAACGGATCGAAATCGTCCTCGCTGGCCACCACGGCGCCCGCGCCCCCGGGTCCCGAATCGCGCACCGGGCCGTCTCCGAAGTTGGTCACGACATCCGAGATCGACAGCCCGTTCCGAGCCGCGATCGCCACCCCGTTCCAGCGTCCCTCGCCGTGGTGGACCAGCTGGTAGCCAAGCATCCCGAAGGCCATGACCGGGGCGTCGCTGTCGGTCAGCTTCGTCTCCTGGATGAGCAGGATGTCCGGCGCGGCACGCTCGAGCCAGCGCTCGACGGCGTCCTGCCGGGCCTTCAGCGAGTTGACGTTCCAGGTCGCGATGCGCATGGACGTGAGGGTACTGGGTTGACGCCACCCCGCTGAAGCGACGTGCGACGCTGCCGCATCGACACCTAAAGGGTTTCACCCGCCGCCTAAAGGCGCGCCGCCCGACGGGCACGCGAAATCCATGCGGGTCCGCGTCGCGGATTACCCGATTCTCCCGATGTCTCGTCCCTCCCCACCGGCCAGCCTTGCAGTGAGCAGCTCGAACCATCGGGCGACACGGAAGGGGCCAGCAGATGAACGGCAAGCACACCGAATTCATGGCGTACGATCGGATCGCGGAGCTTCGGCGGGAGGCCATGGCGGATCTGCGGCCGATCGACGCGCGACCCGAACCTGTCCCGTGGTCGGCGCGGATCGCGGCGTTCTCCGTCTCGACGCTCGGGCGCATCCGGCTCGTCCTTCGACACGCAAACGTTTGACGCTCGCAGCAGAGCGCCACGACGTCCGGGATCGGCGGCCGAGGAGCGAGACCGGGTGCGTATGATTGGCGACATGACTGGCCGTGTGGTCAGCCCGATCCTCGTCGGGCGCCAGAGCGAACTTCGCGGCATCGAACGAGGGCTCGATGCGACCGTCCTCGGCACGCCGGTCCACCTGCTGATCTCTGGCGAGGCCGGGGTCGGGAAGAGCCGTCTCATCGGCGAGGCGACACGAGCCGCCACCGAACGCGGGATGCGGGTCATGCGGGGTGCCTGCGCCAACATCGGCGAGGGGGGCGTTCCATACGGTCCGATCGTTGAGGCGCTGCGCGGGCTGATCCGGGACATCGACCCCGCCGAGCTGAGCCTCGCGGTGGGGTCCGCGGGTCCCGATCTGGCGCGGCTCGTTCCGGCATTCGCGCCCGCGGATCGGCCCGTCGACGTCACCGTCCAGAACGAATGGCTCCAGGCCCGCCTGCTCGAGGCGCTGCTGGGCCTTCTCCAGCGGCTCGCCGCGACGACACCCGTCCTCCTCGTCGTCGAGGATCTCCACTGGGCGGATCCGGCGACGCGCGGGACGATCGCCTTCCTCATCCGCAACCTTCGCTCCGATCGCGTGCTGCTCGCCATGACCTTCCGGTCCGACGAACTGCACCGACGCCACCCGCTCCTGCCATGGTTGGCCGAGCTCGAACGCAGCGGACGGATCGAGCGGATCGATCTCGAGCGCCTCGGGGCCGTCGAGACGCGCGAGCTGCTGGCGGCGATCCTCGGGGAGGAGCCGCCCACGGAGCTTGTGGATCGGATCCACCGACGTTCCGACGGCAACCCGTTCTTCGTCGAGGAGCTGCTGGTGGCCGGTCGGGAAACCAGCGGATCGCAGCGCCTGCCGTCCACGCTCCGTGAGATTCTCCTCGCACGGATCGCCGCCGCTCCCGAGACCGCCCAGGCGGTGATCGCCGTGGTCGCCGTGGCGGGCCGACGGGTGGACCACGAGCTCCTCGCCACGGTGGCAGGCCAGACCGAGTCCACCCTCGAGCAGTCGCTGCGCGCCGCCGTCGGGAGCCACCTGCTCGTGACGGCGTCCGATGGCCTCGACGAGGAGGGCTATTCGTTCCGCCACGCCCTGCTCCAGGAGGCAGCCTACGAGGACCTCCTGCCGGGCGAGCGCCTACGGCTCCATCGGGCGTTCGCGGAGGCACTTTCGAAGCGCATCGCGGGGGACGGGGCGCAGGCGGCCGCCCACTGGGCCGAGCTCGCGTTCCACTGGTCGGCCGCGCGCGACAACCGGCACGCCTTCGACGCGTCCCGACGAGCCGCCGAGGCGGCGGAGGAGGCGTACGCGTTCGCCGACGCTCAGCGGCATTACGAGCGCGTCCTCGAGCTCTGGGTGAGCGTCGGCGACCCGGGTAGCGCCGGCGATCTCGGACGCGTCGAGGTGCTCAACAGGGCAGCTCAGGCCGCCTTCCTCGCCGGAGATTCCCGTCGGGACGTCGCCCTCCGTCGTGAGGCGATCGCTTCCGTCGATGCAGCCGAGGACCCGGTTCGCGGCGCCATTCTCCGGGAGCAACTCGGTCGCGCACTCTGGAGCTTCGGCGATACCGAGGGCGCGCTCGCCGCGTGTGAGGAGGCGGTCGCGATGATGCCCGCCGATCCGCCGTCGCCGGAACGAGCCCGCGTCCTGTCCGGCTTCGGCCAGCTGCTCATGCTGCTCGATCGATGGGGTGATTCGCGGCGCCTGTGCGAGGAGGCGATCGAGATCGCACGTCGCGTGGGGGCCCGCCAACCGGAGGGCCACGCTCTGAACACCCTTGGGCTCGATCTCGTGGCCGAGGGTCGGTGCAACGACGGCGTGGCAGCCCTCGAGCAGGCCCTCCGGATCGCCCTGGACCTGGGCAACGTCGACGACATCGGGCGGGCCTACGTGAACCTGTCGGACGCGCTGTTCTTCAGCGGGGAGGGTGCCCGCGCCGCCGAGATCGTCGACGAGGGCATCCGCGTCGCCGAGCGCGTCGGCATCGCGATCTCATACGGAAGTTTCATCCGCCAGAACGGCGTCCTGTTCGCGTTCGATCTCGGTCGCTGGGCGGACGCGGCTCGCCTCGCTGCCGACAGCTTTGCGATCCAGTACGCGAGCGTGCTCAACGACCGGTACGGTCTCGCTCGATGGGTCGGTCTTCTCGTGGCGTCGGGCGACGACACGGCCGCCGCCCGACTGGACCAGCTCGGTCGGCTCCTGGAGGGGGTGCCGGTGGAGTCGCAGTTCAGCGGTCCGTTCCATGCCGCTCGCGCCGAGTTCGCCCTGTGGCAGGCCCGGCCAGCAGATGCGCTCGGATCCGTCCGGCTCGGACTTGCCCAGATCTCGCACTCGGATTGGTATTGGTATCACCTCCGCCTGCTCAGGCTCGGCGCGAGGGCAGCCGCGGATCTTGCCGAGGTGGCGCGCGCGCGCCGCGACCCGGCGGCTGAGCAGGATGCCATCCGAGCGGGCGATGAGATCCAGCGCGCGCTCGAGCCGATCCTGGCTGCGAGCCTCGCCCGACAGTCCGGTCCGGATGCGCAGGAGACCCGCGCCGAAGCCGCGACGATCGTGGCGGAGGACGCCCGGATGCGCGGCGCGCCGGACGCGGACGCCTGGCGTGAGGCTAGCCACCGATGGACCGCGCGCGAGCGTCCGTACCTCGTCACCTACTGTCGCTGGCGCGAGGGATACGCCCTGCTCGTGAGCGGCGATCGCTCCGGCGCGACGACCGCTCTGTCTCAGGCCCGCGAGATCGCGTCCGGGCTTGGCGCTCGTCCTCTCCGAACGGAGATCGAGTCGCTCGCGGCGCGGGCCCGGATCGCCCTGGCGGCCCCACCGGAGGTCGCTCCGGGACCGGCTGCCGGGTCCGCTGGGCCGCTCGATCCCGAACCTGGTCCAGTGCCGGTCGTCGATCCCTTCGGCCTCACGCGGAGGGAGCGCGACGTCCTCGCCCTCCTTTCGGTCGGCCGGACGAACCGTCAGATCGCGGCGGAATTGTTCATCAGCGAAAGCACCGCGGGCGTCCACGTCTCGAACATCCTCGGCAAGCTCGGGGTGTCGAGCCGGACCGAGGCAGCCGGGATCGCCGCTCGTCTCGGCCTTGGCCGGGCCTAGTAGCGCCGGCCGCGCTGACGCTCGAGGTCGAAGGTGGCTGTGTCGGCCACGGCCATGACCGCCATCGTGCCGGCCTGGACCGGATCGGAGACGACGAGGTCCACGTGCTCCGTGATGGAGCCGACCATGTTCAGGGCGATGATCGGGATGCCCACGGCCCGAAGTTCTTCGGCCGCCACGCTGATGTCGCCACCCATGATGGAGCCGGCGAGCACGAGCAGACGGGCACGCGGCAGGTCCGCCACCGCCCGGACGGCGGCCGCGATATTGGCCTCGCCGACGAGCGGGATCGTGTCCACGCTGATCCGCTCGCCGCGCAGGTTGTGGCGATCCGCCTCGCTGACGGCGCCGAGGGCGACCTGGGCGACCTGCGCACCGCCCCCCACGACGATGATCCGCTTGCCGAAGATCCGGTCCAGGGCGCGGGTCAGGTGGATCTCGCGGACGTCGGCCAGGCTCTCCAGCGCCGCCACGAGGGCGATCTCCGTGACGCCCTCGACCTCCAGCTCGATCCTGGTCAGCGGCGGATCGCCATCGATCTGGCGGACCGTCGCCAGCGCCCGGATCCGCCCGCCCAGCGCCGCGACACGCTCCGCCACCCCGGAGATCCCCTCGACGCGATCGACGATATCGAACCGGATCGCCGCCGTCTCGACCGTTCGCCGTTTGGTCATCAGCTCAACGAGCCGAGGCCGGCTGCGCCGGGTCGGAGGTCATTGACCGACATCGCATCCGGAACGATCCCGCCGGTCGGGTCGTGCTCCTCGAATGGGAGATCCAGGGCGGCGAACGCTTCACGGGTCGCCGCAGCGTCGGACGTGGTCAGCATGAGCGCTCCGTCCGTGTCCTCGGCCACGCCGACGATGCCGGTGATGTTGACGCCACGATCGCCCAGTGCCGTCGCGACGCGCGCCAGCGATCCGGGCTGATCGTCGAGCTTGACCGTGAACCAGACTGTCACTCGGGACACCTCCTGACTATGCTCGCGATGGTACCCCGGGCGCACCCAGCGCGGACCCCCGACGGTACGCTTGGCAGATGCCGTCTGTGAACCAGTCCGCCGCATCGGCCCCGGTCATCCAGATCTTCGGGCTGGAGAACGACCAGGCGACGCGAGCCGCCCTGCGTTTCTTCAAGGAGCGTCGGACGCTGGTCTCGCTGGTCGATCTGCGGAAGCGCTCGATCGCGCCGGGCGAGCTCCGGCGCTTCGTGGAACGCCTGGGGGCCCGCGCGCTCCTCGACGACACGTCGAAGGCCTATCGCGACGCCGGCCTGGGCTACCTGCGGATGGACGACGCGGCGATCGTGGAGCGCCTGCTGGCCGACGTCCGCCTCCTTCGGTTGCCGCTGATCCGGCACGGCAACGAGGTCACCGTCGGCCGGGCCGAGACGACCTGGACAGAGTGGGTCAAGGCCGCGGCGCATCCCTGAACGCGAGCCAGGCGACGAATGCCCCACAGGCGATGAGGATGGCGCCGATCGCCGCCCAGGTCGGGTCGCCGACCATGAAGCTGGAGCCGCGCAGGATACCCAGGCCCTGGCCGATCCAGACCAGACCGACCGAGATCAGACCCGCGGCCCCGATCCAGCGAACGCGCACGACCACCTCCAAGGTGGCATCCTAGCTGGATGAACGACATGACACCGGGGTTGCGTCGGGCGGGTCGCCTGTGGGTGACGCCAAAGGCCGCCCAGATGATGGAGGGCCACCCGGCTTCGACAGAGGACGAGAAGCTCCTCCAGCGCAGGCCCAGCCCGGACTTTCTCGAGACCGACACGTGGCGGGCTCTGCGCATCCTCTCGGAGTTCGTGGAGGGGTTCGACGCCCTGGCCCATCTCGGGCCGGCAGTGACGGTCTTCGGTTCCGCCCGGACGCCCCGGGACCACCCGGTCTACGAGCAGGCACGGACCATCGGCCGGAAACTCGCGGAAGCCGGCTATGCCGTCATCACCGGCGGCGGCCCCGGCACGATGGAGGCCGCCAATCGTGGCTGCCGCGAGGGTGGCGGCCTGTCCGTCGGGTGCAACATCGAGCTGCTCCATGAGCAGGGGTTGAACGCGTACGTGGACCTCGGGGTGGAGTTCCGCTACTTCTTCGCGCGCAAGATGATGTTCGTGAAGTACGCCGACGGCTTCGTCATCCTGCCCGGCGGCTTCGGGACGCTGGACGAGCTGTTCGAGGCGCTCACGCTCATCCAGACCGGCAAAGTTCGCCACTTCCCGGTCGTGCTCGTCGGGCGAGCCCACTGGGCCGGGCTGGTGGCGTGGATGCGCGACACCCTCCTGGTCTCCGGGACGATCATGGAGGCGGACCTGGATCTGCTGCATATCACGGACGACCCAGATGACGCCGTGGAATTCATCCGCACCTTCGCCGCCGCCGCGCCGGACGCGTTGGAGGGGGAGCTCCGCTAGCCGGTCGTCTCAGCGGCGGGTTGGTGGATCCGGGCTCTGCGGCGGGTCGTCTGACCCGGATCGGCGCCGACGGGCAGTGCCACCTCGATCTGCCCGTCGACGATCCGGAGCGGGTAGTAGCGGAAGCGCCGGACCCGGGTCAGCCGTCGAACCTCCGCCTTCTTGCCCGGCACGTCGGCCTTCGGCTCACGCCCGCCTTTGGTCCAGACCGGGTGATAGACGCCGTCAGGGTCCAGGCCACCTGTCGTCGGCATCTGGACCGGGTCGCCGCTGGCGAGGTCGAAGCGGCCGTCGTGGAGGGGACAGGCGACGACGCAGCCGTCCAGGTCGCCGAACGACAACGGCGCGCTCATGTGCGGGCATCGGTCATCCGTGGCGACGATCCCGTTCGTCGTGTGGGCGAGGAGCACGTCGAGGTCGCCCCGGCTCACCCGGCGCATCGCCCCGAGCGGCAGGTCCGCGGTGGCCAGGACCGCCTCGAACGGGCGATCGGACGTGCCGGGGGCCTGGAGCCAGGCGGGGTACGGGGCAGGGTAGGGGGCGGGTCGCGCGTCCATCGGAGCCATCCTACCCGCCGGGACGAACGACGGCCCCGGTGGGGTCCACCGGGGCCGTCGAGGAGAGGAGGAGCCGGGCGTTACTCGGCGATGGGCTGTGGCTGCGCCGGCTGTGTCGCCCGGGCCGGTCCCGTCGATGTCCGAAGGGCGTGCTCGTGCATGGTCGAGGCTGCGAGGGCCGCCACGATCGCGGCCACGACGCCGATCCAGAAGGTCTGGGCGACGGCCACGCTGAAGGCCTGGTGGATACCCGCGACGATGTTGGTGATGAATGGTTCGATGATCGGCTTGGCCTGGGGCGGGAGCGCCCCGAGGATCGCCGCGCCGAGGTCGCCGACGCCCGTCAACTGGTTGAAATCCAGCTGGCCGCTGGCGGTCGCCTGTCCGAAGCCCGCCACCACCTCGGGCGGGACGCCGGCTGCGGTCATCTGCGGCGCCGCCTGCTCGGTGAAGGTCGTCCCGAAGATCGTGCCGACGATCGCCAGCGAGACGGTCCCCCCGATCTGCCGGAAGAACGTGAGGTTCGAGGTCGCCACCCCGAGTTCATGGAACGGTACGGCGTTCTGGACGATGATCGTGAACACGGCGAACGTCGGGCCAACACCCAACCCCGCCAGGAACATCCAGAGCCAGACGACGGGCAGCGGCGTGTCGCTCGTCAGCTGGGTCATGAGGGCGGTCGCGAGGCCCATGATGACGATCGCTCCGACGGTCAGCCACTTGTAGCGACCGGTCCGCGACACGATGAGCCCGGACACGATGGAGCTGAAGATGAGCCCGATCATGAGCGGGAGGGCGGCCAGGCCCGACCAGGTGGGGCTGAACCCGTGGACGAACTGGAACCAGCGGGGCAGGAAGATGACCGCCCCGAAGAAGGCGAAGCTCGCGAAGAACGTCGCCACCATGGAACTCGTGTAGGTCCGGTTCCGGAACAGGTGGAGCGGGATGATCGGCTCTTTCGCCCGTGTCTCGGCGAGGAGGAACAGGACGATCCCGATGAGGCCCACGACCATGAAGCCGCCGACCGTGGGATCGGTCCAGTCGCCGAACTGCTTGTTCGTCAGGCCGACGAGCAGGAAGGTGATGGCCACGGTGAAGATCGCGCCACCAAGGATGTCGAAATCGCTCGATGCACGCGGCGTCTTGACCGTCGGCAGCAGGCGGTTGATGACGTACAGGGAGGCGAGCCCGAGCGGGATGTTGACGTAGAAGATCCAGTGCCAGCTGATGTTCTCGGTCAGGAAGCCGCCGACGAGCGGACCGACGACGAACGCGATGCCGAACACGGCTCCGAACAGGCCCTGGTACTTGCCCCGCTCAGCCGGCGTGAACAGGTCGCCGATGACCGCGAGTGCCACCGGGAACAACGAGCCGGCGCCGATCCCCTGGATGCCCCGGAACACGATGAGCATGCCCATGTTCTGGCTCAGGCCTGACAGCGCGGAACCGATCAGGAAGATGACGATGCCGATCATGAAGATCGGCTTGCGACCGTAGATGTCGGAGAGCTTGCCCCAGAACGGCACGCTGATGGTGCTCGTCAGGAGGTAGATCGTGACGGCCCAGACGTAGTAGTCGTTGCCGGACAGGTCGGTCGCGATGGTCGGCAGGGCAGGACCGACGATGGTCTGATCCAGGGCGCCGAGGAACAGGCCGAGCATGACCGCGACGAGGACCTCCATCTTCGCGCGATGGCTCAGGCCGAGAGCCGGATCTTCGGCGAGCGACGGGGTAGACTCGCTGGACTCCTCCGGGAATGCCTCCATGAGTGGTCAGTCCCTCCCCTGGGATTCGTGCGTGTGGTGGGCACCGGATCCGCGATCCGTCAGTGTCGATGCGCCGGCGGTCCGGAGATCGTCAAGAGCGGCGGCCACGCGTACCAGCTGGGTCTCGTCCAGTCGGTCCAGGATGCGCTCGAGGATCTCCTCGCGAAGGACCTCTACGTCATCCAGCATCCGTCGCCCGCCATCGGTGATCCGGACGAGGACGACGCGTCGGTCCGTGGGGACGCGGTCGCGCTCCACGAAGCCTCGCTCCTCCACCCGATCGACGATGCCAGTGGCGCTGGAGACCGAGACATCCAGCATCTTGGCCAGGTGGCTCATCGCCATCTCGCCGTGGCCGTCGAGCAGGTGCATGACGTGGAGCTGGGTCATGCTGATGCCCTGGCGGAGGAGGCGTTCGCTGCCGATACACTTGAGCTCACCCATCGACGCCCGGAAGTCGGCGATGATCGCGGCCTTGGCGACGGACCTCGTGGGGCGCGTGGACGAGGTGATGGTTCTTGGCACGTGAACCATCATATCCATCCAAATCATCTCGTCAACGCCGACCATCCGCACGAACGCGAGGACATGATGCGATTCGTACTCATGATCGAACCCCAGCAGGGCCTGACCTACGGCGAGCAGGTCGCGATCGCCAAGGCTGCCGAGGCAAACGGATTCGAAGGCTTGTTCCGCTCCGACCACTACGCCAGTTTCCCGGGCGAGGCCGGCCGCCCGACCACGGATGCCTGGGCCGTCCTGGCCGGTCTGGCCCGGGAAACCGATCGAATCACCCTGGGCGCGCTGATCTCACCGGTCACGTTCCGGCATCCCGGCAACTTCGCCAAGGTCGTCACGACCGTCGACGAGATGAGCGGCGGCCGGATCGAGGTCGGCGTCGGGGCCGGCTGGAACGAGCTCGAGCATCGCCAGCTGGGGCTGCCCTTCCCGCCCATCAAGGAACGCGCGGATCTGCTGGAAGACCAGCTCGCGATCCTGCTGGGGCTGTGGGGAGAGCCGGATGGCTGGTCGTTCCAGGGTCACCAGGTCACGATCGACAACGCCAGGTTCCAGCCCAAGCCGGTCGATGTGCCCGGTCGTCCGCGGACGGCGATCGGGGGCGCCCGTCCCCGGCTGCTGGTCGGCGGGTCCGGGTCGCCGCGCTCATACCGGATCGCTGCCCGTTACGCCGACGAGTTCAACCTGTCGTCGGCAAGCCCCGACCATGCCCGCGAGGTCTTTGCCGCGCTCGACGCGGCGTGCGAGGCGATCGGGCGTGACCCGGCGACGCTGAGCCGCTCGATCATGGCCGGCGTGTTGATCGGGCGGGATGATGCCGAGGTGGCGCGGCGGGTCGAGGCCTCCATGCGCGCCTTCGGATCCGACGCCGACGGCGAGGCCTGGCTCGCTGAGCGCCTGACGCGCTGGGTGACCGGGACTCCGGAGCAGGCACGGGCCGTGGTCCGGCGCTTCGCCGAGGTGGGTGCCGATCGGATCATGCTCCAGGACTTCCTGCCCTGGGACCTGGACATGATCGACGTCATGGGCGAGGTCCTGATCGGGCAGGTATAGCGCCCGCGAGGTCAGGCGTCGGCGGCTTCGGCTGCTGCGAGATAGAGCGGGTCGTCGCGTCGGATCGGGTCGGGGTTCGTGCCCCTGGCCCGGGCCAGTCGCTCGGTCAGCAGCTGCAATGGCGTGGCCGACCCGAGCAGCGCGGCCACGGGACCTGGCAGGCCAGGCGCCTCGGGCACCAGCAGACGACCCGCCGGGGTCAGGCTCGGCTCCAGCTCCGAGTCGAGATCGGCCGCCAGGATGGCGGCGGTCCGCAGCCCGATGACTCGCGCCGCCGCCAGCGCGCTGCGGGCACGGGCGAGACGGGCCGCCCGCCCGTCCCGATCGGTCAGGACGAGCACCAGGCCCGTTTCCGGACCGGTCGCCGGCAGATGGCCGTGCAGGAATGTCTCGAGGTCGCGGTAGGCCGACGGCAGGTACGAGGCCTCCTCCACCTTGAGGACGAGTTCCCGGCCCGCCGTCCGGTCACAGCCGGATGCGATGACCAGCAGGTGTCCTGCGTCGGCCAGGTGAGCGGCGATCCGTTCCGCCCCGGCCTCGTCGCGCGTGCCGGCCGCGAGGAGATCTGCGACGGCCTCGGCGTCCAGCGGCCGGCCCGAGAGCAGCGCACCAACGGCTGTCGCGGCCAGCAGCGGGCTGACATATCCGATCGTGTGACACCAGCCCTGGTCGAGTTCGTGGGTCTCGACGACGACATCCGCCAACGCGCCGGCGGGGGAGCGGCCGCTCACGGTCAGAACGGCCGTTCGCACGCCGGCTGCGCGGGCTGCGGCGAGAACTGCGTTCGTGGCGCCGGTGGCGCCCTCGTGCGAGACGCCGATGACCAGGCCGCGTGACGGCGGATCCAGCGATAGCTCGAATGCCTGGGCGGCTTCGACGCTGGCCTCGGTCAGGCCGACGGCCCGCGCCGCCTCGCGCAGGATGTCGGCGGTCCCCTGAGCGCCATGTTCAGAGGTGCCGCAGCCGGTCACCACGACCGGTTCGCCCGCCTGGAGCGTGGTCCGGATGAGGTCGGCGAGCGTGGCTCCGGCGCCGCCGGGCGCCCCGACGCTGGCCAGGATCCGTCGCGCCAGGGCGGGTTCGGCGGCGATCATGTCCGTCATGTGGAAGGGCGGCGTCGGTCTCACGCTTGGTTGCCCTGTGTAATCCCACGGGTCGGGCGACCCGGGCAGCGGGGCGGTCGGGTCGAACGCGGTATCGGTCGTCATGGCTGTCTCCTCCGTCGGCTGAGGATAGGCGCCCTCGGCCCGCGCAGCGGGCGCCCTCGGCCCGCGCAGCGGGCGCCCTCGGCCCGCGCAGCGGGCCTCCCCTCGCGTTCAGCGGGCGTTCCGTCGGCCCGCGCAGCGGGCTCCCTCTTCGCGTTCCGCGCAGCGGGTGCCCCCGCGCCCTCCCGCGCGTTCCGCGATCCCGTATGAACACCATTCCTAGCGCTGGGGCTCCATGGCCGACATCGGCATGTGATGGGGTTCGCTCACGCTCGATCATCGACGTCGTGAGCACGAGCGAGCCTCGCAGGGTCACGTTACGACCCATGCTAGCCAGCGGGTAGGAATCCGGCTCATAGCCGGGGGAGCATCGCGGGTCGGCCGCGGCTGTGCCCGTCCGATCAGGCCGCGCTTGGGGCTCGCGAGCATCGGCCGTACAGCCTGATCAACGAGCAGGCTCTCCCAGCCGTCCTGCAATGTCAGGGCGAAGCCTTGCTGGGCGACGACGATGTGACCGGTCCCCTCTCAGGACGGCGCCCGATCGATCTGCGGGATGCGTCCGATCCGCCGGAACGGCGCGTAGCGGAACCAGGCCCGCCCCACCAGCAGCTCCAGCGGAACCGGACCGTATCGCCGAGAGTCCACAGGCTCGCCGAAGCCGGCCTCCGCGGCCTGTTCCGTGGTGGCGTCACTGAGCAGCCAGGCCTCATCGTCGGCAAGTTCCAGGTAGCCGTCTGCGAACGGGACCCGATCGCCCGGTCCGGCCGCGACGCGCTTGACGGCGAGGCCGCCGCCTTCCGGTTCGCGAAAGACGACGACCGAGCCGCGCCGAGGCCATCGGTCCGTGGTCGGATCGACGAGCAGCCAGTCCCCGGGTTCGATGGCCGGACGCATGCTGCCCTCGATGACGGCCACCCGCCACGGGCCCCGGACACGATGAAGCCCCGCCGAACGACGGGGCTTCGAGTCAGCCAAGGTGGGTCAGGCCGGTCGGCCGGCGACCCGCGTCTTCTCGAGCCCGCCGGTCGCCTTCCATGCAGCGTCGACTTCATCGATCAGGTCGAGCAGCTTCCGGCCGTCGGCCGGATCCACCGATGCCTTGACCTTGGAAGCCTGCTTGGTCGCATTCCAGAAGAGCTCGTGGAGATTCGGGACCTTCTCGATATGCTCTGGCTTGAAGTAGTCGTGCCACAGGACGTCGAGGTGGTGCTTCACGAGATCCGCGCGCTCTTCCTTGACGACGATCGCTCTGGCGCGGAAGGTCTCGTCGGTGTTGGCCTGGTACTTCTCCATGATCCGGAAGCACGATTCGGCCTCGATGCGGGCCTGCTCCGGGTCGTACACGCCGCACGGCAGGTCGCAGTGGGCGCGCACCGTGGTGCTGGGGGCGAGCCAACGAGTCAGTCGAGACATGGGGACTCCTTCAGGGCACTGGGAGGATGGGCTCGACCCGGGTCTCGGGTAGTGCTCGAAGTGTCCGGGCCATCGTCCCGACTGTCAAACGACGACGGGGGTAAGGTTCGAACTCGGCCGGGATGGCCCCCTCCCAGTCACCGTCCATCCATGCGAACCGCGGGTCAAGACTTGCGGTCTCGCACCCGGCACGGGGACATGGCTTGATGAATTGATACAGGTACTGGTGCTGCTGAACGTGGAGCGAGTCCG
>JBCLDE010000024.1:0-30055 GCA_038915165.1 Candidatus Limnocylindrales bacterium
CGCCCGCTCCTCGCGCTCGGTCAAGACCTGGAAGAGCAGCTCGGCCCCACGCGGGTCGAGGTGGACTTTGGTTGGCCATGAACTCGGACATGCTCTGTCAAGCTGCAGAAGTTACGTCCATGCCTATCTCGAACCACGGCATGGGCAGGGAGGAACTTGACTCCCTCCGGGCCGCAAGTCTGGTAACACAGGCGGAGTACCAAGCAAAGCGAGCCGAAATCCTCGCTCGGCTCCGCTGAACGCCCAGATCGCGTCCCAGGCTCACTGCTGCTGAGGCGGGCGTGTGCCAAGCCGGGCCATTCCAACGGGCGCATTGGTCGTTGGAGGCCCCTCAGATGGGGAAACGTCAGCGGATAACTCGACCGTCTACGCCCCGGGGTCCCACGAGCCTTGCCACAGCGCTGAGCGCAAGAGGCTTGGGAAGCAGACACTCTGCCAGCTGAGTTACTCCCGCTCGGAGCCCACTGGTCCCAACTCTGGCCCCGAAGATTACCACTGAGCCGTCGTCCTCAAGCGTGCCGCGGCTGCTCGGTGGGGACCACGAATACGTCGTGGAGTGACTCCCACGTCGCGATCATCGGCAACGGAGCGCCGACGCGCGGGTACGGCGCGGTGGGGTCGTTCCGCAGCCAGGCGACGCGGAAACCGAAACTGGCAGCTCCGGCCGCATCCCACCCATTGGCGGTCACGAAGCCGATCCGCGCCGCCGCTACGCCGCTCGCATCGCAGGCCAGCTGATACACCTTCGGATCAGGCTTGAACCGGCCGATCGCATCGACCGAGAGGGCGTGGTCGACGATCTGGTCCAGGCTCGTCCGAGCGATGACCCGGTCCAGCGTCCGCCGGGACCCGTTGGTAAGAATGCCCGTTTGGAGGCCGGCCGCGCGCAGACCGGCGAGCAAGCCCGGAACAGGGGGATGGACCGGCAGCCGCTCGAAGGCCGGGGTGAGCGCGTAGGCGACTCCGCCGCGAGCTCGATGCCCAGCTCGACGATCGCGGCCTCGAGCGCGTCGATGGTGACGCGATCGAAGTTGGCGAACGAGCCCATCGTCGTCCGCAGCCAGCTGAACTCCAGCTGCCGCATCCGCCAGCGCGATGCGAGCTCCCCGCCCCGGCCCGGGGCCGCTGCCTCGCATTCGTCGACGAGCGCGGCCAGATCGAGCAGGGTCCCGAACAGGTCGAAGAAGACGGCATCGACCCGCCGGCCTTTGCCGCGGCTCGAGGCGCCCTGCGCGTCGGCCACGGCTCAGCGGATCTCCGCCCGCAGCTCCTCGACGGCCCGGCGTGCCTCCTCGATCGATCCCTCGTCCTCGATGGTGCTGACATCGCCCGGATCGCGATCGAGGGCGACCGCCTTGAGGACCCTCCGCATGATCTTGCCGCTGCGCGTCTTCGGCAGCATGGCCACGAACGAGCACGAACCGACGACCGCCACCGGCCCGAGATCTTCCCGGACGGTTGCCAGGATCTCCCGGCGAAGCTCCTCCGACGGCTCGTGGCCGACCTTCAGGGCGACGAATGCGGCAATGACCTCGCCGCGCAGGTCATCTGGCAGACCCGTCACGCCGGCCTCGGCGGCCGCCGGCTGTCGCAGGAAGGCCGTCTCGACCTCGATCGTGCCGATCCGATGACCGGCGATCTTGATGATCTCGTCGGCGCGACCGGCAAACCAGACGTATCCATCGGCGTCGATGTGGGCCGCGTCGCCCACGTAGTACCCGCCCGGAATGCGTTGCCAGTAGTCGGTGGCGTATCGCTCCGGCTCGCCCCAGAGCGTGGCAATGAGGCCGGGAAACGGCCGCCGGATGAGCATCACGCCCTTCTCGCCGGCTGGGAGCGGCGACCCGTCGGGATTGACGACGACTGCCTCGATCCCGGGCAGCGGCAGGCCGGCCGATCCCGGTTTGATTGGCAGGAGCCCGAGGCCGAAGGGGTTGCCGAAGATCGGGCCGCCCGTCTCCGTTTGCCACATGTGGTCGATGACGGGCACGCGATCGTCGAGCACCATCCGCTGGAGCCACTCCCAGGCCGGCGCATTGAGTACCTCGCCGGCGCAGACGACGCGCCGCAAGCTCGACAGGTCGTCTCGGCGCGGGCCCTCCTCGCCATAGCGCATCAGCAGGCGCACGCCCGTCGGCGACGTGAAGAGGCCACGGACACGTTCCGCCTCGATGATCCGCCAGACGGCATCCGGGTCCGGGTAGTCGATCGCACCCTCGTAGGCGATCGTGGTGCAGCCGGCGATCAGGGGCGCGTACACGATGTAGCTGTGGCCGACGACCCAGCCGATGTCCGACATCGACCACCACACCTCGCCGGGCTCGAGCCCGAAGACCCAGCGACCCATCGCCGCGATCTGGACCTGGTAGCCGCCATGCGTGTGAACCGCGAGCTTGGGCTTGGCCGTCGTTCCGGAGGTCGCCAGGATGAACGCCGGGTCGTCCGTCGTGGTGTCGGCGAGCTTGCCATCCTGTCCGGCGCCGGCGGCCAGGAACTCGGCCCAGGTCATGTCGCGCGGCCGCGACATCGCCCCGGTGGCCGTTCCCCGCGGCAGGACGACGACGTGTTCGACCGCTCCCGGGTCCTCGCTCAGGGCATGGTCGACGATCGACTTGAGGTCGACCTCCTTGCCCTTCCTGAAGGTCACGTCGGCGGCTAGAACAAGCCGTGAGCCGCTGGCACGGATCCGGTCTCCCAGCGCGCCCGCACCGAATCCGGCGAAGACGACCGAGTGGATCGCGCCGATGCGGATGGCCGCAAGCATGGCGACGATGGCCTCGGCGCAGGTCGGCATGTAGATGGTCAGGCGGTCGCCACGACCAAGACGCAGGCCGCGCATGGCAGCCGCGGCGCGCTCGACCTCGCCGAGCACTTGCCGGTAGCTGAACGTCCGACCGCCGCGCTCGTCGAGCGCGATGAGAGCGGAACGATCGCCATGACCGGCCGCCACGTGCCGGTCGAGGGCGTTGTTGGCGAGGTTCGTGTGGCCACCCGGGAACCAGCGGAACGACGGCGGCTCGGATTGCTCGAACACGCGATCGGGTGGCGTGGACCACTCGATCAGCTGGGCCGCCTCAGAGCCTGAGAACAAATCGTTACTGCCGCGGACCCGCCCGGTTGTGAGCCGGGGCGTACGCATTCGGGTGGTCATGACGTCGATCGATCGCGTCGGTGGTGCGGCAGGCGCCCCTGTGGCCAAGCCGAGCGGCGTGGACCGTGTCGCCCGGAGAGGCTCGCGCCCGGGTGGTTGCCGCTCGGATCAGGCCGCCACGGCGGCCTGCCGGAGAACGACCGTTCGCATGAGGTTGTGAGCGAGGGCGAACCACAGGCCGACCGCTCTGGCCTTCTCGCGCCCTCTGACCCCGAACCGTCCGAGGCCTCGGTTGCGGGCGATCGCGTTCACGCACTCGGCGGTCGCGGCCCGCTCCTTGTACAGCTCCTTCGCGTCGTCGGTACCCATCCGGACCCGCCAGGCGGCGACGGCCGGCGAGTCGTCCGGGAGTGGTTGGTGGGGGTCGCGGGTCGGGTCCTCGGGTGCTCGCACCGGGAGGTAGAGGGTCGTGCCACAGGCGGTTGTCGCGAGCTCGTCGATCTCGGCGGTCGTGAGGTAGCCCGCGTCGGCGAGCCAGGCGTCGGGTTCCCGACCGTAGCGGGTCCGAAGCTGGCGGACCATCGGGCTGAGCTGGCCCTGGTCGGTGCCGGCGGTCACGACCTCGAGCCCGACGATGACCTGGCCCTCGGCCTCGGTCGCGAACTGGAGGTTGTACGCCGGGCGGTAGCCGCCGTCGGCCATCTGCATGATCCGTGCCTCGGGATCGGTCGTCGAGGCCCGGGCGGAGGCGGCGGGCTTGCCCGCCCGGCGCTTGGCGGCTTCGAGCTCGGGCAGGTGCTCGAGCGCCCGCCGGACGCGGGCCGCCCGGACGCGGGCCGCCCGCTCGCTCGCCGCCCGCTCGCGGGCCGCGGCTACCCGACGCGAGGTCGCCGCCGGATCATCGTCGAGCTCGGCTTTGAGGGCGGCGACCTGGGCCTCGGCCTCGGCCAGGCAGCGCTCGAGCCTCGGCCGACGGCGGTACGAGGCGGCGCCCGCCGCGGCCCGCACGCGCATCCCGTCCTGGGCGACCGCGGTGAGCGTGACGAGCCCGTCGGCGAGGAGGGCCGCGACGCTCTCGGTCAGGAGCGCGTCGAGGACGTCGGCATGCTCGACCCGGAACGCGGCCAGGGTGTGGTAGTTGACCCCGACCCCGCCAGCGAGCCAGCGGTACGCGTCGTGCTCGGCACACAGGCGATCGAGCGCCCGCGCCGAGCCGACGCCCTCGAGCGTCGCGTACCGCCAGAGCGCGGTCAGGATCGCCGGGTCGATCGGCGGGCGGCCGCTGTGGCCCTCGACGGCCCGGATCTCGGCGTAGAGCGGGTCAAGGTCGAGCCCTTCCACGAAGGCCCACACGAGGCGGGCCCGGTGATCGGGCGGCAGGAGGCTCTCCAGATCGCTCGGGCGGAGCTCGATCTGGTCACGCTGCGGGCGCTGGAGGCGGGGCCGGCCGCGGCCCTCCGGCTGGTCAGGCGTGGCGTCCGTGGGCGGGAGGTCGAAGAGCGTGGTGTCCATGCGCGAATCGTAGCTGCGACGCGCCGACTTGGGAATCCCCCCGGCCGAAAGATTCACAGCCTCTCAGCCCTGATGGCGTTCAATGCGAGAAGTTCGGCCATGATCTCAGGGGCCTCGGCGGCTGGATCCAGTCCATACCCGGCGAACACGGCGGCATCCAATTCGTGGTGAATATCAACCAGCCATGTGGGGCCTAGGTTGTAGAGCTTCGTGAGCGTTCGCTTCTCCAGCTCGACCGGATCGGCACCGGGCGGGTTTAGCCAGCCGTCCCGAAGCGCGACGAGCCGGCGAGCCGCCTCCCCTACCCTCTCGCGTTGCTCGCCAGTCATTTCTGGGAACGGAAACGTCCCGAAGGTCGTAGACGATGTGTATCTGAAACCGGACTCGACCTCGCGCAACTGGGTCCCCATTCCCCTAGCCCAGAGTTCGTGAGCTCGAGAATGCAGAACACCAAATCCGAAGTCGTCGTTCCGCGCGATAGCGACGGCGGCGCTGTCCAGAAGCACATCGGCGTCGAGCCAGATGAACAGGCGATGTTTGGATACGCGCGGGGTCGCGATGTATCGATCCAGACCTTTCAAGGCTGCTCTCATCTCGGGCCTGGCGTTGTGATGGATCCACCACCGAATGCGACAGCAGATCGCGTTGACCTTGAGCCGACCTGGCCTGATCCTCCGGAGGGCGTATTCGAAAGGAGCCTCGTACAAGGCGGCTTCCGCCTCGCTCATGTCGAGGCCAAAGTCGATGATCCAGTAGCCACGACCACGTCCCGTGAGATCCGAGGCATTGGCCCACGGGCGAACGACGTCACGGTTTGCTCGACCGTCGGGATTCGTGGCCGCGAGCAGGTCTCGAGCAACATCGGCCGGAATATCAAACGGTCCCACCTTGATGTCGCCCATGAACGCTACGTTTGCGTTCTCGCGAAGCGGTTGGGCGTGCGTCAGGTCGAGGCCGGTGGTCAGATTTGCGTGGATAGACGGAACGAGCTTACCGTCGAGTTCTCTCAGGCGGTCCGATCCGTCGTCCTGTCCGATGAAGCTGATGTGGACGTTTGCGCCCGACAGGACCCAAGGATCGTCCGATCGCGCGAAGAAGATAGCCCCCGACTCGTTCATGCGTTCGAGCACGCGTCTATTTGCTGGGCCGCGGATACCTTGAGTCGCCAACAGCCCAGCGCGACGCGCGCGGCCTGATGCGATCTGGCCCCGCGACTTCTCGTGGAAGTAACAGCAGAGGTCGGACGAATGGGGGAGGCGGTCGTCGTACACCGACCAGAGCGCCTCGGTGTACTGGTCGCCCAGGCCCCTTCGAAGGAGTCGATTGCCAAGGAAGGGTGGGTTCCCCACGATGAACTCCGCCTCGGGCCAGCGGGCCTCCTGCGGCTTCGCTGGGTCGGTCAGGTCGAGCAGCGCGTCGCGGGTCTCGATGTGGTGGAGCGGCCGCAGGATGGGGTCGCGGCGGTAGCCCAGGCCGTGGCGGATCATCCACTGGATCTCGCCGATCCAGATGGTCACACGGGCGAGCTCGGCGGCGTAGGCGTTGAGCTCGATGCCGAGAACCGCCTCGGGGCCGATCTGCGGGAGCTGCATCGGTCGCTCGAGCACGAGCGAGCCCCACTGGATGACCTCGAACTCGAGGTCCTTGAGCGCCCACAGCGAGACGATCAGGAAGTTGCCGGAACCGCAGGCGGGATCGAGCACGCGGACGCCTCGGAGTCGATCCAGGAAGGCCTCGAAGACGGCGATCGGGTTCTCGTCACGGCGGGTCGCCTTGGTGACCTTCCGGCCGGACAGGATCAGCTGGGTGACGCGGGCCTGCATCTCGGCGTACTCACGCCGGAGCGGTCGAAGGATCACCGGCTCGACCAGGCCCCAGATGGCGTCGCGGTCGGTGTAGTGGGCGCCGAGCTGGGCGCGCTGGTCCGGGTCGAGCCCGCGCTCGAAGAGGGTGCCGAAGATCGCCGGTTCGATCTTCGCCCAGTTGAGCTTGCTGACCTCCACGAGCGTCGTGATCTCCGTGCCGGTCAGCGCGATGACGTCAGCCGACTCGAACAGGCCACCGTTGAACCAGTCGATCTCCTCCGTGCCGAACAGGCCGCCGTCCTGGCTCATCTTCGCGAACAGCTCGGCGAGCGAGTTCGAGAAGACGTCGGAGCGGCCTTTCGAGGCCTGAGAGAGGCGCGACAGGATGCCCTTGGGGAGCAGGCCGGCGTCCTCGGCGAACAGGCAGAACAGGATCCGATCGAGGAAGTGGGCCACGGCCTCCGAGTCATGGCCACGGGAGCGCAGGCCCTGGGCGATCTCGGCGAAATGCTTGGCGGCCTTCTCGGTGATCTGGGCGGGCTCGATCCGTGGACGGAACTCCTCGGGCGCCACGAACACGTCGCGGAGCAGGACGAGCGCGGCGGATGGGTCGTCCGCCGCCAGGTCGTCGAGCGTGATGGTCTTGACCACCGGCGAGAGGCCCGTGAAGTTGGTCCTGATTTCGATCCGATCGATGTCCGAGACAACGAGGAGCGGCGGATTGCCCAGATCGTCCTTGTAGCCGAGCAGCTGGACGTAGGCCGCCTTCAGGTCCTTGTATTTGCCCTTGTACTCCCAGGCGAAGAAGTCGCGCTTCCAGACGTCGGCGTAGCCATCTCCACCACCCGCCTTGACCACCCGCTTCTCGAACGCGTACTGGCTGCCGATCGGGTCGACCTCGTGCGGCGTCGGCTCGCCGAGCATCCGGCACAGGTCGATGAAGTGTTCCTGGGACGCAGCCTTCTCCGTGGTGGTCACCCCGCGCCACTTCGCCGCGAAGGCTGCGGGCGTCAGGGTTGGCTGGGTCGTCACGCTCCCCTTCCCCGCTGGTCGACCCGGTCGGGCGACATCAAGAGCGAGTGTACGGGAGCGGCGTCACGCAGTCGGTCTCCGGCCTTGCGTGTCAGGGAGAGGCACGATCTCGATACCCTCGGCGCGGGCGGCCGTGGCCAGCGGCGGATCGGACGTGGCGAGCGGGTCGTCGAAGGATCTTGCCGTGGCCAGGGCGACACAATCCGCCATCGACAAGGGGCTCGTTCGACGGTCGTAGAAGCGGGCGTGGAGCTGGCCCGCGTCGATCCCGATGTCGCCATCGACGGGAATAACCTGGAGTCCGCCGGCCTCGAGGAGGGCGAGCGCGTCCATCGTCTCAACGGACGTTCGGTGGTAGATCCGGGTCATCACGTCGATGATCTCGGCGAGGTTCAGGGCGCTGAGTCGGGCGGAGTGAGCGGTCTCGCGTAGCTCGCGTTCGACGTCGGCAGCGGCCGGCTCGTCCAGAAGGAACGCGATGATCGCCTGGGCGTCGAAGACGGTCAGGGCTGCACTCCCCGCACCGAAGTCGAGTCGTCCTCCTCCTGGCGCGTCTGGCGCCGGACGTCACCCGATGTCGGCGTCGCGATCTCCAGTCCGCGTAGCACGCCCCGAGCGGCGCCGATGGGATCGTCCGGCATGGGCCGAAAGGCCAGCTCCGTGCCGCGGTCCTCGACGACGAGCCGTCTCGTGCCCCACCGGTTCCGGACCTCAGCCGGGATCGAGACCTGGCCGCCCGTGGTGATCATGGTCTGCTTCATGAAGTGAAGCCTAACTCATGAACGAGTGATGTCAACATGCGAACCCGTCATGTGTGGACCCGCGGTCCTGGCCGTAGGCGGAGGATCCACTCAGCGCCGTTCGTGCTTCGCAACCGAAGCCAGCATGGTGTTCCACCACGAAACAGCCGAGCGCCGGCGTCCCCGAACGGGCGTCCACAAGAGCAGCGTGATGGTGTAGCTGATCTTCACCGTCGACCAGAGATGTGGGGCTGTCTCCGCCGCCGGCTTTGAAGGTCTGCCCGGCAGTCCCAGCCATCCTCAAGGCCGACGTCGTGAGCGAATCTCGTGCAACCGTGCCACCGCTGCAGCGTGATCCAGCGTCGCGATCTCCGTGCGACGGAGGCCTCCTTCGCGGTCGAGCGCGAGCGCCAACCAGAGCGGCAGGGAAACCGGCGCTGGTGCTGGACCTGGGCTGGGACGAGGTACGGGCTGCTTCGTCCGGAGAACAGTCCAGAAGGAATCCTCGCCGATGCGCAGCTGGTCCGTCAGGATCGTCTTGAAACGGCCCGGGCTCACCGTCTTGGAGCCCGATCTGGAGGCGTGCGTCTGGAGGATCTCGCCGTCGGGCAGGGTCTTCTCGTAGAACTCGTGGTCGGTCGAGCGGACGGCTCGCCACCCGTCGTACCGAAGGAACTCGGCCAACTCGTCCCAGGTGGGCGTCTTCAACCGGCGGCGACGAGCTCGGGTTCGACGGGCGGCTCCTCGACGCCGAGCATCGTTCGCTGCTGGTCAGGGCCCGAAAGAGCAAACCGCAGCAGGGTGGCAGCGTGGGCACCGCGGCTCGTGGCCAGGTAGCGCGCCGGCTCGTCGAAGTACCGCCCGGCGTAGGCGCGGAGCTCGTCGAGCAGATCCACGACAGCCTCGTCAAGCGTCTCGCCAAAGCCAAGGATCCCGAGATCCTGGATCCGCAACGTCACCCCATCCGGGTCGTACACCGCGCGTACGTCGAACTGGTGATCCACGAGCATCGATACCAGATCGTCTGGCCTGACCAGGAGCATCTGCTCCTTGCCGTTATGCCGTGAGACGAGCCGAGGCTGGTGACCGTGGAAGACACGCGTCATCACATCGGACAACTGGGCCTTGGCCGGTGAGAACTCGATCGTCGGAAGGAGAGGCTCTTCCACAGGTACAGGATAGGTCAAGTTAGTCACTCCGGTCAAGTGGTACGTTCGTGTGGATCTCGATCCGCTCGATGTCGCTGACGACGAGGAGCGGCGGGTTGCCGAGGTCATCCTTGTAGGCCAGCAGCTGGACGTAGGCCTCGTCCTATCCGGGCATGACCTCGATGCCAGCGGTCGCGAAGTCGGTGTCGAAGACGAATGCGGTGTCGATGGTCTCTCGCGCCATGAACTCGAGGCTGACCATATCCACGAACGACGTCCCGGACGGCAGCGCGGCTCGATAGCGCGCGATCGCTGCGGTCTGGACGGCATTGTCAACCGCGTGGATTTCGATCGCCGGCAGCAGGTCATCCAGCAACGCGATCGCCCCGTCGACACCGAAGCGTCTCCGGGCGACAGCCAGCGCCTCTGCGACGATGAAGCCGTGGGTGACGAGCTCCGCGTCGCCCAGCCGCTCGTATGTCGCCCTGGCCGTCTGGTGTCGCGGATCCGCGCGATCGAGAAGAGTCAGGAGGGCGCTCGTATCGACGAAGATGCGCGTCACCAATCGGTGTCGCCGGCGATCTCGTCGTGCCGTGCCGCCACGTCCCCTGCCCCGGAGTCGAACCGGCCCACCGCGGTCAGCGCCCGCTCGAACCGGGCCCGTCGGTCGCCGGGGTCAATGGGGACGACGCGATCGACGGCATCGCGGACGACGGCGGCGATCGGCACCCGCCGGCGCCGTGCTTCGGCGCGCAGTCGACGCATCTGGTCCGACGTCAGCGAGATCTGGGTGCGTTCCATACGGGGATGATATCACCAAGGCGCACCTTATATCATCTGCCCTTGACCATGGGTGATCCGCCTGGGCATCACTACCGGGCCATTCACGCTTGGCGACCCCGCAATTCAGGCAGAACTCGGGGATCGTCAAGCGCGGTTGTCGTGCCAGTGATCCCGTGCTGGATCATCGACGCTCGAAGCCGCATTGCGCGACCCGCACGCCGGGTTTCGGCCTCGTAGGTGTCTTCGACAAATGCCGCGCAACCTTTAGGCCTTCCTGCCGGACGATGATCATCTGCGCAGTGGGACACGATCGATCGGATCGCCTGCCCGGCCGGTCGAATCAGCCGCGAGTGTACGGGACGACCGGCGACCGGCGACCGCGGCATGCTGGAGATCAGTCGGTCCTGGATGGGTGGCCAACCGCCGCGAAGGTCAGGACGACGATTCGGCGTTCATCGTCGATGGCATACCAGGCCCGCCCGGCCCGTTGATCGATCGCGTCGCGAGCTCTCCCTTCAGTGGGTGCTGGCGCTCGCCGCGGCGACGCGGATCCGTACGAAGGATCGTCCATGCGGTGAGCGACGGCCCAGGGGCCTGACTCGACAGCTGCGCCCAACCCTCGACCGCAGCGTTATCGCCAAATCGTAGGTCCCACTCCCCCGACGCCGGCGGTGGCGCGACGCGGTCGCCGCGCCTGGGCACCGGTCAGTCACCGATCGGGGCGGTCACGTGGTCACCGATCTCCTCGAGCGGTCGATTCAGCTCAACGGCGAGCATCGGGTCCGCATGGATGGCCGCCGTCGACTTCCATTCCAGGAGGAGCTGCGCGACCGGGACCATGGAACCCAGCTCGGACGCTGCCTCCGCGGTACGGATGAACTCCTCGACGAACATCTGTCGAGACGCTGGCGGAAGGAACTGGATCCAGGGGATCGCCGCCGCTGCTGCCACCAGCCTGTCGCGCACGACGTCGTCCGCGAGGGCCTGGGCGAGAAGGTGCGCCAGGACCCGAACTCCCTCGTCGCTCGCCTCACTCCGCGATCGGAGGCTCAGTTGAAGATCCTCAGCATTGCGGCGATGGAGCACGACATCCTGCCGCTCGAGCTTTGCAACGATAGCGTTCGGGTCACGCAGGAATTCGGTGAAGGTGGCTTCTGCTGTGGGTGCCATGACCGGATGGTATCTGATGTTCCTCAGATGTCAATCTCAAGCGTTCGCAATGAGCTCGGTGGTCGTCACGCTCCCCTACCCGCTTGTCGCCATGGCCTACCGACCCAGGACGATATCGATGCCCGCGAGGATGAGCTCGAGCTTCACGCGCGCGATCTTGCCAACGCGTTCGGTCAGTCGTTCCCGGTCGACCGCCACGACCTGGGAGACGTTCGCCACGGAGACACGGTCCAGGCCCGTCGAGCGAACGGTCAGCAACACGTTTCCTGGGGCGTCCGCCCAGCGCAGCGCACTCGTCACGGGTACCACGACCACGGTCGCCAAGGTGCTCCGGTTGAACGCATCGCCCTGGACGATCACGACTGGTCGCCGATAGCCAGGGCCCGAACCGGTCGATGATGCGAGGTCAGCCCACCAGATCTCGCCCTGTGAGATCACCATTCGGTTGCGCGCAGGACCCGTTCGGCCGCCGCCCGGATGAACGTGTCATCCGCCTCCCCCACCTCGGCGACGACGCGATCGAGCGCTTCCGTCACGTCGTCCGGCGCGTGTCGAGCCACGTACTCACGCAGGGCCGCGCTGTAGACGTCGCTTCGTGATCGCTTCTCGCGACGGGCCAGGGCCTCGGCACGATCAAAGACGTCGTCCGGGACGGACACGGCTATTTTCATACCAAGAGTATAACTAGGGATCGGCGCAGCGCTCTACGGCGTGGGCCGCGCCCGCGACCTGGGCCGCACGGATCGCCGCACGGGTCGCCGCACGGGTCGATGAGGTGCGACTGCGACGAGGCCTTCTCCGTGGTCGTCGCACCGAACGACACGCGGTGGATCGGCTGGCGCCTTGGTCGGATCATCGTGCCCGAGTCGGATCGTCGCGACCATGTATGGTACCGTGTATGGTATGGAGAAGACGACCGTCTATCTGACCGACAGCCAGAAGCGCGCGCTTGAGCGAGCCGCGAAGCTGGTTGGTCGGAGCGAAGCGGAGCTCATTCGCGAGGGGGTGGAACTCGTGACGGCACGCCATCAGGTCGCCGAGCCGACGCTTCCGCTGTTCGAGAGCGGCCAGCCGGACCTGGCGGAGCGCGTCGACGACGAACTGGACGGCTTCGGCGACCGGTGATCATCCTCGACACAAGCGGTCTGGTGGCCGCGATCGATGGGAGTCAACGCCATCATCATGCGACCGTGGCCGTGCTCCGACAGGTGGGCGGACCGTTCCTGCTGTCCCCGTTCGTGTTGGCGGAGCTGGACTACCTGCTTGCGACCCGCGTATCCGCCGCCGCCGCCGCTGCGCTCCTTCAGCAGGTCGCTGGCGGCGCCTACCGGCTGGAGTCCATGGACGCGCACGATGTCGCTCGCGCTGCCGACGTGATCGGACGGTATCGCGATCTGGAACTGGGTCTGGCGGATGCCTCCCTCGTGGTCCTCGCGGAGCGCCATGACATCGTGGACCTCCTCACCCTCGACGAACGCCACTTCCGGGCGGTCGCTGGACCGCGTGGCAGGCCATTTCGGCTCCTCCCAGCGGACGCCTGATCCATCCGCGATCGCGGCCCGTCGATTCGCGACGCGCACGACGAGAACGGTCAGGCAAGATCGCGCTATCGGGCGGACGTCGCAGCCTCAACTTCTCCGTGCATCCTGAATCGAGACGATCGCGACCCGGTCCAGGGCCTCGTCATGAACGTAGACGACGAGCATCCAGCGCCATGGTCCCAGGACGAAGCGGTAGTTCATCCATCGGCCCTGGAGTGGCGCGCCGATCTGCGGAAATCGTTCGAGCAAGGCGACCGACCGCTTGAACCGCGCTTTCGTGTCGACCGGCAGGCTGTGCGTCGCGATCAATCGAGCCAGATCGGATACGGCGGTCGGTGTGACGACGACGCTCGCCACCGATCAGAGGTCCTCGAGCGCCGTCCCCGGGCCGGCGCGAGCCTCCTCGCGGCCCTGCTCCGCCCGCTCGAAGGCGCCCGGGATCGCGTCGAGCAGGGACGTGACGTTACGCGCGTCGGGGTCGGCTTCGTCGAGGGCGGTCGCGAGGAGGGAACGAGCGATCGTCCCCGGGTTCGTGTGCGTCCGCTCTGCGAGGCGCTGGAGCTTCGTGGAGTGCTCTTCGTCGAGGACGACGTTCACGCGGTTCGAGGGGCACGGCAGCGACGACCGGGGCCCGCGTCGCCGTGGCCGACCCTCCTGTCAGCTCCGCTCGAGGACCGACTTCAGTTCGCCGAGCCATTCGCGCCATGCGGCCTTGAGCCGCTCACCGGACTCGGCATCCGGGAGACGTTCGTGCGTCACGGCCACGAGCGTCTTGTCCGCGCCCTGCGGGACGACTGTGACGACCACCCGTGACGGCGGATCCGACCAGTCGAACCGTGCCGACAACGCGGCGCGCGTCGGGCGTTGACGCATCGGTGCGTCCGGCAGCCAGTGCTTGCGCAGCGATGCACTCGTGAACGCCGCGAGGGCTCGTTCGGCGTCCACGGCGACCGTCCTGGTCGCGCTGACGCTGAACCCGTCGCGCATCTGATGCCGGACGCGCAGGCCCCGAGCCCTGACTCGGCCCTTCTGGCGTCGTCGTGTATCTTGGTGCGAAGGGCCCCCAGTTGGGCCGGTGCGGTCTGACCCCTCTGGGTACTCGTTGAGCGCGCGGCTGTCGGAGTTGGCGTGGGGGCACGAGCGCACGAGGTAACCATGCGACCCGACGTTCTTCGACTCCCCAGTCGCGCCGCCCCCTCCAGCCGACTCGTATCGGCGCTCCTCTCCGCCCTGCTGCTGGTCGGGTTCGTCTCGCTCCCGGCGCCGCAGCCGGTCCTCGCGGCCAGCCCGATGGAGGCTGCATGCGATGGGGTGAGGCTTCGGACCGGCCCCTCGACGAGCGACGAGATCGCGGTGACCGTGAGTGCCGGCACCCAGGTCGGCGTGGAGTTGACCGTGATCGGGGACCCGTGGATCGCGACCTGCGCGGGTGACCCCATTTCCGGCGACAGCTGGTACCAGATCAGCGAGCTGAACGGCCAGAGCATCGCCGAGCAGTTCGACGTGCCGTTCGTCTATTCCGCGACGGTCCTGTTCCAGCCGGTGACAACACCCACCCCCACCCCGACGCCCTCGTACCTGGAGGGGATTGACGTGAGCAAATGGCAGGGCGCGATCGACTGGAACCAGGTGGCCGGGGCCGGCAAGAAGTTCGCGATGATCCGGGCCAGCGCCGGCAGCCTGACCACCGACGAGTGGTACACGACCAACCGGGCCGGCGCCAACGCCGCCCGCATCCCGATGGGCGCCTATCACTACGCCAACCCTGACAGCGCTCCGAACGACGCGCTCAACGAGGCGAACTTCTTCCTGTCGCTGGCCACGCCGGTCCGGGGGGACCTGGTCCCCGCCCTGGACGTCGAGGTCACCAACGGCCTCTCGGTACCGGACATGCAGGCCTGGGTCAGAACCTGGCTGGAGCGCGTGACGGCAGTCACCGGCGTCCGGCCGATGATCTACACCAGCCCCAACTTCTGGGAGAACGCGATGGGCGACACGACCTGGTTCGCGGCGAACGGCTACCGGACGTTATGGGTCGCCCACTGGACCAGCGAACCGGCTCCGCTCGTTCCCGCGGAGAACTGGAGCGGCATCGGCTGGACCTTCTGGCAATACACGTCGAGCGGCTCGGTTCCCGGCATCAGCGGTCGGGTGGATCTCAACCGGTACAACGGATTGGATCTCTCGCCGGTCCTGCTGACGTCGAGCCCGATCGATCCGGCCGTGCCGACGGCCGTGCTCACGATCACGCCGTCGTCGAGCATCATCACCTGGGGGGAGACGGTCGTCGTGAATGCGGCCTTCGGGGCGAGTGGTGCCGGCAGGACCTTCGCGCTCCAGGGCGCCAGGGACGGCATCACGTGGGAGCCGATCGCGACGCAGACGACCGACGCGGGCGGAAACGCCTCGTTTCCCTACCGGCCGGCCAACAACCTCTACTATCGAGGTGTCTTCGATGGTGCACCCGATCTCGCGGCGGTAACGAGCGATACCGCCAGGGTCGTCGTCCGCCAGATCGCACTCCTGCGCCCGACGGCCAATGGAGGGGTCAAGGTCGTCAGCCGCGGCAGGAAGGTGACGTTCACCACGACCGTTCGGCCGTCGCGCGCCGATCTGCCGACGGCCAAGGTGACCCTTGCGGTCTACCGTCGAGTCGGCAGCCGCTGGGTGTTGTTCACGAACCGCAACGTCTACGTCAACTCGGCCGGCCAGGCGTCATATACGTGGACGTTCGCGACGCGCGGCGAATGGTACGTCCGCTCGATCGCGAACCCCACGACGTTCAATGCGAACAGCACCTGGAGTTCGATCGAGCGCTACAGCGTTCGGTAGGCCGGGGTCAGCGGAGTTCCCAGTCGCTCGTCGAGAGGACGGCAGGCTGGCCCGGACCGTTGCACGGCGGTAGGTCGTCGCGTGTCGACACCGACAGGCCCTCGATGTCAACCGCTTCGCTCGCCAGGGCCAGGCGGAAGTGCAACGGCAGGCTGACGGGTTGATCGCACCAGTTGCCGAACACGAGCGAGAAACCGATCGTTCCGTTCGGCGCGATCTCCGGGCCGGTTCCGACCCGCGCCGGCGTGTTCGCCACAAGCACCGTCCCGCGCTGATCGACGAGCGCGATCGTGGCGCCGGCGGGCAGCAGGCATGCCGCCACGCCCCGGTTATCGACGACGATGTCCGACCCGCGACTGCCGGCCGCGCCGCCCCACGGCCCACCGGTGGCCTGGATATCGGCGCTCGCGCACGCTGCCGGAGCGCCGGCCGCGCTCGGGGTGGAGCTCGCGGACGGGCCGGCCGAGTTGGACGGACTCAAGCTCGGCGGCACGGACGAACTGGGCGCTGGCACAGGACTGCAGGCGCCCAGGAGGAGGGCGATGAGCCCCGCAAGCGCGGCGGCGAGGGTCGGCCGGTGGCGGCCTGGGTGTGTGGTCGTCGAGTGGATCATCAGGTTCTTTCCTGGCATCGGTCCGACGATCGTACTCCTACGCGCCGAGTCAGGCCGCGCGACCCACAAGCAGTGTCGCTGTGCTCAGCTGGCGAGAAACTCCAGCAGAGCGCTTGCCGCTCACCTCGAACGGGACGATCGCGTCAGAATCGCCGTGGATGACCAGCGTCGGCACCGTGACCTTGGCGACATCACCGCGGAAGTCGGTGCGTGCGAAAGCAGCGATGCAGTCGAGCGATCCCTTGGGTGAGGCGAACGCGGCGATGTCGCGGGCGTAGGTGCGCTGCGCCTCGCTGACCGTGAGCTTGGCGCCGGCGCTGAAGAAGTTGGCGGTGAAGCCGTCGAGGAACGCAAGCCGGTCACCCGGCCGAGTCGGCGATCCTCGCCGCGGAGATGATGACCCACGCTTTCCGGATCCACGGTACCCCGCAGGTTGTCCACGCCGACCGGGGAACGTCGATGACAAGCAAAACAGTCGCGGCGCTGCTGGCAGATCTGGAAGTCACCCGGTCGCATTCCAGACCACGGGTGAGTAACGACTGCGAAGCATGGTTCAAGACGTTGAAGTTCGCCCCCGTGTTCCCGGAACGCTTCGGCACGATCGGGGAAGCCCGCAGCTTCATGGCCACTTTCGTCGCCCGAACATCCTCACCCTGCCCGAGAACGCGTGGATCAACCAACCTGCCGACTGGCCTCATCCGCCTTGACAAATTCCGATACCCCGCCGGTAAGACTGCGGCGCATATGGCCGAGCGGAAGGGCACGTGCGGCCGAGGGGACTCGCGAAGGGCGGAGACGGCAGCGGCGGCTCAGCTCCCGGTCAGTCCGGGAAGAAGCCTGGCGACGTCGGCGCGCCATCGTCGAAGCGAGCGAGCCACTCGACCGTGGTCTGCCGGTACCGGGTGAGGCCCTTGTAGTCGGCCAGCTCCTGGGGCAACGTGTCGAGCACGCGGTGCAGCCGGCGCGCCCATTTCGGGATCGCGACGAGCTCGTTCAGGCTGAGCAGGTAGCAGCGGATCGGGAAGACGATCGCGTTGGATCGGGGCAGGCGCCAGAAGCTCTGGAGCTCGACCCGGAGGTGCACCTTCTCGCCGACGTTGTCGGGCGTGACCGTCGTCCGGTCCGTGCCCCAGCGTGGATAGTGCTCCGGACTCGTGTCCAGGCGCGGGTTGATCGTCATCGTCCAGTTGAGGCGGCGGACCGGCTGGCCCTGGCGGATGTTGAGCAGGAACTTCAGGGCCCGGTCGAAGACGCCGAGCTCGTGGGCCAGCGGGACCGGGCCATGCCACTCCATGAAGTTCATCCCGATGTCGAAATCGAGCGACCAATCGGCCTGGGTCGCGACCATGCCGGCGTCCATCCACAGGCTGCCGTCACGCTGGTCGACGATGACGAAGTCGCCCTGGCTCTGGCGCGTGATGTACTCCATCGGCCCATACGGCAGCGTCCGCTCGTCGCCGAACGTGAACGTGTCGTCGATGCCGAGCGGTCGATTGATCCAGCGCCATCGATCGGCGTCGCGCTGGAGCTCGAAATGCGCCGGGTACGAGCCGGCCTGGGCCTCCATCAGGAGCTCCAGCAGGTCCCAGCCGGCGAGGGTCATGTGGGGAAGGGATTGGCAGCGCAGCGGGTCCTCGGCGAGGACGATCGCCCGGTCACGCATCTCGGCGATGTAGTGCTCGTCGACATCGATCAGATGTTCGTAGGCCGTCCCGACCGGTCCCGGCGTGTGCGGCTCGATGTTGACGGCGTACATGTACCGGTCTTCGTGGAATGGGAACGGGAACCGGCGGATCCCCGCCGGGCTGTTGCGGAACGTGTAGTCGTCGCGAAAGGTCTCGTCCCGGAACTGGATCGGCGTCGTGGTCATCGCTCCGTCCTTCGCCCGTCAGCGCTGGAGGACGAGGGTCTTGCCCTCGAACCGCGACACGCAGGGCATGATCTTGCGCCCCGAGGCCTTCTCCTCCGCCGACAGGAATTCGTCGTTGTGCAGGATCGTGCCATCGCAGGCGACGACCGCGGTCTCGCATTCCCCGCACGCGCCGCCCCGACACATGTAGGGGGCGTCGATGCCGGCCGCCTCGATGGCGTCGAGCATGCTCTGGTGCTCGGTGACGCGGACCGTCTTCCGTGACAGCGCCAGCGTGATCTCGTATGGCGAGCCACTGGCCGGCGCGAGGAACCGCTCGCTGTGCAGGCTCCCCTCCGGCCAGCCGGCGTTGCGCGCGGTGGAGAGCACCCATGCCATCATGCCGGGCGGGCCGCACACGTAGAGGTGCGTGCCCAGGGGCTGCTCGTCCAGCAGGCCGCCCACGGGGATGCGTTCGCCGCGATCATCGCAGTAGATGTGGACCCGGTCGCCGTACCTGGCCTGCAGCTGATCGAGGTAGGCCCCCTGGGCTCGCTCCCGCACCGAGAAATGGAGCTCGAAGTCGCTGCCGACCGTCTCGTGCTGAACCATCTGGGCGAGGAACGGCGTGATGCCGATCCCGCCCGCGATGAGCAGATGCCTGCGGGCCCGCCAGTCGATCGGGAAGAGGTTGACCGGCCGGCTGATGGTCAGCCGGTGGCCGGGCCGGACGACCCGGTGCAGGAAGACCGAGCCACCGCGTCCCGCGTCGTCACGGCGGACACTGATGGTGTAGCTCGACGTCTGGCTGGGAGGACTCATCAGCGAGTACGGGTTGCGCCGGAGCGTCTCGCCATCCTGCATCTCGACGATGACATGGGCGCCCCCCGAGAACGACGGCAGGGCCTCCCCGGCAGCGGACTCGAACCTGAAACGCCTGATCATCGGGGTGATCTCGGTCACCTCGGTCACGGTGACCGAGAGCTTGGGCGCCTGGGCCCGGGGCGCCGAGGTCGGAGCGGCCGTCATGCGAACACCGCCTCGGGCGGCGGTGCCGTCCCGGGCACCTCGGCGTCAATGCAGACGCCCTGGAACGCCCCGATCCGCCGGGAGAAGTGGTCGCGGACCAGGAGCGACAGCCCACAGCCGCTGCAGGTCACGGGTTGCGTCGTGACGTGCTCTGTGATCCCCTTGCAGTGGACGCACTGCACGCGTCGCTCCAGCGACCCGCGGTGCTCGGCGCCGATGGCAGCAAGTTCCAGCCCCGCCTCCAGCCCCGCCTGGACGACCTGGGCGATGAGGTTCTCCGTACCGGCCGCATAGACTTGGGTCCCCATGTGCGCGTCCACCAGCGCGGCGCGCAAGGCGGCCATGGCGACCACGTCGCTCGGGACCTGGACGAAACTCGCCGCGCCCAGCGATGCGAGCCGCGCCCCATGACCCGCACCAGCCGAGCCGCCCGGGACGTAGATGATCCGCGTCCGGGCCAGGAAGCCGTCCGGTGCCGCCGCCACGAGGTCGGTAACGGCCAGGGCGCCCTCGCCGTTGGCCACGACCAGGTGGAGCCGGCCCGGTCGGGGTGTCAGCGGCGCGTAGACGGGGCGGCTCTTGATGCCCTCGACGAGCACGGGATCACCTCCCGCACGCGTGCGCGGGTCGCCGCCCCGGCCGCGGCTCAGCCGACCGCATTGCGTTTCGTCTTGAGCGGATCATCGAAGGGGAGGGTGTGGGCGATCGCCGGCCCGTTGACCCTGACGCCACGGACCTCCAGGGGACAGCCGTGGACCGCCCGGTTCACGTCCATCCGCGCGATGGCCATCGACTTCCCGGTCAGGGTCGAGTACATGCCACAGGTGATGACCCCCACCTTCCGACCGTCCGCCCGGACTTCGTCGCCCTCGGAGGTGGCCGTATCGCCGTCGACGAGGACGCCGAAGATCCTGAACCGCTCCCTGCCCCTGAGCCGGTAGTGTTCCGGTGCGCCCCGGAAGCCCTGCTTGCCGGGCGTGACGGTGAACTGGAGCCCGAGCTCCCACAGGGTGTCGCCCGGGCCCTCGTCCTCGAACGGGTACATCTGGGAGTTGTCGTACGGGTAGAACAGGAGGTAGCTCTCCACCCGGAGCATGTCCAGCACCGTGAACCGGCACGGGATGATGCCCACCTCCGCGCCCTCGGCCAGGATCGTGTCCCAGATCATCACGGCGTCCTGGGCGCGACAGAAGATCTCGTACCCGCGCTCGCCCGTGTACCCCGTCCGGGACAGCATCACGGGCGCGTCGAACAGTCGCGTCTGGAGGTGGTGGAAGTAGGGCAGGTCGCGGATGCCCGCCACGTGGCGCTCGAGGAAATCGACCGCCAGCGGACCCTGGAGCGACAGGTCGTGCAGGTCGTCGTCGAACAGGATGGCCACGTTCTTCCCGACCGCCGCCCGCTGCAGCTCCTCGTGCCCCGTGCCGGACCCGTGGACGACCATCCAGGCCGTCGGCCCGGTCCGGTAGACGATACAGTCCTCGGTGAACTTGCCCGCATCGTTGAGCATGCACGCGTAGGCCGAGCGGCCCGGGTAGATGCGCTGGACGTCCCGGGTCGTGGCGAGGTCGATGACGTGTGCGGCGTGCGGGCCCACGACGTGGACTTTCTTGAGGCCGGAGACGTCCATCAGGCCGGCCTTCGTGCGGATGGCGACGTGCTCCTCGTGGATCTCCTTGTCATAGGTCCACGCGGTGCCCATCCCGCTCCAGTCCTCCAAGTCTGAGCCCAGGGCGCGGTGCCGATCCGCGAGAGCCGAGAAGCGCCAGGTCGCCGTCATGTCACACCACCATCATCGTGTGCGGAGAAGACCACCTCGGATAGGTCGGGTCGAGCTCAGAACAGCGTCAGGTACTGGTCAACCTCCCAGCGACTGACGTCGCTGTGGTAGCGGACCCACTCGGTACGCTTGATCCGCAGGAACTCGGCGGCGAGCTCCGGGCCCAGCCCCCCCTGTACGACCTCGTCGCGCTCGAACTCATCGAGCGCTTCGGACAGGCTCTGGGGCAGGAACCGGAGGCCCTCGCGGCGGGCCTCCTCCAGGGACGTGTCGTACATGTTGCGCCCGATGTGCGGGTCGCCCGGATCGAGACCTCGCTCGATGCCGTCGATCCCGGCCGCGATGAAGCCGGCCAGGCCGAGGTACGGGTTGACTGCGCCCGACACGACACGGCACTCGAACCGACCCGGGTCGGGCGTCCGGTACATCTGGGTCCGGTTGTTGTCGCCATAGGTGATGAACGCAGGTGTCCAGGTGAACCCGGAGCGAGCGCCCGTGAGGTACGCCCCCACCGACAGGCGCTTGTAGCAGTTGACGGTCGGGGCGAAGAGCGCGCAGAGGGCGCGCGTATGGGCCAGCAGCCCGCCAAGGAAGTGGTAGGCCAGCTTCGACTGGCCCAGGCCGCGGGGGTCCGATCTGTCGAGGAAGACGTTGTCCTCCCCGTCCCACAGGGAGAAGTGGAAATGGCTGCCGTTGCCGGTCAGGTGACTGAACGGCTTGGGCATATGGGTCGCGATGGCGCCGTACCGCTGGGCCACCTGGTTGGTCATCATCTTGAAGAACGTGTAGCGGTCGGCCGTGTCGAGCGCGTCCGCGTACTTCCAATTGATCTCGAACTGCGCGGTCGCGTCCTCGTGATCCGAGGCGTAGGGTTCCCAGCCCAGCTGTTCCAGGTAGCCCACCAGCGTGCGCAGGTACTCCAGGTTCGCAGCGAGGCTCTTGAAGTCGTAGCACGGCTTCTGGAGCGTGTCAAAACCGGACGGGTCGAATGGTGCGATCGAGCCATCTGGCCCGCGGGTGACGAGCATATGCTCGGCCTCGACACCGACCTTCAGCGAATACCCGGCCCCGGCCAGGCGCTCGACCTGGCGGCGGAGGGCGGTCCTCGAACAGTACGGCCACGGTTGGCCGTCGACCTCGATGTCGCATGCGAAGCGGGCCAACCCGGTTTCCCAGGGCACCAGCGTGTAGGTCGCGAGGTCCGGCATGCCGATGAGGTCGTGGTCATGCGGGCCCTGGCCCATGCCGACGGTCGCCGCGCCGGCGAACCCGGCGCTGCCGCCCAGGAACTGATCCAGGGCGCTTGCCGGCACTCCCTTGCAGCGGGGCGTGCCGTGGATGTCCACCCACTGCGCGAGCATGAAGGTCACGCCGTCGGCGGCGAGTCGCCGCGCGATCGACTCGTGGGTGGGTCGTTCGTCCCCTGCCGCCTCGGCCATGTGCGCCCTCCTTCTCACTGATCTGCCTAATGCGACACGGCGGCCGCTGCCCTCTCACCGATCAGGGACCCGGTGGCGAACCGCTCGATCGAGAACGGGGCCAGCACCGCCGGCGTCCGCCCGGTCGCGATCAGCTCCGCGACCCGGCGACCGGCGACCGGTCCGGCCTTGAACCCATACGTGCCCCAGCCGACGTCCAGGATGAACCCGGGCACGCTCGGCACGACACCGATGATTGGACTGAAATCGGGCGTCATGTCGCAGATCCCGGCCCATTGGCGGAGGACTCGAACCCCGGCCACGCAGGGCAACAGCTCCAGCACGTGGGCCGCGGACGTTTCCATGAACCCGAGCGTCGACCGGTGGCTGTACGAGGCGTAGGGGTCGATCTCCGCGCCGATCACGAGCTCGCCTCGATCCGTCTGACTGATGTAGACGTGGAGCGTCGCGGACACCAGGACAGGGTCCAAGAATGGCTTCAGCGGCTCCGTGACGAGCGCCTGGAGCGGGTGGGTCACGATCGGCAGGCGGACCCCGGCCATCGCCGCGATCGTCGATGCCCAGCCGGCCGTCGCGTTGACCACCGTCGCCGTACGGATCGGGCCCTGACTGGTCCGGACACCAGCGATCCGCCCGTCGGCGAGGTCGATTCCGGTCACCTCGATGCCTTGATGGATGTGGACCCCCATCTCGTGGGCGCGACGAGCATAGCCCCACACGACCGCATCGTGGCGGATGACCCCGCCCGGCGGATGGAAGAGCGCGGCGTGGATCGGGTAGCGAGGGCGATCGGACAGGTCCAGGGCCGGGGCCACCTTGCGGATCTCGTCACGGTCGATGACGACCGAGTCGACGCCCAGTAGCTGGTTCACCTCGGCCCGCACGCGCAGCCCGGCCACGTCCGACTCGGTGTGTGCCAGGGTCAGGTGGCCGTGCTGGCTGAACAGGACGTTGAAGCCCAGCTCGACCGACAGCCCCTCGTAGATCCGGACCGATTCGTCGTAGAACGTGACGCCCTCGGGCGTCCGGTAGTTGGAGCGGATGATGGCCGTGTTGCGGCCGCTTCCGCCAGCGCCGATGTAGGCCTTCTCCAGGACCGCCACGTCGCGGATGCCGCGCTTGGCCAGCTCATAGGCGATGGCCAGGCCGTGGACGCCACCGCCCACGATCACGACGTCATAGCTCGACTTGAGCTCGCGTGGCTGCATGACTCGCCAGCGCCGAAGCGGTCCGATCACCGGACACCCTCCAGGGCGACCGCCGCCGGCCCCACCGGGGTCAGGCCGTGTGACGCCCCGACGTGGCGGATGGCGTCCCAGACGTAAGCCGCCTCGTCGCGAGCGACCATGATCGTGTACCCAGGGTGAGCGCCCGCGTCCTGGCGCGCGATGAACGCCCGGACCCCGGCCAGCGGGGCCTGGACGAGGTCGGCGGGGGCCATCGTCGCGGGCGTCGTGTCGGCCGGGCACAGCTCGGCGAGGATCGCCGGCGCGGTCGGGCCGGCGAGGCGCAGCGACGTCCGGGCACCGGTCATCTCGATCGCCGACACCTCGTCCGTGGCGAGCTCGGTGGCGAGCGCTGCCAGCGCGGACCCGCCGATGGGCGCCAGCAGCAGGACCTCGTCCGGTCCGAGGAACCACGCGGCACCTTCTTCACCGCGCAGATCCGTCGCCACCGCGCGACCGATGGTCGCCGCGGGGCTGCCGGTCGCCAGGCGGGCCGCGGCGACCAGTGCACCCGGCCCGCGAAGGAGTAGTTCGTCCAGCGGCCCGATCTCGGCCAGTCCGGCGGCACCGGCGACGGCAGTCGCGTCCGCCGCCGCGTCCGCCGCGCCGTACCCCTCGGGCCAGCGGATCGCGTCGGCGACGAACGTGGCGCCGAGCGCGGTGTGGGTCGCCTCCAGGGCGCTTCGGCGCACGACCACGGTCGTGAGCGCGGCCGTCACGATCGCACCCGCTCGCCGGCCGGGTCGTAGAACGGCTTCGTCCGCACGACCGCCGGTGCGGTCGAGCCCCCGCGCCCCGTGCCCAGCCTGATGGTGATCGGTCGATCCTCGACGGCGTCCTCGGCGGGCAGCCAGGCCAGCCCGATGGCCCTGCTCAGGGTCGGGCTCCACTTGCTGCTGGTGACCCGGCCGATCGGCCGTCCGTCGCGGACGACCGCCGCCCCCTCGGCCGGGACGGCCGTCCCGATCATCTCGAAGCCGGTCAGGACGTCGCGCGGACCGCGCTCAGCCAGGGCGGCGATGGCGTCGCGCCCGATGAAGTCCGGCCGGTCAGCCTTGATCAGCCAGCCCATGGACGCCCCGCGCGGGTCGGACAGCGCATCGGTATCCTGACCGACGATGGCGTGCTGCTTCTCCAGGCGCAGGACGCGCTGGGCCTCGACGCCGAACGGGCGGATGCCGAACTCGGCGCCGGCGGCCATCAGCGCATCCCACAGGTGGGCAGCCTGGTCGGCGGGCGCGTGGAGTTCGTAGGCGAGCTCGCCGACGAAGCCGATGCGCAGGATGACGGTCTGAACGTCGGCCACGAGCCCTTCCCGGGCGTCCAGGTAGCGCAGTCCGTCGGGGGAAACGTCGAGGTCGGTCAGCCGCGACAGCACGTCCCGGGCTCGCGGTCCGGCCAGGTTGATCGCCGCGAAGCGGGCGGTCACGTTCGTCACGTCGACACGCCGGTCCGATGTCGCGAGCCACCAGCGCAGCCAGCCGTCGACGGCGTCCAGGCTGCCCGTCCCGGTCGTCACCAGATATCTGTCCTCACCGAGGCGGGCGACGGTCCCGTCGTCGAGGATGATGCCCGCGTCGTCGGTCATCGCCCGGTAGCGGATGCGTCCGACCCGCAGGTCGCTGAAGCGGTTGGGATGCAGCCAGTCCAGGAACTCGCCGGCGTGGCGGCCGCGGACGTCGAGCTTGCCGAGGGTGGACACGTCGATGAGCCCGACGCGCTCGTGGACCGCGCGGCACTCCGCTGCAACGTCGCCGTAGTGGAGGGGGCGCTTCCAGTCTCCCATGTCCATCCAGGTCGCACCCGCCGCCTCGTGGCGATCGTGGAGGGCCGTCCGCCGGACGGGGTTGAGGTGCGGGCCGGCCAGGACGGCGAGGGGCACCGGCTGGACCGGCGGCCGATAGGTGGTCAGGCCCGTCGTCGTGCGCGACACCCCGCGCATCGCGGCGGTCACGCGGGCCGCATTGCCGTGGCACTGCTTGCCCTGGCAGGGGCCCATCGTGACGGTGCTGTATCTCTTGAGCGTTTCGAGCGAAGCGAATCCCTCGCGGACTCCCTGGGCGAGTTCCTTGGTCGTCACGTCCTCGCACAGGCAGACGAACGGCTTGCGCCCGACCGGGAGCGCGGTCGGGGCAGGATCAGGGAGGGCCGCGAACGCCCCCGCGACGCGCTCCCTGTGTCGGGTGGCGGCTCCGCCTGCCTGGTCCCGACCGACTGCCAGGCGGCCGGCCAGCACGGCACCCGCGGCGATGAGTCCGTCGTCGACGAGCCCGGTCATCTGCCCGATCACGATGACATCGGCCGAGCCCGCCAGCGGGACCCACTCGGCCAGGCGCTCCTCGAAGACGAGCGGCAGACCGGCCTGCGCAGCGAGCGTGACGACGGGCTCCGGCCTCGTCGCCATGGCCACGAGGTCCGCGGCGATCGTCCGCTCGGTCCCGTCCTCGACGCGCACCCGCAGGCCGGTGACTCGTGAGCGACCCACCGCGGCGAGGACGGTCGCGCCCGCCAGGACGTCGGTGCCGGCCGCCCGGACGGTCGCTGCCTCGGCTGGCTCTGCGGTCGCCGTTCGCGTGTCGATGATCGCGGCGACCTCGATTCCGGCGGCGATCAGCTCGGCGGCCTGGCGCCAGCCGTGGTCATCGTCGGTCACGACGATCGCGCGCCGGCCGGCGCGGACACCGTGGAGGTGGGCCAGCCGCAGGATCCCCGACGCGAGCATGATCCCGGGTCGGTCGTTGGCGTCGAACAGCGCCGGACGCTCTGCAGCCCCGGTGGCCAACACGATGCGACGCGCGCGCACGCGCACGAAGGTCGAGCCCTGTGCGATGCCGACCAGCCCGCCGTCGTAGATGCCGATCGCGGTCGCGCCAGGCAGATACTCGATGCGAGGCTCTGCCGCGACCAGGTTCGCCAGTCTCCTCGCAGCTTCCGGGCCCGGGAGCCCGGCGATCCGCGGGTCCCCGTCGAGGGTGCGCGTTCGGGTCCGCAGGTGACCGCCCAGGCGGGTGCCATCGTCGACCAGCACGACTCGTGCCCCGGCGCCGGCCGCCTCCAGGGCGGCCAGACAGCCGGCCGGACCACCGCCGATGACCGCAACCTCGGCATGCAGGTGGCGCTTGCGCGGGTGCAAGTCGGGTCGCGCCCTGATGTCGATCCGACCGAGACCAGCGATCCGCCGGAGGACGCCTTCATAGAGCGGCCACAGGCGGCGAGGCCGGATGAACGTCTTGTAGTAGAAGCCGATCGGCAGGAAGCGGTCGAACCGGTCGGTGAGGCTGAGCAGGTCACGACGCAAGGATGGCCAGGCATTTTGGCTGCGGACACGTATCCCGGGCGAGATGGGCGTCACGCAGGCACGCACGTTGGGCTCGCCATCGACGTCGACGAGACAATTGGGACAGCTACCCGCGGCGCACAGCACCCCACGCGGACGGTGGTACTTGAAGCTGCGCGACAGGACGTCCACACCGTCAGCCGCCAGAGCGGAGGCGATCGTGTCGCCACCGAGGCCGGTGTGGCGACGCCCGTCGAACCGGAACTCGATCGATTCCGAGCGGCGGAGCTCGTCGCCCGCCGGGTCGGGCAGGCGACGGTCAGCCATCGGCCGCGGCGCCGGTCGCCCGCGCCGTCAGGGTCCAGCCGACCCGGATCACCTCGTTGGTGCGCGTGTCGCGCTCGGCCTGGAACCAGCGTCTGCAGCCCGACCGATGGAACCACCAGGCCCGCTCGACGCCGGCCACATTCTGCCGGTCGTACAAGTACGTCGACCAGTCGGCCTCGGAGGACCCGGGCGAGGGGCGTGTCTGGACCTCGCCGCCGTAGCGGTACTCAGCGTTGTCGCGTGGCCCGCACAGCGGGCACCCGATCAGGAACGACATGCCGGTCGACCCCTCAACCGAGCCCGGTCGGGGCGCCCGGGACCCAGTGCGTGCCCACGAGCGGGATGCCGGTGATCGCCGCCGCCTCGATCGTCAGGGCACGCAGGTCGTCCGGGTCCAGGTCATGGATGTTGGCCTTGCCGCACGCTCGGGCCAGCATCTGGACCTCCAGCGTCATCGCCGTCAGGAAATTCGCGACCCGGTCCGCGGCCTCATCGATCGGCAGGCGGGCCATCAGCTCGGGATCCTGGGTCGTGATGCCGACCGGACAGCGGCCGGTGTGACAGTGGTGGCACGCTCCGGGCTCGGTCCCGAGCGCCTCGTAGTCCTCGAGGTAGAGCGGGGCGTTGCAGTTGAGGGCGATCAGCGCGGCCGTCCCGATGTAGCACGCGTCGGCGCCGAGGGCGAGGGCCTTGGCGACGTCCACGCCGGAGCGGATGCCGCCGGCGGCGATGAGCTGGACCTGGCCGTACATCCCAACGTCCTCGAGCGCCCGGCGTGCCTCGACGATAGCGGCCAGGGTCGGGATCCCGGTGTGGTCCTGGAGGATCTCCGGGGATGCGGCGGTGCCGCCCTCCATGCCATCGACGACGATCACGTCCGCCCCGCACTTGGCGGCGAGCTTCACATCGTCGAACACTCGAGTCGCCCCCATCTTGACGAAGATCGGGACCCGCCAGTCGGTCGCCTCCCGGAGCTCCTCGATCTTGAGGATCATGTCGTCGGGGCCCAGGAAGTCGGGGTGGCGGGCAGGGGACCGCTGGTCCACGCCGGGCGGCAGGTCGCGGATGCCGGCGATCTCCTCGGACACCTTGGACCCCAGCAGCAGGCCGCCGGTGCCGGGCTTGGCGCCCTGGCCGATGGTCAGCTCGATCGCGTCCGCCTGGCGCAAGTGGTGGACGTTGGCACCGTAGCGGCTGGGCAGGACCTCGACGATCATCGTCGTCGAGTTCTCGCGCTCTGCCGGGAGCATCCCGCCATCGCCCGAGGTCGTCGAGGTGCCCATCCGGCTCGCCCCGCGAGCCAGGGCGATCTTGGCGTTGAGCGACAGGGCCCCGTAGCTCATGCCGGTGATCATCACCGGGATATCGAGCGTGATCGGCTGCTCCGCGAAGCGCGTACCCAGGACCGTCGTCGTGACGCACTTCTCGCGGTATCCCTCGAGGGGGATCCGGGTCAACGAGGCCGGCAGGAACGTCAGGTCGTCCAGGGACGGCAGCGGCCGTGAGCGAAGGGTCCCGAAACCGCGGATCAGGTACCGGCCCAGGGCCGCCTTCTCCTGGATCTCACCGATGACCGATGGGGTATAGACCGGACTCGTGCGCCGGCCCTGCGGATCGCGCGGGACGGTCGGGTCGTGGGTCATAGCGCGGCCCGCCAGATATCGAGTTCGTGCTTCTCGAAGTTCCACAGCTTCCGGCCGGCGACGATACGACGGAACCGTCCCGGGCGCGGCAGGTCGTACTCGCCGAACGCGGCCTCGAGCATCGCCTGGTCCGCCTGCGGGGCGTCCTCGACCACGGTGTCGTTCCCGAGCGACGCGATCTCGCCACCGACGTACACCGTGCCCTCGTACATCGAGTCGGCGAGCGCCTCGCCCGCGTCGCCGGCGATGGCGATGTAGCCCTTCTGCATCATGAACCCGGTCATGTAGCCGGCGTTGCCGGCGATCAACAGCCGCCCGCCCTTCATGGCGATGCCGGCTCGCGCCGCGCAGTCGCCGCGCACGACGACCGTGCCGCCCCGGATGGACGCGGCTGCGCTGCTGCCGGCGTTGCCGTCGACGATGATCGTGCCCGACAGGATCCCCTCCGCCAGTCCCCAGCCGGCACTGCCCGTGACGCGGACGGTCGCGCCGTCGCTCATGCCGCCGCAGTAGTAGCCGACGCTCCCGTCGAAGGTGACCTCGCCCGGTGTCAGCAGGGCCACACCCAGATTGTGGCGGGCCGCCGGGTTGCGCACGATGACGGATGCACCGTCGGCCAGGGCGGCGCGGATCTCGCGGTTGATCTCGCGGATGATCCGGCCCGCGGAGTCGATCTCGACGCTCGTGCCGGCGCTGGCCCCTCCCGCCATTAGGCGGCTGCCACCTGGGCGGCCAGCTCGGATCGCCGCCAGAGACGGAAGACGTGGCCGGACGGCTCGTGGGCGACGCCGGCCGGGCCCAGGGCGGCGCGGATGGCCATCTCCTCGTTGGCGACCGCGACGTAGTCGTCGGTCTCCACGGTGATCAGCGGCTTGAGGGCGAACGGGTCGCGCGCGTAGCCCATCGCGTCGCCGCTGGCGACGAGGTACGTGAAGCTGCCGTCGAAGTCGTCCAGCGACGCCTCCAGGGCCTGCTCCAGGGTCAGACCGCGATCGAGCTGGTCGGCGATGTACACGCCGATGATCTCCGAGTCGTTCTCGGAGAAGAAGCGCACGCCCCGCTGCTCATAGATACGGCGCAGCTTGTGGTAGTTGGTGATGTGGCCGTTGTGGACGGTCGCCACGTCCGCGACACCGCGCGCCCAGAATGGCTGCGAATGGGTCAGGTCCACGCGGCTCTCCGTGGACAGGCGGGTGTGCCCGATGGCGTGACTGCCGC
>JBCLDE010000025.1:0-28644 GCA_038915165.1 Candidatus Limnocylindrales bacterium
GGTCCGGACTTCTTGCCCCCCGATGAATCGGCGGGTGGGCGTGGTTGGGGTAGCGGCTCAGTCACATGATCGCTCCTGTCTGCACCATCCAGGCGACGCCGATGACCGTCGCCACGAGGCACCGCAGTGCCCGCTGATACCACCCCTGCTTCGCGTCCAAGAACTCTACATTGCGGTCGCGGGCCTGAACGAATGAATCGGCCATCCAAAGCATGAACGGCTTGTGCCATTGTCGATCGGCGTAGCGCATCATCGTGCGCGGAGTTGGGCCATAGCTGAACTTCTCCCGGGGCCGGAGGGCCTGGAACAGGCTGACGGTGAGACTGACGAGAACGACCACGGTGACGAAGGCGGACAATCGCCGAATATCAGTGTCGAGAGCACCGATCCTCGCCGCCACCAGCGTCGCACCGGCCGCTGTGACCGTGAGGATAGCCGTCGCCTTTGTGTCGACGGACTCTGCATCCGTCGACTGATGATCGACGTGCTGTCGCATCTCCGCGAGCATCGCCTCGACGTTCGCGATGACTTCATCGTCTGGCGGATATGGACTCACCACATTGGGAGAGTATCCGGCTAGCATTCGCCCTGCTCGCCCGCTCCGCGTCCGGAGCGCGATCCCGGATCGCCGGCCAGCGCAGCCGGAGTGACGGACCTCTTCCGGACGCTCAAGGACGTGCCGGGCTTCGACGGCGTCTACCGGGCGCTGACCGGCCGGCAGGAGCCGGACATGGCGGACTCGACCCGGACTGGGTTCACGCCCTAGCGCGGGCGAGTCCGCCGTTCCTTCCTATCGACAGCCCCCCGGCATCGTGGGCAAAGCGGACCCTGGGTCAGGGTCCCGATCGTCTCGTCGTCCCGCCCGCTGACGATGGTCGCATCCCAACCCTGACCGACGGTCCATGTCGTCAGGCATAGCAAGCGTGAGCAGATCGCGACGTGCGGTGCGGCAACAAGCTCGTCGAGAATCGCGACCGCCAGCGCACCGGCGGACCCTCCGACCTCGAGCGTGTACCTGTCGACGAGCGCCCGCCGGAGACGCTTCTCCTTGGCGGGCGGGGCGTTGACCGCGACGATCGCCACGCCCTCCTTCCTGTGGGCCTCCTCGAGCGCGGGCTTGATCGTGACGTGACAGGCTTGTAACCAGTCCTGCACCCACCCGGCCAACGTCGCCCGGGGATCGGCGTGGCCCAAGCCTGAGGCGAGAGCGTCCGCCTCCGAGACGAGCCCCTCGAGGGCCCGGACCACGGCCCAGGCCTCGGGAGCGGAACCGGGATCTGCCCAGGCTTTTGTGTTCAGCACGCGCCACGCATTGAGCCTGCAAGCGGAGCTGACGAGCTTGTCGATCCGTTCAGCTTTGGAGGTTTCTAGCGGCCAGTCCGGGTGCCGAGGCATGGCGGGGGCACCGCTCGGCCGCATCTTCGGTTGGATTGGCATGTGGCGCCCGCCACATGCGCATTGACCCCACGGGCCCCATCGCCGCGAGAACGCCAGCGCAGCCTCGCCTTGACGTTTCGGCGACGTTGGTCGGCCGATCGCAACGAAATCGTCGAGCAACCGCGATAACCCTGCCCGACCACCCACCTTCTTCCTGGGTCCGTTGGCCTTCGGGACCACCCAGGCGAGCACGCCACTGTTCCGCGTCACCAGTTCTGGCAGCGGCCAAGGCGACGGGAGGAGCGGCCGAGAGCGTCGGATCCTCATGTGTCCGCTAAGAATGGCAGCCTTTATGACGCGACACAAGTCCGACCGCTTCCGACAATCGTCCGCAACGGAGGCAAAGCGTCCGAGGCGATATTCGGAGGTTTGGATGGACCGAGTGCTCTTGAGGCCCAGTGCCGCGGCGGAGGCACTTTCGCTGGGCCGTAGCCAGATCTACGAGCTCATCAAGCGCGGCCACGTCGCGACAGTCGTGATTGGAACCCGCAGCTACGTCACCCGCGAGGAGGTCGAACGGATCGCCAAGGAGGGGATCCCGGTTCGCCTGCTCGACGAGCGGCGCCGACCCGCAGCCGCCCGATAGGTCAACCAGCCCAACGGGCGTTGCTACCGCCAACGCTCGTCCGCCCAAGAGAAAAGGCCCACTCGGCGATCCAGGAAGAGGACCGAGGGAGCCTTTGGAGGACGAGATTCGTGATCTCCAACCAATCTTCGCCCACGACGTCAAGGTATCGCCCCGGTCGCGTCCGGGGCCTGCCTGCCCGACGATTATTCGCCACCATCGACGCGGCCGCCCTCGAGGCGACCGACGACCTCGAACGGCGGACGCTCGTCGCCCTAGCCGACCGGGCGGACCTCCTGGCTCGGCGCGCGTTCGGAGAGCGGGGCCGGCCATGACGACCACCGCGGTCCGAAGCGGTTCCGGTCGGGCAGGCTGGCTGCCTCGCTCCGGGCATCCCGATCGGTGCGGGCGTCGCGTGCCTTGCTGGCGCGGCGCCTGCCTGGCGAGGTTCGCCCCGTACCAGACGATCGAGATCACGCGCGACCGGGTCATCGCGTGGTGCCACACCGGCACCTACCAGCTCGACGATCTCGCCGTTCGCGACGTGGTGGCGTCGACGTGAGCGGGACCGCCCGCCACATGACCTCCGCTGAACTGGACGCGATGATTCCGGAGCTGCTGGATCAAGCGCCCCCCGCCTCGGCCCGGACCACGGCCAAAGCGCCGACGGTCATCCGACCGATCACGTCCGGCCTTGTCGGCATCTCGACGGCCGAGCTATTGGCCGAGCCCGATGAGTCGATCCCGTTCCATGCCGCCGACCTCATCCCGGCGGAGGGGCTCGTCGTCGTGGCGGCGGCGCCGAAAATCGGAAAGACGATTTTGATGTCGCAGCTCGCACTCGTCACCGGCTGCGAGGATGGCCCACCCCGACCGCAGTTCCTCGGCCGTGACGTCGTGCCCGGGCGGGTCCTGTACGTGCTCGAGGAAGGCTCGCGGGCAAGCCTCCGCTACCGCGTCCGCCGGCAGATGGAAGGACTCGCGATCGCCCGCTCGGCGGTCACCTGGGCGCTCCAGGCGCACGTCCGACTGGACAACCCGCAGTCGGTGAAGGACCTTCGGGCGAGGGTCGCCGACGTGGCTCCGGTGCTCGTCGTCCTCGATCCCTTGAACCGGCTCCATGGGCTCGACGAGAATCGACCGTCCGAGATGTCGCGGGTCATGGGCGCGGCCGTCGCAATCGTCCAGGAGGCGCGCTGCGCCGTTGTCGTTCTGCACCACCTGACCAAACCGAACTTCGAGCATCGCGGCCGGCTGGTCGACCGGATTCGCGGCGCGGGCTCGATCGTCGGAGCGACCGACGCAAACCTGGTCATGGAACCGCTCGGCGGCGGGCGGGTCCGGCTGGAAGGTGAGTTCCGCGACGCCGAGCCGATCACCATGTTCCTCGAGCTCGACCCGGAGCGGCTCCTGTTCAGCCGCACGCTGCCCGAGCGGGCGTCCGGCAAGGTCCCGGCCGATGCCCTCCTGGCGTTCGTCGAGGAGCGGACGCGAGTCACGGCCCGCGATGTCATGGACCGCTTCGAGTGCTCCAAGGTCACCGCTCTGGCGGCCCTCGACGAGACGCCCGACCTCGACCGAACGACGGGCTCGCGGGGTCAGCTCCACTACTTCCGGACCGTTCAATGACGCCCGAAACTGTGGTGTCGGGCGACCCCCTGGGCGTCGACGACCGTTCAGTGGCTTTTCACCCCTCTGGACCGGCCATTGACCGGGTCTCCACGCTTGCGCGACCGTTCAATGAACGTTCGATCGGCCAGTGTCCGTACACCGTTCACCCCCCCTTAAGGGGGAACGGTCGGACTGAACGGTCAACGGTGACCGAAAAGGACGCCCAGGAAGGAGGGGTACCGAAGCGGCTGGCCGATCTCGAAGTGACGATCGCCGCTGGGCTGTCGTCATTCGTGGCGGTCGGCGAGGCCCTGATCGAAGTCCGCGACTCGAAGCTCTACCGGGTCGGCTACGCGACCTTCGAGGCGTACTGCAAGGGCCGCTGGGGGATGACCGACCGGCGCGGCCGCCAGCTCATGGAGGCAACGGAGGCCGTCAAGGCTCTGCCGACCGGAACCATGGTTCCGGTTTCGGAGCGTGCTGCTCGCGAGCTGGCGCCCGTCGTTCGAGAGCACGGCCCCGAAGCCGCCGCCGCCGTCATGGCCGAAGCGAGTGCGGCGACCAACGGCCACGTGACCGCCGGGGCCATCCGCGCGGTTGTGGTAGGTCCGGGCGCCACCCGTCCGAAGTGGAACCCCGGCGCCGCCGTCATGTCATCCGACTCCCCGGAGTGGTACACGCCGCGCCACATCCTCGATGCCGTCGTCGCAGCGATGGGCGGCATCGACCTCGACCCGTGCGCCGAGCCCGGCAAGTCGGTGCCCGCGACGACGCACTACACCGAGGCGGACGACGGGCTGAGTCAGGAGTGGCACGGCCGGGTCTACATGAACCCGCCCTATGGCCGCCCCATCGCGTCGTGGGTGGGCAAGCTCACCGAGGAGTACCGTGCCGGGCGCACGACGGAGGCCATCGCGCTCGTGCCGGGGCGCGTCGAGACGGACTGGTTCTACGCGCTCGACGCAGTGTGGCTCTGCAACATCGAGGGCCGCCTCGCGTTCAGTGACCACGGCGCGTCGGCGCCGTTCCCGTCCGTGGCCGTCTACCTCGGACGGGAGGGCAACCTGTTCGGCGAGTCGTTCGTGTCGCTCGGCGACGTGTACGAGCGGCGCTGGCGGTTCACGCGATGACCACGAAGCGCTCGCAGGCCGTCGCCCAGGCGCAGGACCGCCGTTTGGCCGCGCTGGCGGTCGCAAGGGACCGTCGGCCCGGGCCCCGGCCGGGCACGCTCCGGGATCCGGCCCTGGCGATGCGCCTGGCCGGGCTGGCAGCGCTCGAGCACGCGGCGACTCTGGCGCGGCTGGCAAGGATGGCCAGCGCCGAGCCGGCCGACGACTACCTGCGCCGGACCCAGGTCATCGTGAACGCGATCACGTCTGTGCTCGCCGAAGACATCCGGACCGGCGGCACCGGCGCGCTCGACGAGATCTATCGGCGAGTGACCACCATCGCAGACGCAGACAAGGAGGACACATGACCACCAAGGAACCCACCCTCGCCGAGCTCGAGCAGCTCAGCGCCGTCGCGTCGTTAGAAGTCACTCGAACTCGTGAAGCGCATGCCCTCGGCGGCAGCCGCTCCGCCTGGATGAAAGCATCCCGCGTTCTTGCGACCGCGCAGGAAGATCTGGAATTTGGCCGTCTGAGGGCGAGACTGGCCGGACGCGCCGCCGACGCCGAGCAGCAGGCGGCAGCCGCCATCCACCATCGCGAAACCGCCGAGCGGCAGAAGCGGGCCAGCGCTGCTTTCGCGGACTTGACTTCGAAGGTCGGTGTCTTCGTGGCGGACACTCGCGCCGGCTTCGACGCAATCGAGGCTGCGGCCCGAGCGGTGAACAGCAGCGATGACGCGGGCTCGCTCATGGCGTCCTTCCATCCGCCCTCGGCCTTCCCCGTGATCCACGACCATCTCATGGACAGCCTGACCAGACTCGCCGAGGTCTTCCCCCGTCCGCCGAAGCCGACCACCATCATCACCACCGCCACGAACGAGGAGAACTGATGGCCCACGACGATCGACTCCGTGCCTTCGCATCCAGCGCGGTCCGCCAGATGCGAGGAGAGCCGGACCCCGCGGCAGACCGGCCGGCCGATGGCTGGGGCGACGGGATGAGCTTCGGCCGGCCCGAGGGCTGGCGCCCGCCGTCGCCGGGCGTGATCGCCGACGAACCGGACCAGCTCGAGGAGGAGGAGCGCGCCGCTCGACGCGAGCCGATGAGCGAGATCGAGCAGGCGGCGTCCGACGCCGTTGCCGGCTGGTACCCGCATCGGACGCCGGTGAAGCTCGAGGATCTCGTCGACGCCGAGCCGGCCGAGGTCGGCTTTCGCCCCTCGACGAGCGAGATCGTCCAGATGGTCCTGGCGGACGGTCCGCCGGAAGACTTCGACTCGCCGAGCGCATATGCGCGGTGGATGCAGAGCTGCACCGACAGCCAGTGGAGCGAGGCACTCGAGGAGGCCGGCTGGGATCCGGCCACTGAGCGACCGGGCCGGGGCGACTGGCCGGGCGATGTCGAGCTCGAGAACCTGCGCGCGGACCTGGAGGCGGAGGCCGAACGCATGAAGGCGCGGGGCAGGTACCTCGAATGACGCCCGCCGACTGGGCCGTGGACGCCCGTCACGCGCGGTCCGAGCGCCTGCTGGAGCCACCCAGCGGCCCGGAAGCCCCTCTGGACGGGTCAGAGGCACCCTGACGCGGCGGAGATCGGCTCCAGCGCGGCCACATGGCGTGAGAACGGTTCTCGCCATGTGGGAAGGCGCGATGCAGACGGCTGTACGCCACGGTACGGCGAGGAATTGGCCTTCCGTGTGGAAAGCGAGACTCTCTATGCAGCATGCCGCCACGCTGGAGGCTGGGGCGGGGCGGGGGCCTCCGAAATCCGGCGCGCGGCCCGTCTTCTGTGTGCTCGACGCCGGCCACGAGAACGGGCGACCCGACCCACGGACGGCCCGCCAGGGTGACTGCTGGCGCCGAGCCCCGGCCAGGCACGACGAGCGCCCACCAACGGTTGGCGTATCCCTTGGTACGAGGCACGCATGGCTCACGATCCACGCTCAATCCCGGGTCGATGAGCCGATGGCCGGCGGGGTTGACAGCCAGGTTGACAGCCAATGGGCCAGGGTTGCGGGGTTGCACGGTGGGTTGCGCAACCCCGGGTGTTACGCGATCCGTGCATACCTCCACACGACGGCCCGGAAGTCGTATTCGATGCCCGCAACCTTGAGCGCGGGTGAGAGCAGGCCGGATGAGTGTCCAGGCCGCCTATCTCCGATTCGAGCGGGACGAACGCAGCCACGCTCAGCCGTCGCACGGAATGGAGAGTCGTCGACGTAGCACCTATGCAGCGCGGAGACCACGAATGACCGCCTTTGACGACTACATAGCCCAGCGAGTAGATCCCGACGCCGGCCCCACCACAGAAGCGCCGACCCCCGTCCCGACGACCGGCATGCATCACCTAGCACGGACGCGCTCGAAGCACTGCCAGTCGAGCAAGGCCCGGGAGCCGGGACCGTCCCAGCCAGGCGGTAGCGACTTGGACGCCTCCGCCCGTTCTGCCGCCGTTCTGGCCTCCGCCGCCCACGCTTGTGCCTCCGCGATCGCCTCGCTTTCGGTGGTCCCGATGGCTCGCCGCACGGCGGCCTCGGCATTCCAGACGTCCGCCCATGCCGCCTTGACCGCCGGGTCGTCGCAGTACGCCGCCAGGGCGCCGTCTTGGAGGGGTGGCAACGTCTCGAAGACGGGGTACGGCGTTTCGATGCGGGGCGGCCCGGGGACGCTCCAGTCTATAGGTTCCCCCGGCGCCGTTCGCATGCAGTCCGGAACCGGCTCGCCGGCGGCCGGCATGATGCAAGGGAGAGGTCTACTGACGGGCCCCTCGGAGCCCTCGCGGGCCCGTGGGTCGCTCGCTGACGGCGCGGCGCACGCCGTCAGCGTCAGAGCGAGCAGGAGAGCGGCCAGGAAGTGCACCCCGACAGCGTACCCCTGCCGCGCGAACCCTCAGCCGTCCTCAGGCTCGCCTCGAGCGCCTGTGCCGCGACGAGCTACCCGAGATCCTCGAGGGCGCCTAGCCGCGCCGGCAAGTCCTCACCAGTCCGACCACTCGCATTGAACGCAAGAATATCGCTTGACATTCTCCATACGCTAGCGTAAGGTAGTGGAGTCAAGTACCCCCCCACGAGAGAACCGCGATGACCAAGCGCCAGGCAGTCGCCAAAGCTCAGCAACTCGCGGACGATGAGCGCCGCACGTTCGTCGTCCTGGCCGGTGCTCGCCGGTCGTACATCTACCCGGCGTCGGACCTCGACTTCCAGTTCGTAGCCAGCTCGCGCGCCGTAGTGGTCCCGCCCCAGGCCGCCGAGATCGTCGCCCTTGAGGCCCAGCGATGACGTACCGCAACCGGCGCGAAGCACGAGCCGCCCGCCTGCGCGGGTGGGCCGAGGCGTGCGACGCCAAGAGCGCCGCCAGCTTCGCCGCCGTCCACGCGATCGCCGACAACATCCCAATGGGTCAGCCGATCTTGGTCGGCCATCACTCCGAGCGACGCGCCCGACGCGACCAGGACCGGATCCACAACGGGATGCGCGACGGCATCGAGCACGCCGACAAGGCCGCCGCCATGCGATCGCGCGCCGGCAACATCGAAGCCGCCGCCGATCACGCCATCTACAGCGACGACCCGGACGCATCCGAGCGACTCCGCGAGCGCATCGCCGAACTCGAGGCCGAGCGCGACCGGATCACGACGTACAACCGGGCCGCCCGCGCCGCCCATAAGGCCGGCCGTCCCATCAGCGCCGAGGATCTCGAGATCCTGTCGCTCCGACAGGCGGCCGACCTGGCCACCCTAGCGCGGGTCGGGATGATGCGCCCCGACAAGACGTTCCCGACCTACGCGACCGCCAACCTCGGAGGGAACATCTCGAAGCAACGCGAGCGACTCGCCGAGCTCGAGCGCAAGCGGCCGGCGGCCGAGACGGCCGGCGCTTTGTCCACCATGGTGGACGCTCTGTCCGAGGCGCAGGCCCCCGAGCTCGTCGCATGGTCTGGCATCCAGCTTCGAGCGTTCGCGTGACCCTCAAGGAAGCCGCCGCCATCCTCGGGATCACGCCCGACGCGCTGCGAGTGGCGATCAAGGCCGGAACCCTCGACGCCACCAAGCGCGGCCGGGATTGGTGGGTGACGCCGGGTGCCGTCGACTCCTATGCGCGAGAACATCGGCGACGGCCGAGCAAGACGAAGGAGGGCGAGGCATGAACGCACGCCGTGGCCGGGGCGAGGGCTCCGTATTCCAGCGCGCCGACGGGCGATGGTGCGCCGTGGTCGACCTCGGGTGGATCGACGGCCGGCGTGCTCGCAAGAGCGTTTATGGGCGAACCCGCAAGGAGGCCCACGATCGCCTCATGGCGGCGCAGCGCGCCATCGGCTCCGGGCTGCTCCCGGCACCCGATCGACTGACGCTCGAGGCGTACCTGACTGATTGGCTGGCCGCGGCACACCCCACGATCCGCGCGTCGACCTTCGCCAGCTACGAGGCGATCGTCCGCGTCCACCTGATCCCGGGCATCGGCCGCATTCCGCTGGTCAAGCTGACCGTCGGTGATGTCGAGCGCCTGCTACGAGCCAAATCGGCTACCGCGCTGTCCCCGCGCCGCGTCGCGATGATCCGCGGAGTCCTCCGGCGGGCGCTGACCCGGGCCGTCAAGCATCGCCTGATCGCCGCCAACGTGGCCGCGCTCGCCGATCCGCCCAAGCAGGAGCGGCACGAAATCCACCCGCTGACGCCCGACCAAGCGCGCGTCCTCCTTGAGTCGATCGCCGGCCACCGCCTCGAGGGCCTGTTCACCGTGGCCCTAACGACCGGCTTGCGGTCCGGCGAGCTCCGGGCCCTCCGCTGGGCAGACATCGACCTGGAGGCGCGCAGCTTGTCCGTCGAGGCCGGCCTCGCTCGGATAGACGGTCAGTGGCAGCGTGTCCCGCCCAAGAGCGCAGCTGGACGGCGGATGGTCCCGTTGATGGACCGGACCGTAACCGCGCTTCGCGAGCATCGGCGCCGACAGCTCACCGACCGCCTGGCCGCCGGCAGCGAGTGGATCGGCAACCCGTGGGACCTTGTGTTCGTGTCCGAGGTCGGGACCCCGCTGGACTCGTCGAACGTCGTTCACGCCTACCAGCGGGCCCTCGAGCGGGCCGGCCTACCGCGCCAGCGGTTCCACGACGCCCGGCACAGCGTCGCGACGTTCTGGCTGGCCGCCGGTGTCCCCGCCCGGGTAGTTGCCGACATGCTCGGCCACTCGCAGGTGAGCCTCACCCTCAACGTCTACACCCACGTCCTGCCGACCCTGCGCCGCGAAGCGGCGGACCGGCTCGACGCCATCCTTGGAAGCTGACAGGAGAGAGACCATGAAGGTACTGAGCATCGAGGCCCGCGTCATCGGCCGGCCCGAGGTCGCGAGCCTACCGGCGGAGCTGGCGAAGCTGCCGGGGCGCCTCCTGCGCGATCTCGTCGAGAGATCCTCGGGGCAGTACATCGTCGACGTCCCGGCGGCCGTCGAGGTTCTGTCCGGGCGGGGCGACTCGTGGATCGGACCGATGCGGCTGTCGCTCGCCCTCGACGATGCCGACGTTGGCTACCTATTCGATGCCCTCGAGGCGGCCGGATGGAGGCCAGCAACGTGACGCAGCAGGAGGCCCTCACCGCAATGGCTCGAGCGGACCGGAGCGACCGGCCGGACGTCTTGTTCGGCCTCTGGTCCCGCAACAGGATCGACCGGGCCTCCCTCGCGGCCGCGCTGCCTGGAGTGTGGGCGGGTGCCGAGTGGCCCGCCGAGCCCGGCGCGATGATCCTGAGCGACGTCCCGCGAGCGGTCGCTGAGGCCGTCGCATGAACCGGGGCGGTGCCGTTGACGTGCTGGAGAGGGCCATCCTCACGTCCGACGGGTTCGCGGAGATCACCACCTGGCCGACGAACGAGCAGCGCGAGGCGTGCCAAAGCATCGCGAGGGATGACATTGCCCCGAGGGAGGTCTGCGACGAGATGGACATGGACCCTGGCACGACGTGGGGCGGCATCGTGGACGCCCTGCGTCACGACTGGGCTCCGTTCGTCGTGGACGCTCTCGGCGACTAGCAACCCCACCCTCACCACGGCCCCGGTCGGAATCCCCCTCTGGCCGGGGCCGTTCTATGCTCTCCCGCTCGCCGCGCTGGCAGCCGGCACCGGCGCCGCCGTCATGTCGTCCGAGACGCCCGAGTGGTACACGCCGCGCCACATCCTCGAGGCCGCCGCCGCGGCGGATCCAGACTTAGGCTGTCAACTTGTGTGTCAGCCGCCTAAGCGAACGACCCTCCGACTCAGTCAGAGGGTCGTTTCACGTTCCAAAGGTTGGTAGCGGAGGCAAGAATTGAACTTGCGACCAAGGGCTTATGAGTCCCCTGCTCTACCACTGAGCTACTCCGCCACGGTTGCACGTTCAGTTACACGACATAACTGGCGCCAAAGCTTGACCGCAGTGCTGTTCGAGCCATAACCGTCACGGCCCTTTCGAGGAGACTCGCCACAGTCATGAGCTCAACCACTGGCCGCGCTCGACGTGATTCTACAGCCGGGCCGGACGTTCCCGCCAACCTCGCTTCGTTCACCCGTCATCTGCGGGCCGAGAACAAGGCGCCGTCCCTTGGCTGTAACGGCGAGCGTGACACGTAAGCGCCGGATCACATCGTCGCGCGAGAACGTGACTCTGGCGATTCGATAGATTGACTCTTACTTAGAACTCGTCTAGGCTCCGAGGAATGACGTCGATCGGTCGAACCCAGCTCGAGATCGCGCTACGGGCACTCGGGGAGCTCCTCGAGGCCCGTGGGCTCCATTACGAGGTCGTCCTTATCGGGGGCGGCAACCTCATCCTGCGCGGCCTTGTGACGCGACCCACCACGAAAGATCGCGACCTTCTTCGCGAGTGGACGGCCGACGGCATCAAATGCATGCGCCCGATGCCCGAACCACTCCGCATCGCAGTTTCCGACGTCGCGCGCACCTACGGGCTCGCGACCGACTGGGTCAACCTCGGCCCCGAGTCCCTGCTCGATCTCGGCCTTCCCGACGGCTTCCTCGAGCGCCTCGAGCAACGCGACTACGGCGGGCTCGTCGCCTGGCTGGCCGATCGCGTCGAGATGATCTGGTTCAAGCTCTACGCGGCCGTGGACCAGGGACCTCGCAGCCGGCATCTCCAGGATCTGCGCGAACTCGGTCCAGACCGTGACGCGCTGCTCACCGCTGCTCGCTGGACCATCACCCACGATCCGTCGCCGGGTTACCGATCGCTGCTCGTCGAGACGCTCGGCCAACTCGGGGTGGAGGACGCCGATGCCTCCCTCGGCTAGCCCGCTCCAGAGTGCCTTGCTCAACCGGGCGTGGATCCAGTGGATCGCGCTCGGCGTCGACGCCGTCGGCGAGCGGGACGACGACGTGGTCGACCCCGAGGCGCTCATCGCGCTGACGGCTGAGCTGGGCGATGCCGACGCGCGGCTGCGCGACGTCAGCACCGACTGGTGCGTCGCCTACGGCCGGTACGTCAACGGATCGCGTCTCAAGCAGGTCGTGCGCGAGCTGGGAACGCCGCCCGAAGCGATCGGCGAGTACGTGGCGACGGTCGCCGCCGCCGGTGGCCCTGCATGGCCCATGGCGACGCAGCCACGCCCGGGATACGCGACGCGCGGCAAGGGTCGGCTCGACTCGGCCCTGTCGAGGCCGCGGCTGCGCATCCGCCTCCGCGCCGCCTTTGGGGTGAATGCCCGCGCCGATGTGCTGGCGGCCCTGTTGATCGCTCCTCAGAACGGTCTGAGCGTGGCCGACCTCGCCCGCAAGACGCGCTTCACGAAGCCAAACGTGGCGTTCGCCGTGGATGCGCTCGTGCTGGCAGGCTTGCTTGAGGCGAGGGCGGTGGGCAACGAGCGGCGCGTCACCTTGGCCCGGGCGGACGAGGTCCTACCCGGGCTCCGACCCCCCGTCGCTCAGCCAGACTGGGTCGCGCGATTCGGCGTGGCGCTCGAAGTGCTTCGTTTCGATGGGCAGGACGGGATGTCAGCGTCCGTGCGGGCGATCGAGGCACGGCGAGTCCTCGAGGGGCTGCGGTCTCGGATCTCGAGCGAGGGGCTCCCTCAGCCGAATCTCGACGCGTTCGGCGACGACTTCGCAAACGCGTTCGATCGATGGGTCGTTCAACTCGTGGACAGCCTCAGGAGTCCGAGTCGAACGTAGGGCGGAGCCCCCAATGGCGACTGGCTGACCTCAGGCGGTTGACGCAGCCCCTGAGGCGGTTAGACTTTGGTATATGGCAACCATCCGACTTTCTTCCGTTGAGGCTCCGCTCGACCGCCCGACGCTCGTCGATCCCGCGATCCGCCTCCTTCGGCGAGCATTGGCCCTGGGTTTGCTTGGCGACAGCGAACGAGTGGACCGTCTTGACCTTGAACTGGTTCGCAGGATCGCCCGGGAGGCGTCCGCGGCAGGGATCGGCCAGGACGCAGCAATCGCCCTCCTCCAGGGTGGGACTGCAGGGAACCGCCTCGCGGCGCTCATCGAGCGACTGGACGATTCACTGGCCGAGTCGCCCGTACCAGATCGCGAAGTACTGGAATTGCTTCGCGTCTTCGACCGGAAGGGTCTGGCGACCCTGACAGGAACCTCAGGCGTCAGCTTGGGACGCTACCTGGCGGGCTCGCGGAAGTGGCCGGACGAACTGGCGAGTCGCATCCATTGGCTCGCGTTGGTCCTTTCCGACCTCGCCGGGGCATACAACGACTTCGGCGTTCGGCGCTGGTTCGAGCGCGAGCGGGCACAGCTCGATGGCCGCTCACCGCGCCAGGTACTCGGCATGGGATGGGATCCCGCTGCCCCCGACGTCGAGAGGGTTCGCCAGCTTGCGGCCTCTCTCGCCGGCGTCGGGGCGGCGACGTGATCGTCTTCCGCCACGCCGATCCTCGCTTTCCGTTCCTCTGGGAGTCGGCGGCCCAGGCTCCCGCTCGGTGGCACGGCCCGGGGGAAGGACCCGTGCACTACTTCGCCGAGACGCCGGACGGCGCCTGGGCCGAATTCCTGAGACACGAGGGAATCACTGATCCTGCAGATCTTGCGGGTGTCGCTCGGTCGATCTGGTCGATCGAGCTGCTGCGTCCCCCACGCGTGCGACCGCGCCTGAACCGGCCGACACTCACGGGCGGCAGGTCAACCTATGACGCCTGCCAGCGCGAGGCGCGGCGGATGCGTGCGCGGGGCAGCCGTGGCCTCGTCGCACCATCGGCGGCCCTCCAGCCGACTTCTTCGAGCGGCTTTCGTACCGACCGTGGCCTCAAGGCAGGGCCCAGACGTGCCGAGCGCGTCTTCGTGCTCTTTGGTCTGCGGCCTGATCTTGTCGGCTGGGCTGCCTGCAACGAAGGTCGACCTCGCGGCGACCTCCTGCCTCGAGTTCGACCGCTTCGATAGCGCCGACGTTGCGCGTGCCTGGCGCGAACTCCTTCAGTCGATGACGACGATGTCCGTCGTGACCGGGACCGAGTTGGCCAGGCAGTCGCGCACCGGGGAGGTGTCCTGGACGTACTGGCACAGCTCCTCGAGCTGCGCTGTGGTCGCGTTTGGCGACTTCACCCAGCCGGTGGCCCGGATCGCGGTGAAGCCCGCCCGCGGTCCCGCGAGCCCGACGAAGGTTCGCAGGTCGATATCCCCCTCGATCTCGTAGCGCAGCTCGGTGATCTCGATGCCGCGAGCGGCCGCGTTGTAGACGTAGCCCACCGCGTAGCAGAAGCCGAGCGCCTGGAGCAGGAGCTCGACCGCGTTGGGGCCCTCGTTCGAGCCGAGGAGGACCGCCGGCTCGTCACCGGTCAGGCGGAACGCCTGGGGCCGCACCGCGGGCTGGCCGGCATGGACGAAGTCCTTGATCTCGCCGACATTGTGGGCCCCGGAGCGCCATGTGCTGGATGCCTTGAACGTGAACGCGCCGACATTCGGGTCCTGCTGGACGGCTCCGATGGTGGCGACGAGCTGGTCGACGTTGACCCCATTGCGGGCGGTGATCGTGGCCATGGGTCTACCTCCTGTGGCACGGTCGAGACACGGGAACGACCGCTTCGGGGGATGGGACGCGCCACCGATCGAAGTTATTCCCTGGGTTCGAACGGGAATATCCAGCGCCGGCTGAACGTCTATCGTGAAGGACCCGTTTCGCATGCACCCAGCCGCCGAGGGAGCGATGATCGCGACCGTGATCGATGCGACGAGCCAGCCGGAAAGCGACCGCAGCGCCGGAGAGCCCGCGCGGCCGTTCGCCGATGTCGCGCGTGAGCAGCTCGACGGCCTGTACGGCTACTGCGTCCGGCTCACGAACCATCGGACGGAGGCGGAGGACCTCGTCCAGGACACGCTGCTGCGGGCGATGCGGGCCTATCCGGGGCTCCGTGACGCGAACAGCGTGAAGAGCTGGCTCTTCGCGATCGCCACGAATGGCTGGCGCGATCTCTGCCGGGCCCGCGGACGCGCGGTCCCGACAGTCTCGCTCGACGGCAGCGACGCAGACGACGAGTTCTCGCTGTTCGCGACCCTCGCCATCGAGGACCCGTTCCCCTACTCCGATGAGCTCCACCTGGATTTCCTGCGGCTCTTCCACGACGAGGACGTCCAGAAGGTCTTCGCCCGGATCAACCCGGTCTTCCGGGCGCCGCTCATCCTCACGACGATCCACGGGTTCAGTTGCAAGGAGGCGGCGGCCATTTTGGACGTGCCGCTCGGGACGCTGCTCTCCCGTCTCCATCGAGGCCGGAAGCACCTTGAGCGCGGCATGTGGGACTACGCCGTCAGGAACCGCCTTGTGGAGGTAGGTGACGCGCCATGATCGACTGTCGCGAGGCCGTCCGCCGGATGTGGGCGTACCTCGACCACGCCCTGGAGCGTGGCCCATCCGACGAGTTCGAGACGCACCTGGAGGCCTGCCAGCGCTGCTGCGGGGAGCTGGAGTTCTCCCGCCATCTGAAGGAGATGGTGGTCGCCACGGGCTTCGAGACGCTGCCTGACCCGCTCCGTCGCCGGATCGACCTGCTCCTCGACAGTGGCGCCCCGTCGAACCCGGGAGGAGACCTCCCATGACCGACCTGCCCGTCGGCCACCTGGCCGGCACGGACTTTCTCCAGCAGGACGCCATCAGGAGCGCGGTCCGCGACACGTACCGCTCGGTCGGTCCGACCGACCGGCGGGTGGCGGAGCGTTTCTACAGCGCGGACGAACTCGCGGGCCTGCCGGACGAGACGGTCCGGATGGCCCTGGGCATCGGCAATCCCGTGCGCCATGCCGGTCTGCGTCCCGGCGACGACGTCCTCGACCTGGGCTCGGGCGCTGGCATCGACTGTCTCATCGCCGCCCGGCTCGTGAACCCCGGCGGCAGCGCAGTGGGGGTCGACTTCCTCGCCGAGCGAGTCGACCGGGCAACGCGTTCGGCGATCGAGGCAGGCTCAGTCGGCGTCCGTTTCGTCGAGGCCGAGATCGAAGCGCTGCCGCTGCCGGGCGATTCATTCGATGTCGTCATCAGCAACGGCGTGATCAATCTCTCGCCACGCAAGGTGCGCGTCCTGGCCGAGGCCTTCCGCGTGCTGCGGCCAGGCGGCCGCCTGGCCATCGTCGACCTTGTCCTCGATCACGATCTGCCGCCCGAGATCCAGACCCACCCGGCCGCCTGGGCCGGCTGCCTGTCCGGCGCGCTGTCCGAGATCGCCCTGTACAAGGGTCTGCGGCGGGCGGGCTTCCGGGACGTCGCCATCGAGCCGCTCGACGACTTCGGGATCGCCGAGTGCGCCCTGTACCCGCTCTTCAACGATGAGCTCCTCGGACTCCTTCGGCGTCTCGTCCCCGCCGAGCGCCAGGAGCGGATCGCGCGGAGTGTCTTCGTCCACGGCCGGAAGCCCGCTCCGGACGAGGCCCTACCCGGACGCGCCAGGAGCTGAGGCGACCCCGACGGAGGCGGGTGCCGTCCTGACCCTGTGCAGGCGATCGGGGAATATCCGGGCCCCTCCCTTCGTCTTGTCTAGTGAAGTACCGCAATGAAGGGCAGCCGAAATGAGCCGATCCAGCACGCTCCCCGTCGACGTCGATTCGCTCCGCGCGGCCATCCGCGCCGAGTACGCCGCCGTGGCGGAGCACCCCGACCAGGGATTCCATTTCCACATCGGCGCCCGGCTGGCCGCGATCCTCGGCTACCCGGAGGAGTGGCTCGCCGAGCTTCCGGCGGGCGCGGTCGAGTCGATAGCCGGCACCGGCAATCCGTTCGCGCTGGGCGAGCTCCAGCCTGGCGATCACGTCGTGGACTGTGGGTCCGGCGCGGGCGTCGACAGCCTGATCGCGGCCAGGCTCGTGGCGCCGGACGGTTCGGTGGTCGGCGTCGACATGACGCCGGAGATGCTCGCCAAGGCCCGCCGCAATGCCGAACTGGCGGGTCGCTCGAATGTCGAGTTCCGCGAAGGCGTCATCGAGGCGCTTCCTGTTCCCGACGGCTGGGCCGATGTCGTCATCTCGAATGGCGTCCTCAACCTCGTGCCGAACAAGGAGCTCGCGCTGGCGGAGATGTTCCGGGTCCTCCGCCCCGGCGGCCGGATCCAGCTCGCCGACATCGTCCTGGACCGACCTGTTCCTGGTGCGTCGAAGACCGACGTGAGCCTGTGGACGGGCTGTATCGCCGGCGGTCTCGTCGAGGGCGAGCTGGTGTCGCTCGTGGAGGGAGCCGGGTTCCGCGACGTCGAGGTTCGGCGAGGCGTGGACGTCTTCGGCGGAGCTCCGCTGCACTCGGACGCTGCCGCGTTCGGGACGGTCGGTGCCGGGATCGTCGGGCGCAAGCCCTGAGGCTCATCAGAGCGGCACGCATGGGTCGGCAATCCAGAGTGAAGGAGACGCGATGACGGACATGGCGACGGCGCCCGATCTCGCCGCAATCAAGCGGCGCCAGCAGGCGACCTGGGCGAGCGGCGACTACCACATGATCGGCACCCAGATCCTGATCGTGTCGGAGCTGCTCATCTAGGCGCTCGACCTGCATTCGACCGAACGAGTTCTCGATGTCGCCACCGGCAGCGGAAACGCCGCGCTGGCCGCGGCTCGGCGCGGATGTGCGATCGTCGGGCTCGACTACGTGCCGGCGTTGCTGGAACGGGCGCGTCGGCGCGCTGAGGCCGAGGGCCTGGAGGCCGAGTTCGTGGAAGGCGACGCCGACGCGCTGCCGTTCGACGACGGCAGCTTCGACGTCGTCAGCTCGGTCTTCGGTGCGATGTTCGCACCGAACCAGGAGCAGACCGCCAACGAGCTCGCCCGCGTGTGTCGGCCGGGCGGCCGGATCGGCATCGTCGCGCACCCCCCCGAGGGCTTCATCGGCCAGCTGTTCAAGACGAACGCCAGGCACGTTCCGTCGCCGCCCGGCTTGCGCTCGCCCGTCCAGTGGGGCACCGAGGTGCGGCTGCGTGAACTCTTCGGCGACACCATTGCCGAGATCCGCGTCCAGAAGCTGGACTACGTCTTCCGCTACCGCTCGCCGGAGGCCTGCCTCGAGTACTGGCGGCGCTACTACGGTCCGACGATGAAGTCGTACGAGGCCGTCGGCGAAGCCGGGCGCGTGGCGCTCGAGGCTGACTTGCTCGACCTCATCGCCCGCTTCAACCGGGCCGACGACGGCACGATGGTCGTGCCAAGCGAGTACCTCGAGGCTGTCATCACCAGGCACTAGCCCTGCCTGGGTCGTGGACGCTCGAACAGGTATGTGCTCTTTCCGAGTGTTGAGCTGTCCTCCTTGAGCGACGGCGCGGGAGCCGGGAGAGACAGGATAGCGGGCGACCACCCTCGCGACGAGGGATGTTCGGGACCGTTCCGCCCGGCGCGTCCCCAGGCGCGCGAGAGTCAGCCGCTGGGGCCGAAGAGGAGCGTCAACCAGCGCTCGAGCGGTCTGACCGAGGGCGGTGCACCGACCCGCAGGGCGGCCGATCCGGGCGCGTCCGCAGCGAGTGCCGGCGCATCAGCGGCCAGCGAGAACGCCACTTCGCGCGGCCCGCCCAGGCCGTACCCGCGCGCCTGGAGCAGGACGAACCGCCCTTGCTGGATGCGCTGGACCTCGCGTTCCAGGCCGGCCACTACGGCGTGTCGGGCGGCATTGGAGGCGCCCACCGCATCGGCCTTCGAGGTGGCCGCTGACGCCTCGCCGACCTGGCGGGCGAAGACGATGACGATCCAGGCGGCGAGGACGACGCCGAGCAGTGTCGCCATCCGTCGGCGCGTGATGCCGACGATCGGAAATGCCGCGAGATCCGGACCGCCAGTGACGGGCTGCCGGGCATCCTCGGACGGCTCCCCACCGAATCCGTCGGGAGCGTCATCGGTCGGCGTCGTGGCAGTCCGGCGAAACATCTTCGCGAGGGTAGCTACGAGCGGCCGAGGTGTCAACCCGGTCGCCTGTGACAGATGAGCTGTCACGCCGCACGCCGACCGTGCTGCTAGACTTCCATCATTTCGAACATCCGTTCGCTCTTGAGGTCCGCCTTGCGCACCTATGCTCCTGCTGCAACGGCCACCGTCCTCGCAGCGTTGCTCGCCGAGCCGTCCCTTGGCCGCGGTGTCGTCCACCATTCGGTGCTGCCGGCTCGCCCGGCCATCCATGGCGACTTCCCGGCCTGGCTGGATCCGCGGATCGTGGCGGGGCTCAGCGGACGCGGGATCGTCCGGCCGTACATCCACCAGGCGGAGGCGATCGAGGCTGCCCGGGGCGGACAGGATGTCGTCGTGGTCACGCCGACGGCCTCGGGCAAATCGTTGTGTTACATGCTGCCGATCCTGCAGGCCATCGCCGATGACCCGGCCGCACGGGCGCTCCTGCTCTTCCCGACCAAGGCGCTCGGCCAGGACCAGGTCGCGGAGTTCGCGGAGCTGACCGCCGCCGCCGGTCTGCGGGTCTCCGCCTCGACCTACGACGGGGACACGCCGGCACCCATCCGGGCAGCGGTCCGGAGCGCCGGCCAGGTCGTCGTGACCAACCCGGACATGCTCCACGCGGCGATCCTCCCCCACCACACCAAGTGGTTCCAGTTGTTCGAGCAGCTGCGGTATATCGTCGTCGACGAACTGCACACCTACCGGGGCGTCTTCGGTAGTCACGTGGCGAACGTCCTCCGACGGCTGCTCCGGATCTGCGCCCACTACGGCAGCCATCCGATCGTCATCTGCTGCTCGGCCACGATCGGTAACCCGGGCGAACTTGCGCAGGCCCTGATCGGTCGTCCGGTCCGGGTCGTGGACCGGACGGGAGCCCCGGCCGGTGAACGGCACCTTGTGCTGGTGGATCCGCCACTTCTGGATCCCGCGACGGGCGCGCGCGAGTCGGCGATCACCCTCGCACAGCGCTGGGCCCTGCCGTTCCTGCGGGCCGGGCGGCAGACCATCGTCTTCGGCCGCTCGCGGGTGGCCGTGGAGTTGCTCCTCACCGGACTGCGGGAATCGCTGCGGGAGAGTCGTGGGCCGCGCAGCCGGGTGCGCGGCTATCGCGGGGGCTACCTCCCCACGGAACGCCGGGCGATAGAGCGCGGCCTGCGCGACGGCGAGATCCTGGGTGTCGTCGCAACGAACGCCCTGGAACTGGGGGTCGATATCGGGCGGTTGGATGTAGCCATCGTCGCCGGCTACCCGGGCTCGATCGCCGCCACCTGGCAACAGTTCGGGCGGGCCGGACGTCGGGCCGGTACGAGCGTGGCGGTGCTCGTGGCATCGGGCGCGCCGGTCGACCAGTACGTCGTCCACCACCCGGAGTTCCTGCTCGACGGGCCGCCCGAGGAAGCGCGGGTCGACCCGGACAACCTGCACGTCCTGCTCGCCCACCTGCGGGCCGCGGCGTTCGAGCTGCCGTTCGAACCGGGCGAACGATTCGGACCGAACGCCGCCGACGACCTCCTCGCGTTCCTGGGCGAGGAGGGCCACGTCCGCCAGGCCGGCGATGGCCGCTGGTATTGGTCCAGCGAGAACTTCCCGGCCTCGGAGATCTCGCTCCGGACCGCCGCGCAGGAGAACGTCGTGATCATCGACACGACGCCGGACCGGCCCAGGGTCATCGGTGAGGTCGACCTCTTTGCAGCCCAGACGCTCGTTCACGAGGGCGCGATCTACCTGCACGAATCGGCCCAGTTCCACGTCGATCGGCTGGACTGGGATGAGCGCAAGGCCTATGTCCGGCGGGTGGACGTCGACCATTACACACAGGCGGACCGAGCAGTCACGCTCAAGCCACTCGACGTCTTCGCGGAGGCGGAGGCCGTCGGCGGCCGGCGGGCGCATGGCGAGGTGATGGTCGCGAGCCTCGCGACGATCTACAAGAAGCTCAAGTTCACGACCAACGAGAACCTGGGTTGGGGCCGGATCCACCTGCCCGAGATCGAACTCCAGACGACCGCCTACTGGCTCACGGCGGAGGGCGTTCGCGACCACTGGCGACGCGACGAACTGGACATCGCGCTGGTCGGCACCGGGCGGGCCATCCAGACCGTGGCAAGCGTCCTGCTCATGGTCGATCCGCGCGACCTTGGCCTCGTCAGCCAGGTCCGCTCGCCGCACTTGGAGCAACCGACGATCTACTTGTACGAATCCGTTCCGGGCGGGGTCGGCCTGGCCGAGCGGCTGTGGGAACGCCATGCCGATCTCCTGGCGGCCGCCGCGGACCTCATCGCCTCGTGCGGCTGCGATGCCGGCTGTCCGGCCTGCACCGGCCCACGCCTGGAACCGGATGTGGATGCCCGCGCCCTGGCGCTCCGGCTGCTGCGCGAACTGGGCGCGACGACCCTCGCGGCTGCCACATGAGGCAACGACCATGATCGATGGCGGACGCAGCCTCGCCGGCCGCCTGGAGCGCTATCGTGCCGCGGCACGCGGACCAGCGATCGGCACAGTGGTGGCGGAACACGCAGACGACCTGGCGATCCGATTGGCCGACGCGGTCGGAGGCGAGGTGGTCCGCACCAGCGAAGGTGTCATCGTCCGGTGCGAGGCACCGTCCCGGACGCTGCCCGTCGACCGTGCTCGTCTGGCCATGCTCCCGGGCCAGCCGCCGGTCGGGACGCCGCTGGTCTGCCTGGACACGGAGACGACCGGTCTGGCGACAGCCGCAGGGACCGTGGCCTTCCTGATCGGATTGGGCTGGTGGGAAGGGGACCAGTTCCGCCAGATCCAGCTCCTGCTCCCCGACCACGGGGAGGAACGCGCGATGCTGACGGCCCTCGCCGCGACGATCCCGCCGACCGCCTGGCTCGTGACGTACAACGGTCGGGGCTTCGATTGGCCGCTCCTTGTAGCTCGCTATCGATTGGCCCGGCGGGCGGCCCCGGTCCACGGCGGCCATCTGGACCTGCTGCCGATCGTGCGGCGGCTCTTCCGCCACCGGATGCCGGACGCGCGGTTGCGCACGGCGGAGGCGTCACTGTTGGGTCTCGTTCGTACGGACGACGTCGAGGGCTGGGAGATTCCGGGTCGCTATCTGCAGTTCCTGCGCGGCGGGTCCGCAGCCGGACTTGTCGAGGTCGTCCGCCACAATGATCAGGACGTGCGCTCGCTCGGCCAGCTCCTCGCGCTGCTGGAGCGTTCACTCGGCGATGACGACGGCCGAGCCCAGGCACCACCGGGTGACCTGGCCGGCCTGGCCAGAGCGTTCGCCCGGGAGCGGCGCCTCGACGAGGCACTCGCCTGTCTCGACGCGGCCTCAAATCGCGCGATCGAGGACGTGCCGGTCGCCGACGACGACCCATGGTGGTCGGCCCGAGGGACGGCAGACTTCGGTGGGCGGCCGCCACCAGGTCGTCGCAGTGCGGCGTCATCGCCCACGGCGCGGGTCCAGGCACCCTGGACGGCGGAGCGCATCGCGGTCGACCGCGCCCACCTGCTGCGCCGGCTGGGGCGCCATCTGGAGGCCCTGGATGCCTGGTCGGAGCTCGCGGCTGGTCCTGGCCGGATCGCCGTCTCGGCCGCCATGGAGCTGGCCAAGCTCCACGAACACGGACTCCATGACCGCGAGGCGGCGCTGGCGGCGGCTCTGCGCGGCTTGGCCCTCGTGGAGCGTCGCCGTCAGATGGGCATGCCCGAACCAACGCTGGAGGCGGACCTGATGTATCGCGTCGCCCGCCTGCAGCGCCGTCAGCGTCCCGGGGCGAAACGCACGGTCGCCTGGGGCCCCACGACCGGGTGCGCGTGAGGCAGAAGTCCCTAATCCGTCCCGCTCCCCTCAGACGGCGTTACGCCGACCTTGGTGTCCGCGCTGGGTCGCACGTCTCGCCGCATCCCATATCGAGCGCGACGAACGAGAACAGCGGCGCGATCGGGCACGGCGGAAAGGCCGGGTCCTTCAACGGTCAGCGAACCCGCCGCGGCAGCGAAGCGCAGGTCGGGGACTCGGCGCGACCGGGACCGGCCACCGATCGCCGGCCGGATCACGGAGGTCAACGCCGCCGCCAGGAACGTGTCCCCGGCGCCGGTCTGGTCGATCTCGCGGTCCGATGCTGTCGGCCGATAGCGGAGGATCTCCCGCGGCCCGTCGGCACCGACACGGACCAGCAGACCGCCTTCTGGCCCCTCCGTCACGAGGAGATCGGCACCGGCACGCATGAACCCGGCCAGCAACGCAACGCTGGTCCCGACAGCGACGTCGTGTCGGCTGACCCCGACGAGGTCGGCCCGCCGGATGAGTACCGATGGACCTGGGGGCCGGCGCGTCACGCGGCCTCCTGGAATCATGTCGCGCAGCATCCCCTGCCACCCGACCGCGAGAAAGGCGCCGGGGGGAACGACGTCCGCCCAGGCCTGATCGACTTCGTCGGCGACCGGCACGAGTGACCATGCGGTCGCCTGTAGCCAGGCCGGCGGCAAGATCGGGATCTTCAACGGCCTGCCAACCGCATGACAGACCTGGACGCGCCCGGCGGGTGTCTCCTGATTGTCGAAGATCGGCCCTTCAGGTAGGTGCTGGAGCACGAGGTCGACGCCGGCATCCCGAAGCAACTCCAGCTCGTGGGCCGTCGCCGCCGCGTCATCGACCCCGATGAGCGCCGCAGTCCGCAGACCCAGGCGTGCCGTCGTGAGGGCCGCATAGGTCACGCCCCCACCCAGCCGCCAACCGCGCGGGTCGGCGACGACCAGATCGCGACTGGAGGAACCCACATGGACGACATCGATCGGCCGGTTCATCCCCACCCTGACCATCCGCCTCCTCACCTCCGGCCAGCGCCGGAAGCGGTCGTATACTGATCGATCAGGCCGCAGCCATGGAGTCGACGTGTTCTTCTACGAGCTGCATGAGGGCGACAACGAGGTCTACTCGGATGTCCTCGTGGTAAGCGAGTCCGAGTGGGAACCAGACGAGTTCTTCGAGCTCACCCAGTCGATCCGACAGCGCATCCAGCACAGCTTCAGCCACGATACCCTCAGCGAGTCGATCGCCGCCGAGCTAGAGCGCGACCATGGGTTCATCTGGGTCAGCGACGACCAGCTGGTCGCATCGGTGAACGTCTCGATCGAGGACGGCGGCAACTTCCTGGCGAAACTCGACGTCGATCCCGTCGACACCGAGGAAGATGACGACGATGGTGACGAGGACGACGACGAGGAAGACGACGAGACGATCGCCCGCGCCGAGTACCGAACGATCCTGGCTGACCTGGACCCGAACGACCGACTCAATTGACTCAGCGGCTGAAGAGGATCTCCAGGACGTCGCCGTCCTTGACCCGGTAGGTCTTGCCCTCTGAGCGCAGCCGCCCGGCCTTGCGCGCCTCGGCCATCGACCCGAGCTTGAGCAGATCTGCGTAGGCGACCGTCTCGGCCCGGATGAAGCCCTTCGCGAGATCGGTATGGATGGCCCCGGCCGCTTCGACCGCCGTCGAGCCATCGGAGATCGGCCAGGCGCGCACCTCATCTGGCCCGGCCGTCAGGAACGAGATCAGCCCGAGCAACCGATAGGACAGGGCGATGACCCGGTCCAGCCCGGATTCCGCGATACCGAGCTCCTCCATGAAGACGGCCGCCTCGTCCGGCTCCAACTCTCCGAGCTCCATCTCGATGCGAGCCGACAGTGCTTCCACGAGCGCATCGCGGTGGTCATAGCCGGCAGCGATGACCGCGACGGTGGCCGGGACAGCCGCCAGATCGGATTCGCCGACATTGAGGAGGACCATGACGGGCTTCTGCGACAGGAAGCGGAAGCCGCGGATGGCCTTTTCATCGTCAGGGTCCAGGCCGAGGTCGCGGATGGGCGAACCGGCCTCCAGCCCCACGTGGATCCGGCGCAGGACGACCTCCTCTCGCTCGGCCGCTTCACGCTCCGCGGGATTGCCATGCCGGGCGCTTGTCTTGAGACGCTCCAGTCGACGCTCGGTCATCGACAGGTCGGCGAGCAGAAACTCCAGGTCCAGCTGCTCCAGGTCGCGGGCCGGATCGACGTTCCCGCTGGGGTGCGGGTTGGCCGGGTCCTCGAAGGCCCGGACGACATGCAGCAGTGCGTCGGAATCGCGCAGCCGGGCCAGGTGCTCGGCTGGCAGTTCCTCGGTCCCGATGCGGCCCTCCGTGGAAGGTAGCGGGGCCGGCAGGTCGGCGTAGGTGACGTCGGCCTGGACGATCTTCCTGGGCTTGAAGATGGCGGCCAAGGCATCCAGGCGGGCATCGGGAACCTTGACGACCCCGACATTGAGGGTGACGCCGCCGTAGCCGCCGGTCTCGGCGTGGCCGCGGGTAAGCGTGTTGAAGACGGTGGTCTTGCCGGATCCGGCAAGACCGACGATGGCGATCTGCATCCCGCGATCGTACGGGGGATCAGTAGCCCGCGTTGGGATCCACCACATTGAGCAGCGGATCGCCCTTGGCGAAGCGGCGCAGGTTCTCGCAGAAGAGCTCGACACTGCGGTCGAGGACGCGACCGCTGGACCACGCGGTGTGCGGCGTCACGATGACGTTCGGCAGGTCGTAGAAGGAGGACATCGCCGGCAGCGGCTCGTCACGGAATGTATCGAGGACCGCTCCGCCGAGCTCACCCTCGCGCAATGCGCGAATCAGGGCCCGTTCGTCGATGAGCCGCCCACGAGCCACGTTGATGAGCCACGCGCCGGGCTTGACCATCGCCAACGTCTCCGCATTGATCATCTGCTCCGTCTCCGAGGTGAGCGGCGCCGCCAGCACGATGAAGTCAGACTCGGCGAGCAACTCCGGCAGCGTCTCGGGTCCACCGACCCGGTCCAGCACCATCTCCCCGAAGGACTCCTCTTCGTCATCCCGCACGCTCGACGATGAGCCGGCCTCGGCCCGACGACGGACTGCGACGACCCGACAACCGAACGCCGTCGCGAGTGCCCCGACCGCCCGTCCGATGGAGCCGAGCCCCACGATACCGACCGTGACGTCCCGCAGTTCGGTTCCCTCCAGCGGCTGCCAGGTTCGTTCGCGCTGCAGTTCCAGCAGCTGTGGCAGCCGACGGCTGACGGCCAGGATCATCATCAGGACGTATTCCGCGATCGGGCGGCTGAAGACGCCCCGGGCGTTGGTCACGACCAGGCCTCGCTCCAGGGCGACCGGGGTGAGGGCGCGTTCCACGCCCGATGTCGCGGAGTGGACCCAGGTCAGGCGCGGTGCCCGAACCAGCAGACGATCGAACGTTTCTGCGCTCAGCCACCCGTGGAGCATCACCTCGACGTCGTCGAGCGGACCGTCCGCAAGGCCCTCCACCGACACGGTCACGATCCGCGCGCCGGGGGCCGCCGCCCGGATGCGCTCCAGGTCGCGCGACCGAAAGCGCGCCGACAGGATCGGGCTGAGTGCGATGGCCGTCGGTGCCCCGCCGGGCCCGCTGCCCGGGCCGGCGAGTCGGGCGAGTGGCTCCGTCACGCGGGCGAGTCCAGCCCGGTGGCCGCCAGACCGTCCAGGACTCGTGCGATCCAGCGTTCGGGGACGTCGATCTCGCCATCGCGCGGCAGCGTCTCCGGCCCCTCCCACAGGCGGGCCAGGGCGCCCGAGCCACGGCGGTCGGCGATCGCTCGGACGAAGAGCTCGCCCTTGCGGTACTGCTCCAGCTTGAGGTCCATGCCGGTCAGCCGAAGCATCGCCCGTTCGAACGGCGTCCGCTTCGTCCGTCGTTCGTGGAAGCGCGCGCTGATCCGCTCCACATCGGGCACCAGGTCGCGCCCGACCTCATCCATGATGTAGTCGCTGAAACCCTCGAGAAGACTCATGATGGCCTGCGTCTCGCGGAACAGGGCGCGCTGCTCCGGCCCCATCATCCGCTCCATCCAGTGACCGTCACCCTCACCACGGATCGTGCGGCCGAGCCCGCGGATGGCCTGCCGACCCAGCCCTCTGACGTCCTTGCCGAACAGGCTGAGCTGGCGCTCCAGACGGTCGGCGAGGTACGGCCGCAGCCAGGGATGCGCCTCGAACTCGAACGCGTGGGTCGTCTCGTGGAGCGCGATCCAGGTCCGGAACGGCCCGACTGGCACGCCCAGCGACCGGGCGGTGGCGCGGATATTCTCCTCGACGAACAGGAGACGGCCGGGCGCGGCCTCCGCCGATAGCAACGCAAGATCGTACTGGCCCAACACACGACTGCCCATGAACCCGAGCAACAGGCCCAGCTGGCGCGTCGTGGCCCAGCGGTTTGCGAGCGCCATCGTCGCCTTGGCCAATCCACCGCCGGGCGGCATGACCTGCTCCAGGAGGTCCTTCTCGAGCCTGCCGATGAGCGACTCGAACGCGCCCGTATTGGCCTGCACCCAGCCGGCCCGATCGACCACGGCGGAGCGCTCCACGACGCCCGGCAGCTGCGTATTCAGGGCGGCCGACAGGGCCGGCACGATGCGCGCCATCGCCTCCGCGTAGGCCGGCTCGGCGGCCCGGAGATCTGCCGGCTCCAGGGTCCCGGGCGCGGCCCGCAGGCGACCGATCGCGATGCGCTCCACCGCCGGCCAATCGACCAGCCCGCCCCGCCGGGCCGACCGCTCCGCGTGATGTCCGACGACCGTGGCGACCGCGCCCAGCGCCGAACCCAACAGGAATCCAACCTGCCAGACACGATCGTGGCGCCAGGCCGGACCGCGCGCGCCTCGCACCGGGCGTTCGCTCATGGGATGGCCACCGCCAGCTCGATCCGCTCGACGTCCGGGAACGCCGAGCCGAACAGCCGGACGGCGAGCGCGTGGAACGACGCTGGATCGCCCGTTGTCAGATGCAAGTGCACGGCCTCGGTCAGTCGCTCGATCGGGCGCTCGTGGCCGGACATCCCGGCGTCGGCCGCCGTGCCGCGGGTCGAACCGGGCGCCTCCAGGCCGTTGACGCTCAACAGCTCGGCCAGAGCGGAGGCGGTGGCCGTGGCAGAGTCGACGATCGCGACGCGCTCGCCGACCTGGGTGGCGATGACCGCGCGCAGGAGCGGATAGTGGGTGCAACCCAGCAGGAGGGTGTCGATCGAGGCGCCTGGAGGCTTCGGGAAGATCGACTCGCCGGCCGCGTCGCGCTCGCCGAGCAGCGGCGCCAGGGCGTCGGCGACCGCAGCCTCGGCGATCGGGCCGGACAGTTCCCCGGCCTCGACCAGCGGAACCAGCGTGGGCGTCGCGTGTTCGTAGACCTCCACCGCGGGGTTCTCATCCTTGATCGCGGCGAAGTAGGCGTGGGTCCGGATCGTGGCCGGCGTGGCGATCACCCCGACGCGGCGGTTGCGGGTCGCGAGGGCAGCGGCTGATGCGCCGGGCCGGATCACGCCCAGGATCGGCAGGTCGTAGCGGCGTCGGAGGGCGCCGAGGGCGATGGCCGTCGACGTATTGCAGGCGATGACGATGGCCTTGACGTCGCGCTCCGCGAGCACGTCGAGCGACTGCATCGAGAAGGCGAGAACCTCGTCGTCGGACCGGACGCCGTACGGGGCGCGAGCGTTGTCACCCAGATAGAGGGTCGACTCGGACGGCGAGCGACGGACGATCTCCCGCAGGACCGTCAGGCCACCGACCCC
>JBCLDE010000026.1:0-26632 GCA_038915165.1 Candidatus Limnocylindrales bacterium
CGCATGAACCCATCGAGGGCTCCGCTCACAGGATCACCGGCGTAGTGGCCGCATACCACCTGGCCCATCGTGGCCTCGCAGTGCTCGTGCGTTGCGACGTCGTAGGTGCGGACGAAGTAGTCGACGTCATGACGGTGAAGCGCGCGGCGATAGTCAAGCTCGCGGTGGCGAAGCTCGTAGTCGTATTGGTCAAGCGCCCAGCGATCTTCTCCCGCCGGGCGCCAGCGCTCCCGGAGAACAAGATCAACGTATTGGGACCGCCTGGCTACCGGCAGTCTCGTGGCGAGATCCATGACGAGGCTCTCGTCGTCCTGGTCCCAGCCCACGTCAGCGGCGTCGTTCGGAGGGAGCACCGTTGCTCCGAATCGCTCGGCAGTCTCGATGACGTCGGAAAGATAGATGAGCAGGTCGTCCGTCGTGGCCGTGATCATCGACGAAGAGCGTGGGTTCGCTCCGGCAGCTCCTCGTCGGCACCGATCACGACCTTCGTCGTCGCCGGGCGAATGACGGCGCGCCGTCGCTTTGGGCGGAAACCCGCTCGCCACAGCTCGAATGCCGCGATCGGGATGCGGGTGATGCGCGGCAACACTCTGAGCGCCGGCAGATCACCCCGGTCGATCAGTTTCAGCACGGTGTCATCGCTGATGTCGAGGGCGTCGGCGACTTCCTTCGGAGTGTAGTAGAGCTTCTCCATCGTCTTCTCCGGCTAACGCGGTGTCATCAAGATACCGCGCAAGCCGCCATTGTCACATGAAGTCCGAATACGCCCGACCTGCAGAGGACGGTATCGATAAGCTTGGAGCGGCTCGGGTTCCGCGACTTCGCCGACCATCGGCTTTTGGTGCGAACCGGGCGGGACTGAGGTGCCGGCGATGGAACGTTCAGGCGACGTGCAGGTCGATATCCGCTCGATGGACGACCCCGACGACATCCGGGAGTTTCCCGGCGGTCGCTCCGCCGTGGCGCGTTTCGCACGGGGTACCGTCAGTCGCTCCACGCTTCAGCCGGGCTGGATCTGGTCCCGCGATGTCGGACGGGGCCAGGGACTGGACTGGTGCCCGGTCGCGCATTTCGGGTACGTGGTCAGTGGTCGGATGGGCGGCCGACAACGGGACGGCTCCGAATTCCGGTATGGGGCGGGCGACGCGTTTGCGCTGGAGCCGGGTCACGACGTCTGGGTCGAGGGCGACGAGCCGTATGTCTCCATCGACGTGGCCACCGTCCCTCGACGGACCCCGCCGGCGTCGGCTGACATCCTTGGATCCATCGGCGACACCCCGATGGTCCAGCTGCGGCACGTGGTCAAGCCCGGCATGGCCCGGGTCTTCGTCAAGCTCGAAGGGGCGAACCCGACGGGGTCGATGAAGGACCGCATGGCCAGGGCGTCGATCGAGGCAGCGGAGCGAAACGGAATGCTGCGGCCGGGCGGCAGCGTGGTCGAGTACACCGGCGGCTCCACGGGCACGTCGATCGCGCTCGTCTGCGCGGCGAAGGGCTACCCCCTGCACATCGTCACGTCCGACGCCTTCAGCCAGGAGAAGCGCGATCACCAGGCCGCGCTCGGTGCGCGCATCACGCTCGTCGAGAGTGATCACCAGCAGATCACCGAGCAACTCATCAGGACGATGATCGAGGTCGCCCGCCGGATCAGCCGGGAGACCGGGGCCTGGTGGGTCGACCAGCTGAACAACCACGACGCGGCGGCGGGCTACGAGCCGCTCGGCGATGAGATCTGGCAGCAGACCGAGGGGCGAGTCGATGCGTTCGTGCATTCGGTCGGGACGGCGCACGCGTTTCACGGGGTCACGACAGCCCTCCGGCGGCACCGACCCGACATCCTGACCGTGGCGGTGGAGCCCGCCGAATCACCCGTCCTGAGCGAGGGGCGGACCGGCGCCCACGAGATCGAGGGCATCGGGATCGGCTTCGTGCCGCCACTGTGGGACCCAAACGATGCGAGTGAGGTGATGACGGTCACGACCCACGAGGCGGAGGAGATGGCGCGCCGACTGGCGCTGGAGGAAGCACTCTTTGCCGGAGCCTCGTCGGGCGCGAACGTCGTCGCCGCCCTGAGGCTCGCAGAGCGACTGGGGCCCGCTGCGACCGTCACGACCCTCCTCGTCGATAGCGGCCTCAAGTACCTGACCACCGATGTCTATCGTGGTTCGGAGCGTGGCGCGATCTTCGAGACGGTGGGCCTGATGACCGCGGAGGAGCGATCTCGCAAGACGTGACCGTGGCCGTGTCGATCCTGATGTGCGCGCACGGCTATCGGCGGGTCTCGCGCATTCGGACGAGAACGACGAAGCCCGCTGCGGCCGTCAGCGCAGCGACCGCCGCGATCGCGACGGACATCCCGAACGCGTCGGCGAGGACGCCGGCGACGATCGCGCCGGCCGCGAACCCAAGGTCGCGCCAGAGCCGATAGACGCCGACCGCCGACCCGCGCCAAGACGGCTCAGCGACATCGGCGACGACCGCGAGCAGAGTCGGATAGACCATCGCGGTCCCGAGCCCAAGGAGCGCGACCGCGACGAACCAGGCGGCGAACCCCGAGATCCCGGCGATGAGGGCGATGGCGACCGCCTGGAGCAGCATGCCGCCGACGATCAGGCCCTTGCGACCGATCCGATCCGACAGCGCACCTGTGCCGATCTGGGCGACGCCCCAGACCGCCGGATAGACCGCGGCAAGGACGCCGATCTCGGCGATCGAGAGCCCGTTCGCGGCGTAGTAGAGCGGCAGCAGGCCCCAGGCCATGCCGTCGTTGAGGTTGTTGGCAAGCCCCGCCAATGACGCGGCCGACAACGAGGGGTCATGGATCGTCGTCCGGCGGAAGACCGTCCCCCAGGGCAGTGCGGCGCCGGTCGAGTGGCCCTGCTCGAGCGCCACGTGCCCGCGTGTCTCGCGCACGAGAAGCACCGATGCCCCGAGGCCGAGCCCCGCGTAGGCGAGCCCCAGGAGAAAGGGCGCCGGGCGCAGCCCGACGTCCGCGGCGATGAAGCCGGTCGCCAGTGCGGTCAGCGCCACGGCGCCGTAACCCGCCGCCTCGTTGAGGCCCATCGCCAGACCACGGCGTGCCGGGCCCACGAGGTCGATCTTCATGATCACCGTGCTCGACCAGGTGAGCCCCTGGTTCAACCCCAGGAGCACGTTCGCGAACACGATCCACGACCAGGACGGGGCCCAGATGAGGAGCAAGGGGACGGGCAGCCCGATGAGCCAGCCGGCCACCAGCACGGGCTTGCGGCCATACCGATCGGCAAGGGCACCCGCGACGAGGTTCGCGCCCGCCTTCGTGACCCCGAACGCCAGGATGAACGTCAGCACCACGGAGATGCCCGTCAGGCCGAAGACGTCCCGAGCGAGCAGTGGCAGCACGGTGCGCTCCTGGCCGATCATCCCGCCGACGAGCGCATTGACCGCGACCAGCAGCGCAAACTGCCCCGCGTTGGCGCGCAGGCCGAGCCGCACTGCTGGAACCGAGAGCGTCCTCACCAGCCGAGTATGGGCGGCGAGGCCCTGCCGCCGGAGCCGGCGGCGCAGTGGCGAGGTAAGGCGACAGCGCGCCGCGACGGGCGGGAACTCCGCGCGACCGGCCACCGTCTCCGGGGCATGACATCTATCCGAACCGTCGTCCTTGTGGCGACCGCGCTGCTCGTCGTCGCGTGCGAGTCCAGCGGCACGCCCAGTGCTGCCCCGGCCTCGCTCGAAAGCCGCACGTTCCTGTCGACCCAGGTCCAGGGGCACGATCTCGTGGCCGGGACACATGTCCGCCTTTCGTTCAAGGACGGGCAGGTCGGGATCAACGCCGGCTGCAACCTGATGAGCGGGGCATATCAGATCGTCGACGGCCGCCTGGTGGTCGGGAACATGGCCACGACGCAGATGGGTTGCGAGGCGCCGTTGATGGCACAGGATCAGTGGGTCGGTGCGTTCGTCAGCGGCGCGACGGTGACCCTCGCCGGCGACGCGCTGACCCTCCGGAACGGCGACATCACGATGACCCTGAAGGACCGCGAAGTCGCCGATCCGGACCGGCCGCGCCGGCCTGACACTGCGGGCCACGTCCTGACGACTGCCGAGCCGTAACGGCGCCTCCGCTCCCGAGCCCCTCGATGGCGGGTACGATGGCTGCCCGATGGACGACAAGACCACTCCCGCGCCTGATGGATTCGCCGCGCTCGGCCTCGACGAGGCTCTCCTCAGGACCGTGACCGACCTCGGCTACGAAGAGCCGACGCCGATCCAGCGCGAGGCGATCCCGCCGCTCCTGGCCGGTCGCGACCTGCTCGCGGAGGCGCCCACGGGCACGGGCAAGACGGCGGCGTTCGCGCTGCCGACCCTCCAGCGCATCGAGATCGGGCGCGTCCAGGAGGGCGCTACAGCCGCGCTGGTCCTCGTCCCGACGCGGGAGCTCGCGATGCAGGTCGCGGAGGCGCTCCACACCTACGGCCGCGGGCTGGGCGTCCGCGTCCTGCCGGTCTACGGCGGCCAGCCCATCGGCCAGCAGTTGCGCGGCCTGCGGAAGGGCGTCGACGTCGTCGTTGCGACGCCCGGCCGCGCGGTCGACCACCTCAAGCGCGGCAGCCTCCGATTCGAGGGGGTCCAGGTCGTCGTCCTTGACGAGGCCGATGAGATGCTGGACATGGGCTTTGCCGAAGACCTCGAGACGATCCTGGGTGCCACCCCGGCGGACCGCCAGACCGCGCTCTTTTCCGCGACGATCTCACCGACCGTGGCGCGCATCGCCAAGCGCCACCTGCGCGAGCCGGTCCGCGTGATGGTCCACGCCGAGCGGGCCACCGATGACGCTGGTCTGCCACTGGTCCGGCAGGTCGCCTACGTGGTCCGGCGGGCCGACAAGCTCGCCGCGCTCTGTCGGCTGCTCGACCTGGAGGACCCGACATCGGCCCTCGTCTTCGCCCGCACCCGCGGTGAGGTGGACCAGTTGGCCGAGGCACTCAGCGGGCGCGGCCACGATGCGGGCGCGCTGCACGGCGGCCTTGGCCAGGAGCAGCGCGACCGGATCATGGGCAAGTTCCGCGACGGCACGCTGGATGTCCTGGTCGCCACCGATGTCGCCGCCCGGGGCCTCGACATCGAGCATGTCTCGCATGTCGTCAACTATGACGTTCCCTCAGCGCCCGACCAGTACGTCCATCGGATCGGTCGGACCGGGCGGGCGGGCCGTGAGGGCGTCGCCATCACGCTCGTCGAGCCGCGAGAGCATCGGCAGCTGCGCGATATCGAGAAGGCGACCCGGACTCGGCTCGAGATCGGCAAGCTGCCGACCGTGGCCGATCTGCACGAACGGCGGATGGAGCGGCTGACGGCGCAGTTACGCGAGGTCCTGGAGGGCGACGGCGGCGACCGCTTCCGGGCTGTCGTGGAGCCGCTCTCCGACGAGTTCGACCTCGTCGATATCGCGCTGGCCGCGGTCAGTCTGGCCGATAGCGCAGCCGGGCGCGACGACGAGGAGGTGGAGCTGGCCAACGCCGTCCTGCCGACCTTCGGGCCCGCACCGCGGCCTGGTCCTGCCCGGCGGACGGGACCAGCCCACGGCCAGGGCGGTCCCCCTCCCCGCGGTGGGCCCCCGGCCTACGGCGGTCAGCCGGGTCGTGGCGGAGCTCCGACCCATGGCGGCGGTCCGGTCCGTGGCCCCGCAGCGGGTCGTCGCGATGGACCGTGGACGCGCCTCTTCATCGGCGGCGGCCGGACCGCGGGCATCCGTCCGGCGGATCTGGTCGGGGCGATCACGAACGAGGCGGGTGTCAGTGGCGCCTTGGTCGGTGCGATCCAGATCGCAGACAGCTATTCGCTCGTGGAGGTCGCCTCCGACGCGGCCGATGACATCATCCGGGCGCTCCACGGGGCGACCATCAAGGGCCGCAAGCTGCCGGTCCGGCGCGAGGAAGCAAACCGCTAGCGTCATGGCGCCCGGCCCGCCGCGAACCGCTCGATGAGGTCCGCGTAGCCCGGCAGCCCGCGGGTGTAGCCGATCGCCCAGAAGCCGGCGCCCGCAAGGCCACGCTCGTTGGCCAGGGCCAGCTTCGGGGCAAGCGTCTGGGGCGAGTCGACGTAGATCGCCTGCCAGCCGGAGTGCCCACCAGGTGCTGCCGCGCTCGCGCTGGGGCCGGACGATGCGCCACCTGGCGGCGGGACCGCGTAGAACTCGACGACTTCGATCGGATCGCGTTCGGGCGGCACGGGCGGATCGGCAAGAAACCGTGGGTTGTCGGCGGGCACCCAGATTGCGCCGTTCCCCTCCCGCATCGCCCCCAACCAGGGGCCGATGACCCGCCAGCGCATCCCGTACAGCGGCAGGCCCAGGATCGTCCGTTCGACCGGAACGCCGATGGCCGCGTACAGGTCAAGCGACCAGGCGAGGTCCTGCTCCGCCCCATCCCGACGATCGAGTGGCGCGGACGCGCCGACATCGGAGCCGGCGTAGTGGTAGTCGTAGCCCATCAGGAAGATGCGGTCGGCTCCGTTGGTCGACGCCGCCAGGGCCATCGCCGCACCCGTTGGTCCAGCGCTGGTCGCGACGGAGACCTGCCCGTCCGGGCGTTCGGCGCGCAAGGCGGTCCGCAATCGCCCGACGAATGCGCCGTAGGCCGGCACGAGATCCACGTCGAGCTGCTCGATATCGACGTTGATGCCGTCAACGTCCAGCTTCGCCGACAGCGCGACGAGCGCGTCGATCGCCTTGCCCTGGGCCGGTTCGGAGGCAAACAGGCGCTCGTTCTTGCGCGTCCCGAAACTCGAATAGACGAGCTGGACCGCGACGCCGCGGTCGTGCGCCTCGCGGATGAGCCGCCTACCGATGTCGCCGGTGATTCGCTTGTAGCCGGTCTGGCCCGTGTCGAGGGATCCATCCTTGGTGTGCGTGACGAAGAAGAGCGCCAGCGTCGTCAGACGGATGCCGGCGACCTGCTCGGCGATCCCCTGGTCCATCTCCCAATACGGGACGTAGCCGAAGACCTCGTGACCAGGCACAGGCCGGCTGGTTGGTGGAACGCTGGCGCGCGCGGTCGCCGTCGCGCTCGGGTCGGCGGCGCTGGTCGATGGAGTGCGGGACGAGCCCAGCGCGACTGCCAGGACGATCGCGACGGCGACCGCGATGACAACGACGCCGATGACGGGCCGGCGGGTCATGTCCGTAGCGTAACGGTGAACGCCGACGGGCCGGCGAATCCCCCCACGAAGCGGTGGCGTCCGCAAGCGTCCCGTATGGTGGCGCCCATGACGGAGAAAGCGGCGCCCATCTCGACCGGGACGTCGGTCTCGCTCCTGCGCGACCGAACGTTCGCGCGCCTGTGGTTCACGCAGGCGGCAACTTGGCGCTCTATGCGCTGACCGTGCTGGTGTTCACATCCACGCGCTCCAACACCGCGGTCAGTGTCCTGGTGATGTCATTCGTCCTGCCCACGATCTTCCTGTCGGCATTTGCGGGCGTCGTGGTCGACCGCCTCGACCTGCGCCTGGCACTCGTCGGACCGAACCTCGCCCGGGCGGGCATGACCTTCGGCCTCGCTTTGGCCGGAGCGAACGTGGCGGTCCTGCTGGCCCTCAACCTGGGCATCAGCTTCACGAGCATCTTCCTCACGCCCGCCGAGGGTTCCATGATCCCGCGCATCGTCCGGCACGAGCAGCTCGAGACGGCGATGGGCGTCTTCAACCTGACCATCCAGGGCTCGTTCGCCGTCGGATTCGCCTTCCTGGGGCCGTTGCTCGTCACGGTGGCGAGTCCCTCGTTCGTCCTGGGGGTGGTGACCGTCCTGTACGTCGCGGCGACCATCGCCTGCTTCGGATTGCCGGACGCGCCACCGAGACCCATCGCGCCCGGCGTGGCGCATCCCTCGTTCCGCGAGCCCGTTCGACAGCTACGCGAGGGGCTCGCCGCGATCCATGGCGATCGGGAAGTCAGTCGGCCGATCCTCCACCTCGCTGCTGCGACTTCGATCGCCGGCGTCCTGCGCGTGCTCGGGCCCGCGTTCGCCGTGTCCATCGGCCTTCCTCCCACCCAGCTCATCGTGGTCGTCCTGCCGATCGGGCTGGGGGTGGTCATGGGCGTCTTGGGACTGCGCCGGTTCGCCCGCTTGTCGTCGCGTCGCCGGGCGGCGGAGGGCGGTCTTGCCGTCCTGGGCCTTTCGACCCTGGCCCTGGTCGGCGCGCTGGCACGGGCACTGGACCTGGGCACCATCACGCTGGTGCCGATCGTGGTGGTCATCGCCGTCATCGCCGGGGCCGCCTATGCCGCCACATCGGTCTCCGCGCAGACAGCTCTGTTCGAGAGCATGCCCGAGGCGGTGCGTGGCAGGATCTTCGGGATCCTGGCGTCGATCGTGAGCGCGGCGAGCCTCATCCCCGTCCTCATCGCCGGGCCGTTGGCTGATCGGATCTCCGCACCCACGGTCATCGGGATGGTCGGGATCGGGATCCTGGCGGTCGCGCTCCTATCCGCCAGACGGTTCGAGACACTGGGTGGTCCGTCACGCTTGGCCGGACCATGAGGCCGTCGCGGCCGATCTGACCCCGAGGCCGTCGGTTGTCCACCCATGTCGATTCCGACCTGGCCCGTTCGTCGTGAACACAGAACGGCGATCAGCCGCCTCACTGGACCATCGGTCCCGCGGAACCCCCTCGGAGGAAATGCGACCCGTGGCGAACTTCCTGCTCCTGTATCACGGCGGCAAGATGCCCGAGACGCCTGAGGAGGGCGCCCAGGTCATGAAGGCGTGGACCGACTGGTTCGGGCAGATCGGCGGCGCTCTCGTCGACGGCGGCAACCCGATCTCCCGCCCCAGGACGATCTCCCCAGGCGGTTCGGTCAGCGACGCCAGCTCGGACGTCTCCGGCTACAGCGTCATCAAGGCCGACAGCCTTGACGCCGCGGTCGAACTGGCAAAGGGCTGCCCGGTCCTGCTCGGCGATTCCCGCGTCGAAGTGGCGGAGACGTTCGAGGCGATGTAGCAGTCGGTCCTCAGGCGCGGTCGGGCAGCTCGCGGCGCACCCGACCGCGTCGATACCGCACGAACAGGTTCGGCTCCAGCGCGTCGCGCTCAGCTAGTTCTCTCGGGCCATCGGCTCCAGATCGATGGTCCGGACCTGGCGCGTACGACCGGCTTCGGTCCGTACCAGGGCCGCCGGGATCACGCCGGAGGTCAACTTCTCGATCACTGCCGCTTCCCCGGCATACAGACCGCCACCCGCGATCCTGACCCGGTCCCCCACGGACAGACCGGCCCTGCCGCTTCCGGCGGTCAGATCGATCGTCGCTACCGTGGATCGAATATATGGTTCTGGGCCCGCTCCGGCACGCGGTGCCGGCTTCGTGTCCGTCCGGGCCGGGGGGTAAACGGTCTTTCGCTTGCGCGTCGCCAAAGTGGCTGCACCCTCCTTGGGCCGTGTCTCAGATGCACGGCACGGACGCGATGCTACATCGGGCCGTCAATCGAGGCATCCGCTCTGGCGCGATATTGGCGCTGGGAGCCATCCGCACGGGCGCCACCGTCGTATCGTCTGATGCATGGCGGATCTCCCCTTCGACCCCGATCACGAGCCCGGCCCCGACTCAGATGCCATCGAACCGGTCACGCCCCGCTCCAGGCGCCTCGTCACCGCGATCGCCATCGTGCTGATCGTCGTCACCGTACTGACCGGCTTGGCGGGCGTCGGGCTCATCCGCTTCCAGCCGACGACCTACGTGGCGCCGAGCGCATCGCCCAACGCACAGCCGGTCACAGTGGGGATGCTGGCGGTCGTGGACCCGGCCGGGGCGATCGTCACGATGAACGCCGATGGTAGATCAGTCGCCCGCTACGTGGTCCAGAGCGTCACGTTCGCGTTCCCGGCGTGGTCCCCGGACGGAACGCGGTTCGCGGCGATCGGCAATGGGGTCGGTGACGCCGCCGTCTACGTCTTCAGCGTCTCAACGGCCGACGGCGGGGCCCCGCGACGGTCGCGGCCCCGGTCGCGGCCCCGACGGTCATCTACCGGAGCGCAGACCACCGGCCCTTCTACCTCTACTGGACACCCGATGGCTCAGCGCTCACCTTCCTCACGACCGAGCCCGGCAACGTCGCCCTGCGCCGGGCACCGGCCGACGCAGGTGGACCGGGCACGACGCTCCGACTGGGCACGCCCATGTACTGGACCTGGGTGAACGGCGGGCAGCTCATCGTCCACAGCGGCAGCATGTCCGACGGCTTCCTTGGCGAGATCGGCCTCGACGGCAAGGCAACCCGGTTCGTGGTGGACGCGCCCGGGATGTTCCGTACGCCGGCTGTGACCGGTAACGGTCGATACGTGGCCTATGTGGGGGCAGGGCCCAACGCCTCGGCGGAGGTCGTCGTCGAGGCACGCGACGCCTCCAGCCGCTATGCCGTTGCTGTATTCGGTCCGGCGGCCGTGGGTTTCGACCCGACCGGCGACGGCCTCGCGTTCATCGGCCGGGCGGCGGCGGACGCGCTGGACACGGCGCTTCCGGTCGGGCCGTTGCGACTGCTGGACGCCGCGTCGGGATCCGTCCGGACGCTCCTCGATGGCGCTGTTGTGGCGTTTTTCTGGGCGCCTGACGGACGGACGATCGCCGCGCTTCGCGTCATCGGTCCGAGCGACGACAGGATCGCCGCAGGCCACGCCCGCACCGGTGGCGGCGACATCGCCGACGTCGGCGAGATCGTCGAGGCGGTCGCGCGCGGTGGGCCTGCCCCGGCGGTCGAGATCGTCGACCCGCCCGGCCTCAGGTTACGACTTGTCTTCATCGACGGCGCCAGTGGTGCGGTCCGCTCCCAGCGGACGGTGCATCTCACGGATCCGTTCGTGAGCCAGCTCCTGCCGTTCTTCGACCAGTACGCGCTGAGCCACCGACTGTGGTCGCCTGACAGTATGTCCCTCGTGTTGCCGACCATCGCCGACGACGGCGCCGGGACCGAACGTCCGATCGTCATGCCCCTCTCCAATCCGACCTCGGCCGCCGAGGCGATCCCCATCGACATCCTGCGCTGGACCGGCGGCCGGGCCATCGTCGCGACCGGCTCGCCGTTCGACGCCGTGGACGTCGACGGCCGGCGCCACGAGATCGGCCAGGCCAACAACGTCTTCATCTTCCCGGGCGTGGGACTGGGCGCGATCGCGGCCGAGGCGCGTGTCATCACCGACCGGATGTTCCTGCTGGCGGCCCGGACCCTGGCCGATGCCGTTACCGACGAACGGCTCGCAAGCGGCGCGATCTACCCCCCGGTCGGGGATCTGCGCTCGGTCTCGCGCGCCATCGCCAGCGGTGTCGCCCGTGAGGCGGTCGCGGCCGGCGTGGCCGGCATCCCGATGGACGCCGATATCGACGCACTCGTGGAGGCGGCCATGTGGTGGCCGGACTACGTCCCGTACGAGCCGGCCAGGCCAGCTGAGCGCCGCCGCCTGTTCGAGACATGACGACGATCCGGGCCGCGGTCCTGCGCGATGGCGGCCGACCCTCCGTCGTGGAGCCGCTGACGCTGGCCGAACCGCGGGCGGGCGAGGTCCGGGTGCGGATGCAGGCATCTGGCGTCTGCCATTCCGACCTGCACGTCCGCGACGGTGACTGGCCGCGCCCCACGCCCATGGCGATGGGCCACGAGGGTGCCGGCATCGTCGACGCGATCGGACCTGGGGTGCACTCGCTGTCGGTCGGTCAACCAGTGGCACTGTCGTGGTTGATCCCGTGCGGGATCTGCCGGTCGTGCCGAGCGGGCAGGCCGTGGGCCTGTCCGGACTCGCCGTCATTCCGTCACCGCATGCTCGACGGCGCCACCGTCCTGCGCGGAGCCGATGGCCAGCCCGTCCTGTCGTACTGCGCGATCGGCACGATGGCCTCGGCGACGGTCGTGCCAGCGGCGGCCGCCATCCCGCTGCCGGACGGCGTCGACCCGGCCGTCGGGGCGCTCATCGGCTGCTGCGTCTCGACCGGCGTGGGGGCCGTGCTCAAGACGGCGGCCGTGGTGCCCGGCGAGACTGTCGCCGTCATCGGTCTCGGCGGGGTCGGGCTGTCGTGCGTGATGGGAGCGGTCCTCGCCGGCGCGTCGCGCATCGTCGCCATCGACCGCGTGGCGGCCAAGCTCGACGTCGCCCGGGCGGTCGGAGCCACGGACGGGTTGATCGCGTCGGACGAGCGGTCGGCCACGATCGAAGCGCTGCGCGAGCTGACCGATGGCGGCCCGGACTACGTCTTCGAAGCGATCGGTCGGGTGCCGACCGTGGAGCTGGCCATCGAGAGCCTGCCGGTCGGCGGGACGGCGGTCCTGGTCGGGATGACGCCGTTCGAGGCGCGAGCATCGTTCGCGGTCTATCCATTCGTGGACGGCAGTCGGCGGATCCTCGGCTCCAACTACGGGTTCGCCGATCCCGCCAGGGACTTCCCGTCCTACGCGGCGCTCCACCTGGCGGGCAGGCTGCCGATCGAACGGCTGATCGACCGTCGGATCGCGCTCGACGACCTCGAGGACGCGTTCGACCGCCTTCGCCGCGGTGAAGGGCTCCGTCAGGTCATCACGTTCTGAGTCCGGCTGCAGTCGCGGCTGCAGCCGGGTCTCTTGCTCGGACCATCGCGTGGGCGGACCCCGGCCACCTCGCCCGGTCACTGCGCAATGTCGTCGCCAACGCCATCGCACACAGCCCGACCGGGGGCGTCATGACCGTGACCGCGGAGCGAGCCGACGGGGTGATCCGGATCCGCGTCACCGACCAGGGCCCGGGGATCGCGGCCGACGACCTGCCCCACGTCTTCGAACGCTTCTACCGCGCCGACACCTCCCGCGCCCGGGACCCGAGCACGGGCCGCCAGACCGGCCACGGCCTGGGCCTGACCATCGCCCGCGAGCTGCTCGCGGCGAGTGGCGGCCGGATCTCGGTCGAGCGGGCCGGGCCCGGTGGCACGACGATCCTCGTCGAGATTCCGGCGGCTGGCCAGCTAGCGGCGGCCTCGCTCTATGTGGCCGCCGGCTCACGTGGCCGGATCGTGTGAGTGGCCAGCTCCGGGAAGCGACGGGCGACGACCAGCACCCCCAGCAAGCACAGGATCCCGCCTGACACGACGGCGACCTGGGGGCTGGTCAATGCGGCCACAGCAGCCGCCTGCATGTCGCCCAGACGCGGCCCGCTGGTCACGACAAGCGTGTGGATGGACATGACCCGGCCGCGCAGTGCATCGGGTGTCTCGAGCTGGACGAGCGTCGAGCGGAAGACGGCTGAGAAGACGTCGGCGGTGCCTGCCAGGGCGAGGAAGACGAGGGCCAGCGAGAACGAGAAGGTCACCAGCCCGAAGGCCGTGATGGCGAGCCCCCAGCAGGCGACCGCCAACAGGATCGCGCGGCCAGGCCGTCGCACCGAGGAGACCCAGCCCGACAACAGTGCCCCGAGGAATGCACCGGCCCCGGGTGCCGCGGCCAGCAGCCCGAATCCGGCCGGGCCGGTCCGGAAGACTTCCAGGGCAAGGACCGGGAAGAGCGATCTCGGCATCCCGAAGATCATCGCGTTGAGGTCGATCGCGAAGCAGCCCAGGATGGCCTGTCGCTGGCGGGCGAAGCGGAGGCCCTCGCGGATGGCGGCGAGGCTGGGCCGGCTGACGGCACCGAGTGGCGGCAATGGCCGGATCGCCACCAGCGCCCCGAACGCCGCCACGAACGTCACGAGGTCCACCGCATAGGCGCCCGCGATGCCTACGGTCGCGATGAGCAGGCCGCCGATCGCCGGGCCCACGATCGAGGCCATCTGGAAGTTCAGCAGGTTGAGCGCGATCGCCGCCGGAAGGCGCTCCTCGGGGACAAGTCGCGCGATCGACGCCGAACGGGCCGGCTGATCGACGGCGCCCAGACCCGCCGACAGGAACGCGACCGCGAACAGCGCCGGCAGCGGCGGGTCGTCGGTCAGTGCCAGCAGGAGCAGCGCGAGACTGGTCAACGCGAGCCCGGTCTGGGTGAGCATCAGCAGCTTGCGGCGATCGACGACGTCGGCCAGCGACCCCGCGCCCAGTGCGAACAGGAGGATCGGTATGAGCTGGACCAGCGTCAGCACGCCGATCGCGAGCGTGGACCCGGTCAGGACGAAGACCTGGTACAGCAGCGCGATCCGCGTGATCTGGGTGCCCATCCCGGACACGACCTGACCGCTCCAGAGCCAGCGGTAATCGCGATCCAGGCGGAGGGGCGCCGTATCGAGGAAGAGCCCGCGGACGCGGCCGTTCACGCATGCACCAGGAGGCGCGGCCGACGCGCCACGAGAAGGCGGCCAGCGCCTCCGGTTACTTGTCCCACTCGGGACCCGCCAAGACCGCCTGCGCTGCGGCCAGCCGTGCGACGGGCACCCGGAACGGCGAACAAGAGACGTAGTCGAGGCCGATGCGCTCGCACTTGTGGATGGACTCGGGGTCGCCGCCGTGCTCGCCGCAGATACCCAGCTCGATGTCCGGCCGGGTGGCGCGACCCTTCTCGACCGCCATCCGCATGAGCCCGGCCACGGCGTCGTCCAGCGTCTGGAACGGGTTGAAGGGCAGGATCCCCTCCTCCACGTACTTGAGGAGGAAGCTGCCCTCCGCGTCGTCACGGCTGTAGCCGAACGTCATCTGCGTCAGATCGTTCGTGCCGAAGCTGAAGAACGCCGCGTGCCGGGCGATCTCGTCGGCGGTCAGCGCGCCGCGCGGGACCTCGATCATCGTGCCGAACACGTACTCGACGTTGACGCCGGCTGCCGCCTCAACGGCCTTCGCCTCCGCCTCGAGCAGATCCTTCGTCGCCTTCAGCTCGTTCACGTGCCCGACGAGCGGGATCATGATCTTGGCCTTCGGATGCCCGCCGGTCTTCTGGACGGCGATCAGGGCGTTGAGGATGGCCCGGGTCTGGACCTTCACGAAGTCGGGGAACATCAGCCCCAGCCGGCAGCCGCGCAGGCCGAGCATCGGGTTCTGCTCGTGCATGCTCTTGATCGTGGCAAGGAGCTCCTTGTCCTCGACGGTCGCGCCGCCGGTCATCTCCGCCTTGGTGACCTTGACGAGCTGCTCCTCGAGATTCGGCAGGAATTCGTGGAGCGGCGGATCGATGAGCCGGACGACGACGGGCAGCCCGTCCATGGCCCGGAAGATGCCTTCGAAGTCGCCCTGCTGCAGGACCTCCAGCTTGGCCATCGCGTCATCGAAGATGCGGACAGCCTCCGCCTCTTCGGCCGTGAGCGCCCCGCCAGCCGCGGCCTTCGCCTTCGCCCGGGTCGCGGCATGGGCAACGAGGATGGCGCCGCGGACGATCTCCAGCCGCTCTCCCTCGCGGAACATGTGCTCCGTCCGGCACAGGCCGATGCCCTGGGCACCGTAGCTACGCGCGAGGGCGGCCTCCTCCGGCTTGTCTGCGTTGGTCCAGACCTCCATCCGGCGGACGTCATCCGCCCAGCGCAGGATCGTTTGGAGCTCCGGCTGGTCCTCGAACCGCGCCGACACCGTCGGCAATGCCCCAAGGAACACCTCACCCGTGGCGCCGTCCAGGCTGATCCAGTCGCCCTCCGCGAATCCGACCCCGTTGGCCGTCGCGGTCCGGGCCGCGTAGTCGACGGACAGTTCGTGGCAGCCCGCCACGCACGGCTTGCCGATCTGGCGCGCCACGACGGCCGCATGGCTCGTCGCACCGCCACGCGCGGTCAGGATCCCCTGCGCGACGGCCATCCCGTGAAAGTCGTCCGGTGACGTCTCGACCCGAACGAGGACGACACGCTCGCCCTGGCCGACCCACTCGACAGCGGTGTCGGCATCGAACACGGCGCGCCCGACGGCCGCGCCGGGGGAGGCGTTCAGGCCCTTGGCGATCCGGGTCGCGCCGGACCGCGCGGACGGATCGAACTGGTCGCGCAGCAACTGATCCACGTGGGCCGGCTCGATCCGGGTGAGCGCCTCTTCCCTGGTGATGACGCCAGCCGCGACCAGGTCGGTGGCGATCTTGACCGCGGCGGCCGCGGTCCGCTTGGCAGAGCGGGTCTGGAGGATGAAGAGCTTGCCGCGCTCGATCGTGAACTCGATGTCCTGGACGTCGCGGTAGTGCCGCTCGAGTTGCTCGCCGATCCGCACGAACTCGGCGTAGACCTCGGGCATCTCCGTCTTCATCTGCGAGATCTTCGGCGCGGTCCGGATGCCGGCCACCACGTCCTCGCCCTGGGCGTTCGTGAGGTACTCCCCGAACAACTCGTTCTCGCCCGTATTCGGGTCGCGAGTGAAGGCCACGCCGGTGCCCGAATCGTCACCCATGTTGCCGAAGACCATCGTGACGACGTTGACGGCGGTGCCCAGGTCATGGGCGATCTTCTGGTTCTTGCGATAGTCGACGGCCCGCTTGCCGAACCAGCTCGAGAAGACGGCCTTGATGGCGAGATCGAGCTGCACGTTCGGGTCGCTCGGGAAGTCGCGTCCGGTGTCCTCGCGGACGATCCGCCTGAATTCGTCCGCCAGGGTGCGCAGCGCGTCGGCGTCGAGGTCGGTATCGGCTTCTGCGCCATGAGCGGCCTTGGCGGCGTCGAGCGCGTGGTCGAAGCGCTCGCCCTTCACGTCCATGACGATCCGACCGAACATCTGGATGAAACGCCGGTACGCGTCCCACCCGAACCGTTCGTTGCCGGTCAGGGCGATCAGCCCGTGGAGGGTGTCCTCGTTCAGGCCCAGGTTGAGGACCGTGTCCATCATCCCGGGCATGGAGAACCTGGCGCCGGAGCGGACGGACACCAGGAGGGGATCGGCGGCGTTGCCGAAGCCCTTGCCCGTCAGCGCCTCCACCTCGCGGACAGCAGCCAGAACGTCATCCCAGAGACCGCTGGGCAACTGCTCACCAGCCATGAAGTAGTCGTTGCAGGCTTCCGTCGTGATCGTGAAGCCGGGCGGGACCGGCAGGCCCGCGTTGGTCATCTCGGCGAGGCCGGCACCCTTGCCGCCCAACAGGTCCCGCATCGTGGCGTCGCCCTCGGCGCGTCCCCCGCCCCATGCGTAGATGTAGCGCTTTGCGGCGGCATGCGCGCGCGCATCGACGGGCGGGACGGTCGAAGTCATCGGACGGGTTCCTCCGGGCGGGACAGCGGCCTCTCTGGGCTGCTGCGACGGTGTCGTGTCGTGAGGCGGGAGTATACCGTTGCCAGGCGGCGCATCCGCATTGCGGGCCAGGTACGACATACCGCCGATGGACGCACCCGGCCCCCCGGCCGGCCCGGCGGGTACCATCTGCGCGATGGCACGCAACGACCCGGACGGGGATACACCGGCATGACCCTGCTCATCGACGATCCGCGCGGCATCGAACCCGAGGCGCCGCAGTACAACGCTCGCCTGGTCCGGCGTGAGGACGAGACGGACTCGCTGGCGTATTTCTGGGTCCGGTTCGACGGCCAGCCGACCCCGTTCGAGACCGGCCAGTACATGACGATCGGGGTCATGGTGGATGGGCGGATCGTCCAGCGGCCGTACTCGGTCGCGTCGCCGCCGGCCGTCACGGGCACGGATGGTTACGAGTTCTACCTCCGGCTCGTCCAGGGTGGGACGTTCACCCCACTGCTCTGGCGGCTGCCGATCGGCCACGGGATGCGGATGATCGGCCCGAAGGGCAAGTTCACGCTCCTGCCCGACGACGACCGGACGCACATATTCATCTCATCGGGGACCGGCAACGCCCCATTTGTCGCCATGATGCGCCAGCTCCTCATCGAGGGACGCCCGCGTCGCGTCGTCTTCCTGAGCGGCGTGTCGTACGCCGACGAGCTGGGCTACCGCGGGATACTCGACGACTGGCAGCGCTCCGGCAGCTACCCGGTCACGTACGTCCCGACGGTGTCACGACCGACGGATCCGCGCAACGCCGGCTGGACGGGCCGGGTCGGCCGGGTGGAGACGATCCTGGCACCCGTACTCGACGAACTTGGCCTGAGCGCGGCCGACTCGATCGCCTACCTCTGCGGCAATCCGGACATGATCCTGGCGGCAGAGGCCACGCTCCTTGCCCGCGGCTACCCGGAGACCCAGGTCCACAAGGAGCTGTACTGGCCGAAGGGCAAGGAGCCCCGGGGCCTGGCCGGCGCGGCCGATGCGGCCGCCAACGCGAACGAGTGACCGAGCGTCTCGAGGCATCCAGCCACGAGGTGATGGCATTCGTCGCGCTGCCGGCGCCGATGTCCATGATCCACACACGGGTTGACGGGTATGGGCGAAGGGCCCCCTACCCGGCTCTGGCAGCCTCCAGGCGATCCTGGATCAACCGCGTCACGCCCGCCACCGGAACTCGTTCCTGCGTCATCGTGTCACGGTCGCGCACGGTGACCGCGCCATCCTCGAGTGAGTCGACATCGACGGTGATGCACCAGGGCGTGCCGATCTCGTCCTGGCGGCGGTAGAGCTTGCCGATGGCAGCCGTGTCGTCGTAGACGGCCATGGTGTGGCGCCGCAGGTCGTCCTTGATCCGGTGGCACAACTCGACGATCTCCGGTCGCTTCTTGAGGAGCGGCAGGACCGCGACCTTGTAGGGAGCGAGGTCCGGATGAAGGGCGAGCGACACGCGGGTCTCGCCGCGGACCTCCTCCTCGCGATACGCGTCGATGAGGAACGTGAAGGCCGCTCGGTCGGCGCCGGCCGCGGTCTCGACGACCCACGGGATGACGTGCTCACCGGTGGCCTGATCGAAGTATTCGAGCTTCTCGCCGGACGCTTCTGAGTGGCGCGATAGATCGAAGTCACCACGGTTGTGGATCCCCTCGAGCTCCTTCCAGCCGAACGGGAAGCGGTATTCGACGTCGATCGCCTTCTTCGCGTAGTGCGCGAGCTCATCCGGGGCGTGCTCGCGAAGGCGCAGCCGGGACGAGGTGACGCCGTAACGCTCATACCAGGCCAGGCGCTTCGGCAGCCACTCCTCGAAAGCGGCCGCTGCAGCTGTCTCGGGCCGCACGAAGTACTGCATCTCCATCTGCTCGAACTCGCGCATCCGGAAGACGAAGTTACCGGGGCTGATCTCGTTGCGGAACGACTTGCCGATCTGGGCGATCCCGAACGGCAGCTTCTTGCGCGAAGACTGCAGGACGTTCTTGAAGTTGACGTACGAGCCCTGCGCGGTCTCGGGGCGCAGGTAGATGACTGAGGCGTTCTCTTCGACCGGGCCCATGAACGTCTTGAACATGAGGTTGAAGCGACGCGGCGGCGAGAGTGGCCCGCCGTCCACAGGGCAGCGGAGGCCCAGGCGCTCCACGATGGTCGGGTCCTGGAGCTCCGTCACGGTCAAGTGTTCGGCACCGGGTAGCTCGTCCAGCCGGAAGCGGCGCTGGTCGGTCTGGCACTCCACCAGCGGATCGCTGAACGATCCGACGTGGCCCGATGTCTCCCAGACCTTGGGGTGCATCAGGATGCCGGCATCCAGACCCACGATGTCGTCCCGCTCCTGGACCATCGACCGCCACCAGGCCCGCTTGACGTTGTTCTTCAGCTCGACGCCGAGAGGGCCGTAGTCCCAGACCGCGTTGATGCCGCCGTAGATCTCGCTGGATGGGTAGACGAAGCCGCGCCGCTTGGCAAGCGAGACGATGGTCTCGAGGTCCGCCACGGCGGGCGCGACCTCGTCGGGTTCGGTCGGGGGCTGGTGGGTCACAGGGACCTCCGCTGGTCGATCGGCCGTGGCATGGACGGTCCCGGGCTGGATGGGTCGCCCGATGCTAGCAGAGGTGATCGCGCACGCTCGGAGCGCCACCTATCGGTCGCCAACGATGCCCGTCTCAGATGGGCGGAAGGCTCACGGCCAGGACGCGGCGGACGTTGCCGCCCATGACCTTGGCGATCGCGTCGTCGTCGAAGCCGGCGTCCATGAGCGCGTCGGTCAATCTGGCCAGGCCGGTCGCGTCGAACGGCACCTGGACGGCGCCGTCGAAATCCGAGCCGAGGCCGACGTGTTCGATCCTGGCCACGCCGACTGCATAGCGGATCGAGCGGGCGATCGACGCGGCTCAGCCCACCCGCCAGCGGGTCGGGCGAACCAGTACGGGCACGGGATATTCCGCGGCGAAGTACTCGACGGACCAGTCGTAGTCGGCGAGCAGGCCCCGGTACTTGGCGAGATAGGCGGCGCTGACAGTGGCCGGACCAGCCGCAAGATCGATCCGGGCCGCGCCCTCCATCGTCACGATATCGCCGCCACCCGGGTCGCTGTTCAGGTTGAAATTGACGAGCGGGTGGGCAAGCAGGTTGTCGTTACGCCGGGCCCGCTTTCCGGAGAAGACGAGGATCTCGCCGTCCTGCCACAGGAACCAGACCGCCGAGGTCTGCGGCTGGCCGGCCGGGTCGATGGTCGTCAGCCAGCCCATGAGCTCCCGGTCGAGAAGCGCCAGGGCGCGAGCTCCAGCTTGGGTGGCTGGATCGGGTGCAGTCATCGGGCCACCACCGGGCTACGGACTTCGTCGAGGAAGGCGAGTGAGCGAGCCTCCCGTTCCAGCGCGATTCGAACGAAGTCGCGCAGGGCGGCTTCCACCTCCCGCTCGATGGCAGCGGCGAGCCGCAACGCGGCGATCGCCTCGATATCGAGTCGCTGGTAGGCCTTCAGGAGCTTGAGCGCCTCCAGCGTCATGCCCGTCCGATCGTGGGGCGGGCCAGGGCAGCGCTCGCACAGGATGCCACCCAGGATGGGTACCCAGCGGAACCGCTCGTCGGCACCCAGGACGCGGTCGCACTCGACGCAGCGATCCACCTCCGGGCGTTGCCCGAGCTCATCCAGAAGATGCATCTCATACCAGCGAGCGACACGGCCTGGCGCCATCCCGGCATCTAGCAGCTCAAAGGCGCGGCGCAGGAGCAGATACAGCGACTCCGCCGCGTGGCGCTCCTCGAGCGAGCGGTCGGCGAGCTCGGCGATGTACCAGGCGGTCGCCGTGGATTCGAGCGAATCGCGCAGATTGAGCCAGGCGTGCCCAACGCTGACCTGGGTCACGACCTCGAACGTGCGGCCGCGGGCGAGCACCACGGTCAATTCGGCAAACGGCTCCAAGCTGCCGCCCAGCCGCGATGTCGGCCGGCGGACGCCCTTGGCGATCGCCTTGAGCTTGCCGCCGTTCGGCGTGATCAGGGTCAGGACGCGATCCGCCTCGCCCAGATCGAAGCGGGACAGGACGATCGCGTCGGTCGTATAGCGGCGAGGGATGGGCATCCCCGCGACGGTACCACCGGCGACCTCGGCGGGCCTCGTCGGCGGGCCGGGGCCTCGCCGCAGGCCCTCGCCGCAGGCCCTCGCCCGATCGACCGGGTCGGTTGTGGCTGCCAGTCAACACTGACCGGCCGAACCGGCGAATCGCATGCCTTGGGGCGCCACCCGACGAGCCTTTGTGACTGCCAGTCACCACAAGACCTCGAGCGGGGCCGGAGCAAGGCCGCAGGCGACGTCGACCCGTCGTTCGCCTGTCCGGTGCTGACTGGCAGTCACGGGGCTGCGTCTGGCGTCGAGACCGCCGATCCCCGTCATCCGAACGGCCGTGCCTTGCATATGGATCGGCAGACCCCGGCGCGGTCGCGTCCCCCGCGGCGGCGCCGGAACGGGACATGGCCCGGGGGATATCGGGGGTGTCCCCCGATATCCCCCAGGGCCTCCCCCAGGGCCCCCCGCCCCCCCCCCCTGGCCCCCGCCTCCCGGGCCCGCCGGCTCCCATTCAGGCTACCTGCACGGGACACGTTTCGTGTACACTGCCCCACGATGACGACCGCCTCCCCAGAGATCGACCTCGCCGCCCTCATCGCCGACACCGAGGCCGAGATCATGCGCCTCGTGCAGGACCGAGACCCGTCCACCCACGGTCTGTACGAGATGGTCCGCTATCACCTGGCCCTCGACGGCTCCGGCGCGTCCGGCGGCAAGCGGATGCGGCCGCTCCTGGGACTCCTCGCGTACGCGAGCATCGCCGGCGAGCACCAGCGCGCGCTCCCCGGGGCCGCCGCGGTCGAGCTCGGCCACAACTTCTCGCTGGTCCACGACGACATCGAGGACGGTGACACGGAACGTCGCCACCGCGCCACGCTGTGGACGATCCACGGTGTGCCCCAGGCGATCAACACCGGCGACGCGTTGTTCAGCCTGTCGCGCATCGCCCTTCATCGTCTGACCGACCTCGGCTTTCCGGACAATACGGTCCTCCGCCTCATGCGCCTGTATGACGAGACCTGCCTCGCCCTGTGCGAGGGTCAGTACATCGACATCGCCATGAGCGCGTCGGACGAGCTGATGAGCGTCGACCTCTACTTCGACATGATCGGCCGCAAGACGGCCGCCCTCATCTCCGCCTCGATCGAGGCCGGCGCACTGCTGGCCACCAGCGACGAGGAGGTCATCGCCCGCTACCGCGGTTTCGGCTGGGCGCTCGGGCTCGCGTTCCAGCTGAACGACGACCTGCTGGGCATCTGGGGCGTGGAGCAGACGACCGGCAAGGAGCCCTCGGACGTCGCGCACAAGAAGAAGACCCTGCCGGTGATCTACGCCTGGGAGCACGCCGTTCCCGAGGACCGCGATCGGCTGCGGGCGATCTACGCGTCCCCGGATCCGACGTCGGATGAGGTGGCCGAGATCATCGCCATCCTCGAGCGGAGCGGCGCGCGGGAGTACACGCGCGATGAGGCCCGCCGCTACCGCGACGAGGCGCTCGCCGAACTCGATGCCGCCGGGGTGGGGACGCCGGCTGCCCGCGAGCGGCTCGAACAGATCATCATCTCCGTCATCAACGCCTAGCCAAGGCCCCAGCCCCGCGCGAAAGGCGGAGGCGCTGGCCAACGCACGGCAGCTCAGCGGTCGGTCTCGTGATCCTCTGGCGTGTCCGGATTCCGGGCGCGGACGACGAGGACCTTGCTGACCCGGCGGCCATCGGTACTCTCCACGGTCAGCGTGAGGCCGTCCACCTTGACCTGGTCGCCGGGTTTTGGGACGCCGCCGATCCGGTGGTAGATGAGCCCGCCGACCGTGTCGTACTCGTCCTCGTCCTCCAGCCCAAGGTCGACGCCGAACAGCTCGCCCAGGTCGTCGACATCGGCCCGCCCGTCGATCCGAGCCTCGTCGTCGGAGATCTTCACGATCATCGGCTCTTCCTCGTCGTACTCGTCCTGGATCTCGCCGACGATCTCTTCAAGCAGATCCTCGATCGTGACCAGGCCGGCCGTCCCGCCGTACTCGTCGAGGACGGTGGCGATGTGGACCTTGCGCCGCTGGAATTCGTGGAGGAGGTCGTCGACGCTCATCGATTCCGGCACGAAGACCGGTGGCCGCAGGAGCGAACGGATCGGCGGTCGCTGCCCGTTGGGATCCCTGAGGAAGGGCAGGAGGTCCTTGGCGTACAGGATGCCGACGATCTCGTCGATCGTCTCCTCATACACCGGGATCCGGCTGTGGCCCTCCTCGATGACCGTATCGATGGCCCGCTCCATCGTCGCGTCCGCAGGCAGGGCGACCATCGCGATGCGCGGGACCATGACCTCGTGGATACGCTGGTCGCCGAGCTCGATGATCGCGTGGATCATCTGCTCCTCCTCGGCTTCGAGGATGCCCTGCTCGCCACCCTGTTCGATGATGAGCCGGAGCTCCTCGGCGCTGATGCGCTCGTCCGCGGCGACGTCGGCGCCGAACAGGCGACTGATCCGCCGGGTCGTCCAGGTCAGGAAGCCGACCAGCGGACCGAAGACGACGCCCAGCACGTCGATGAACCGGCGGGTCGACATCGCGACCCGCTCGGCATGGGCCAGGCCGATCTGCTTGGGCACAAGCTCGCCAAAGATGATCGTGAAGATGGTCAGGACGCCGGTGACGATGATCAGGGCGAGCGCCCCTGCCACGTCCTTGAGCGGCCCGAAGGCGGCGAGCCACGTCTCGATATCGGCGACGAGGCTGACCGCGGCAAAGGCCGAGGCGAGGAAGCCCAGGAAGGTGATGCCGATCTGGATGACCGCCAGGAAGCGGCCGGGATTGGCCTTCAGATGCAGGACACGGGCGGCCCCGCTGGAGCCCTCGTCGATGAGCTGTTGCAGGCGGCTGCGGCGGAGCGTGACGAGGGCGATCTCCGTCGCCGAGAAGACGCCGTTGAACAGGACGAGGCCGACGATCACCAGGATCTGGAACACCGATTCGTTCATGCCAGCCCGCCATCGGCTGGCTCGCTGCCCGGCTCGCCGGCCGGCGGTTTCGAGCGCGGTTCGCGGATGCGGGCCGGCACCCCGACCGCCAGCTTGCCGGCCGGCACATCGTGCGTCACGACTGCACCGGCGCCCGTCCGCGCCCCTTCGCCGATCTCGACCGGCGCGATGAGCATCGTGTCGACACCGATGAAGGCATCGTCGCCGATCGTCGTCCGGTGCTTGCGGGTGCCGTCGTAGTTGGCCGTGATCACACCGGCCCCGATGTTCGCGCGCTCTCCGATCACCGCGTCGCCGAGATAACTCACGTGGTGCTGTTTGGATCCCGGCCCAAGACGCGTGTTCTTGAGCTCGGCGAAGTTGCCGACCTCGGCTCCCCGACCGACGACGCTGCCGGGGCGCAGGTGGCTGTATGGCCCGACCGATGCCCCATCATCCACGGTGGATGCCTCGATGACACTCGCCCAGACCCGCACAGAACGGCCGATCGTGGCATCGATGAGCTGACTGCCGGCGCCGATCGTGCTGCCATCACCGACCGTCGTCGCGCCGCGCAGGATGACATTCGGCTCCAGGGTCACGTCCGCTCCGAGGTCGACATCCCAGTCGAGATAGGCCGTGGAGGGGTCACGCATCGTCACGCCGTTGCGCATGTGCGCTTCGTTGAGGCGGACCCGGAGGGTCCACTCGGCGGCGGCCAGTTGCAATCTATCGTTGATGCCGGCGAAGCGGCCGTCGTCCTCGAAACCGACCGCGCTGACGATCCGGCCGTCCTCGCGGGCCAGCCGCACAAGGTCCGTCAGGTACACCTCACCGGTCGCGGCCGATGGTGCGAGGGCCCCGATCCGGCGACGCAGCCAGCCGGCATCGAAGGCGTACAGGCCCGCATTGACCTCGTTGCCCGCCAGTTCTTCGGTCGTGGCGTCTCGGGCCTCCACGATCCGCTCCACCGTCCCGAATTCCCCTCGCACGACTCGACCGAGCTGGGCCGGGTCCGCAGCGAAGACGCTGGCCAGGGCGATCGCGGCATCGTCCTGGCGGCGCGCCTCCAGGATGGCCGCGAGGTCTGCCCCGGTCATGAGCGGCACGTCGCCGGACAGCACGAGGACCTCCGAGGCATCGCCGGGCACGCTGTCGAGGGCGGCTCGCACCGCGTCGCCGGTCCCGCGCGGCTCGTCCTGCAGGGCGAACGTCGCCCGGCCAGCAAAGGCGTCGGCGACCGCGGCGACCGGAGGTGAGTAGACCACGATCGTCCGGTCGATGCCCGTTCCCTCGTCGGTGCTCGCCCAGGCATCCAGGACGTAGGCCAGCATCGGCCGCCCGCACAACAGATGAAGGACCTTGGGCAGGCTCGACTTCATCCGGGTGCCGAGCCCGGCAGCCAGCACGACCGCGACCGTGCCGGTCGCCAAGTCGGGACTTGGGGGGTTCACGACGGATGGCGTCGTCGGCCGCGGGTCCTGGAGCGGCTAGCGCTCCCGACCCGATGACCAAGCGCGAAGCGGTCAGCAGTCATCAATAAGTCCGGGCATCGTAGGGGCGCCTCGTCCGGGGTGTCAACCGAGCCTGGCGATCGCCTCGATCTCCACCCGGGCGCCCTTCGGCAGGGCCGCGACCCCGACGGTGGACCGTGCCGGCGGCGGTTCGCTCACGAACCGACCGTAGATCGCGTTGACGGCGGCAAAGTCCGCCATGTCGACGAGGAAGATGGTCGTCTTGGCCACGTCCGCCCACGTGCAGCCGCCGGCGTCGAGGACGGCCGTCAGGTTGGCCATCACGCGCTCGGTCTCGACTTCGATACCGCCTTCGACGAGCGCCCCGGTGGCCGGGTCGAGCGCGGCCTGGCCGGCCGTGAACAGCAGCCCGTCGATGGCGATGCCCTGGCTGTACGGGCCGACGGCGGCGGGGGCGCCGGTAGTCGAAACGGCTCGGCGGGTCATGAGTCGCTCCTATGGTGCTGGCCTGTGACGATGGTCGTTGCGGCGACGAACGGCTCGGCCGAGCCTGGTGCCGTCAACGTGCCGCCGGCGAGCGCTGCTCGGACGACGTCGGCGGCGGCCTTTGCCTCGGCTTCCGAAGCATAGAGGGCCCAGAGCGTCGGACCCGAACCGGACAACCCGATCGGGTGCCGGAGCAACCGAATCAGGGCGCGCCGGAACGGCACCAGCGCCGGCACCACGAGCGCCGTGGCCGGCAGCAGGTCATTGGCTACGGCCAGGACGCCGGCTCTGGAGGCGAGGCTGGCGGCGCCCAGCCCGGATCGGAGTTCTTCCGCGATGTGGGTGGATGACATCCGGACGGAGCCGTCGCCATGGGTTCGGATGGCATCGAAGACGGCGAACACTTCCGGGGTCGACACGGCGAGCGCGGGGGTCACGAGCAGCACGCCGGGATGTCCGCGCAGGCCATCCAGCGGGGCGACGCGCTCGCCGCGACCCTCGACGAGGGCCGGTCCCTCACCAAGGAAGAACGGCACGTCCGAACCCAGGCGGGCGGCCACCG
>JBCLDE010000027.1:0-26397 GCA_038915165.1 Candidatus Limnocylindrales bacterium
CTCGGCGATCGAGAACGATGCGACGGCGCCCTCGCCGGCGATCTCGGTCGTCTTCTCGGGGGTCCGGTTGTAGGCGACGACCTCGTGGCCGTCCAGCAGCAACCGGCGGACCATGTTGGCCCCCATCCGGCCAAGTCCGATGAACCCGATCCGCATCGCGATCAAGCCTCCGTCGTGGTATCGAGGGCTGCGCCGAGGGCCCGCTCCAGGGCGGCCAGCCCGACGTCCGGGTCAGCCCCCAGGTGGACGCGCAGGATGGGCAGGTCGTGCTCTTCGATGGCGGCGAAGTCACCCGCCGCCTGGGCATGGATGAGCTGACCGAAGGTGTACGGCCAACCCGGGATCGACAGGTCTTCCGGATGGTCCGCCGTGAGCTGGAGGAACCAGCCGATCGGTGCCCCGCCCTTGTGCAGCTGGCCGGTGGAGTGCAGGAACCGCGGCCCATAGCCGGCGGTCGTGGCGCGTCCCGTCCGGTCACGCAGGAGGGCGCGGATCCGCGCGAAGGCCTGATCCCGGGACGGTGTCGGCGCGATGAACGCCTGGAGGCAGAGATAGGCGTCGGGGCGGCGCCGTGCCAGGTGACGGGCCAGCTCGCCGACGACCCCGCCATCGCCGGAGGTGAGTCGAAGGGTCGCATCGCCGTGCAGCGTGAAGCCGTCACCGGCGGCGATGGGCGGGGCGGTCTCGGTCGTCGCCCCGCGTGCGTGGCCGACGTCCTCCAGTACCTGGCGGGTCAACTGCTTGGCTTCCTCGACGTTCGGCTGGTCGAACGGGTCGATCCCAAGAACAGCGCCGGCGATGGCCGTGGCCACCTCCCAGCGGACGAATTCGGCGCCCAGGTCGATGGGATCGGCGATCCCGATGCGGATGACCGGGTGACCGGCTGCCTCGAGCGCATCGGCAAGCAGGTCGCGCTGGGCCCCGTCGGCGCCGGCCAGCGACAGCCGAACGAAGGCGCGATCCGGGCCATAAGCCTCGACCGACCCTAGCGGCTCCAGGTCCACCGGCACGATCCCGACGCCGTGCTTGCCGGTGCTCTCGGCGATGAGCTGCTCCGCCCACGCCCCGAAGCTGACGATCTCGTCGTCGGCCAGGAAGGTCAGCTTGTCACGCCCGGCCTTGGCCAGCACGCCCATGGCCAGGCCCAGCGAAAGGCCGGGATTGCTGGCGGGATCCGGCTCGCGGCAGGCGCCCAGCATTGCCGAGGCGGAGGCGAGCAGGGCGTCCAGATCGATGCCGATGAGCGACGCCGGCACGAGTCCGACATACGTGAGCGCCGAATAGCGGCCCCCGATGTCGGGCGGATTGAGGAAGATCTCGCGGAAGTCGTCGAGGTGGGGGATCGATTCCGCGCTCTTGCCCGGATCCGTGATGGCCGCGAAATACGCCCCGGAGTGCTCGTAGGCGTGGTGGGGGATCGCCTTGAGTGCCTTCTCCGCGCGGGCCCATGCGTAGGACAGAAAAGCGAGTGGCTCCGTCGTCGTGCCGGACTTCGAGGCGATGATGACGAGCGTCCGCAGTGGATCCAGCGCATCCAGTGTCGCCGATACGTTCGCTGGATCCGTTGAATCCAGGATGCGCAGCGCGAGGTAGCCGTCCTGGCTCCCGAAGGTCCGGAGCAGGACTTCCGGCGCGAGGCTGCTGCCACCCATGCCCGCCACCACGGCCGTCGTGTAGCCCTCTTCGACGGCCGCGTCACCGAACCCTTCGAGCCCGGCGATCCGCTCGACGAAGTGGTTCGGCGCGTCCAGCCAGCCCAGCCGCCCCGCGATCGTCGCGCCGACACGTGGATCGCTCGTCCAGAGGCTCACGTCGCGGGCGAACAACCGGTTTGCCCAGTCCTCGGTCCGGGCTCGCGCCACGGCCGCATCGTAGGCGGCGCGGCCGTCGCCAAGAGCCAAGCGGGGAAGGGCGACGGTGGTCGAGGCGGGGTCGGTCATGGTCAGCCTCCGAAGGATGTGGCTCGCGTCCGGTGCGTCGCCGCGGGCCACCCATGGTACGCCGCCTCGGGGCGCGACCGGGGCCGGGGCCCTCGTCGGCGGGTCAGCCCTGGTTCGCCTCGATGGCCAGGACCTTGTCGAGTCGCCGCCGATGGCGGGCCTCGCCACTGAACGTCGCGGCGATGAACGCCAGCACACATTCGAACGCGGGCTCCGGACCGATGACCCGGGCACCCAGCGTCAGGACGTTCATGTCGTCGTGCTCGACGCCCTGATGGGCCGAGTAGGTGTCGTGGCAGACGGCGGCGCGGATGCCACGGATCTTGTTGGCGGCCACGGAGGCACCGACGCCGGACCCGCAGATGAGGATGCCGCGGTCCGCCTCGCCGGCGACGATCGCGTTGCCCAGGCGCTGGGCGAAGTCGGGGTAGTCGTCGGTCGGGTCGGACCCGTCACCGCCGAGGTCGATGAGGTCGTAGCCCAGGCCGGCGGCGGCCAGCCGACGCAGGAGCGCGTCCTTGCACTCGGCCCCGGCATGATCGGCAGCGAAGACGACGCGCATCATCCGCCTCCAAGGACCTCGACTGGTACCGCCTGTTGCGGCCAGCCGGCATCCGCCGTCAGGATCCGATCGGCACCGAGCACGACGGCGGTCGCGATGATGAGCGCGTCAGGCAAGGGGACCCGCTTTCCGAAGCGCGCCCGGATGGCCGCGGCCTCGCGTCCCACGGCTCTGGTCACTGGCTCGATCTGCGCAGGGATCGCATCGATGACTCCGTCGCCGCGAAGGACCGCGTCCGACCCGTCGACGTGTGGGCGGGTCATGAACTCCGCGTAGGCTGCCGCTGGAACGACGAACATCTCGCCGGCGCGACGCAACGCTTGCATGGCCTCACGCGCGGCCGGGTGATGGGCGTCGTCGGCATCGACCATCGCGATGAGAACGCTCGTGTCGATCACGGTCACTCCCATTCGTCGCGCAGGTCGTGGAGGTAGTCCGCTGGGAACATCCCTGTCATCGAGCCGAAGTAGCGCTCGAGGGGGTCCTTTTCACGGCGGAGGATGATCTCGCCGCTGGTCTTCGCCTCGACCATCAGGCTATCGCCGGGCCCGACGCCGGCGATAGCCAGGGCATCCACCGGCAGCGTGACCTGGTTCTTGCGGCTCACCCGCGTGAACCCCTTGCGTCTGACCTGTCGCTTGACTTGCACCACCGTGAGTCAAGGTTACGTATCGGGACCGCGGATGGCAAGCCCCGATCGCGCCCTCTGTAGACGGCCAGTGAAAGTGTCACCTGCTAAGCGGCCAGCGGTTCTGTCATCGGCGGCGGCGGAGCCGCCGCGGGCCCGGCCTGAAGTCGGCAGCGGCGGAGCCGCCGCGATCCCGGAGCGTGGCGGATGGCCGTTCCGGCGGCGAATACCGCTGGCAGCAGCAGATCCAGGAGAAGAGCCGCCACAAGAGCCGCAGCTGCCCGCCGATCCCTCGCGGTCACCGCCCGATCGAGCGTGGGCCCGGCACGCAGACCGGCCATTTCGGTCTCGGCCCACCCGCTATGGCGTCGTCTGCCCCGGAACTACTGCTGTGGGCAGCACGGCCCTATGGTAGCGGGCGGCACAACCGGGCCGGCGTACTCAAGCCTCCGGCCACCGGACCCCGAGCGGTCCAATGTGATCGTCTCCCTCGTCTCCATGGATACGAGAGTGACAAAGTCGCTGGCCGCTTAGCTCGGACGGAATCGCTGGCCGTCCACATTATGAGATATGGCCGCTTGACAACATAGGAGCTTGATAGGAACTTGGTTCCGTGGCGCGGGTATCATCGCGCCGGCCCCAGGCGATGCGTCACCGACCAAGGCAGGAACCGATGACCGGCCACGCACCCGACGCACCCGACGCACCCGACGCACCCGACGCACCCGGAGTCGAGCGACCCACCGACCATCGGGCGGATCGGATCGACGGCACCCTCATCCCGGTCGGCCTCTTTCTGCTGGCCTGGTTCGTCTACGCGTGGATCAACCACGGTCGCGAGGCGAACCTGGACTACTTCGTCCCGCTGGCCGATGCCTTTCTCCATGGCCGGTTGGGCTTGACGGAGATCCCGTCCTATCTCAACGAGCTGGTGCCGGTCGGCAGCCTCGCCTTCGTCGTCTACCCACCGATGCCCGCCCTGGTCGTGCTGCCGGCGGTGGCCCTCTTCGGCCCGAGTTTCGAGCAGGCCTGGGCGTCCATCCTGCTGGGCGCGGCCAACGTCGTGATCGTCCATGCCGTCCTGCGCGGGATGGGCGTGGCACGTCGGCCCAGGATCATCCTGTCGCTCGTCTTCGCGTTCGGGACGATCGTCTGGTACTCCGCCCAGGCCGGGTCGTCGTGGCACTTCGCCCATGTCGTGGCGACGTGCTTCCTGTTGCTGGCCATCCGGGCCTGCCAGCTTGACGCGCGGACTGCCCTCATCGGGCTGCTGTTCGGCGCAGCGGTCATCTCGCGGCTGCCCCTGATCCTGGCCGCGCCGTTCTTCGCCGCCTACCTTGCCGACCGGGCCCTCCGCGAGACCGTCGACGACCGCACGGTCTTCGGCTCCCTGCGGGCGATCCGCCCACATGCCTGGACCACCCGTCCAGCACTGAGCCGGATGCTGGAACTTGGCGTGCCGATGGCCGGCGGCGTGGCTCTGCCCGTGATCGGCTACCTGATCTACGACTACCTTCGCTTCGGATCGCCGTTCCAGCCCGGCTATGCCCTCATCCCGGGCCTGCTCCAGGAGGACCAGTACCGACACGGGTTCTTCAGCATTGTGAACATCCCGCGCAAGCTGTACGCCTTGTTCCTGAGCGCACCGGTCCAGGTCGGCGACTTCCCCTGGATCCAGTCGCGCCACCTGGGTGGCCTGTCGATCGTGCTGACCACGCCGCTCTTCCTGTGGGCGCTCCGGGCACACCGTCCCGACTGGTTCGGCCTGGGCGCCTGGGCGGCGGTCGGGCTGATCCTCATCCCCATCCTGCTCCATGCGGACCCCGGAGGCGCCCAGTTCGGGTTCCGCTACGCCCAGGACTTCTACCCGTTCCTGTTCCTGCTCACCGTCCGCGGCCTGGCTGGCCGGATCTCGGTGGAGGCCTGGATGGCGATCGCGCTCGGTGGCCTGGTCAATCTGTGGGGGATGGGCTCGACCTACTTCGACTGGTGGCAATGAGCGTCGCGCCCGTGCGCCGACGCCTCGGCATGGCGGCTGCCCGCTGGCCGTCAGCCCTGCCCCTGCTGATCATGTTCGCGGCGGGCGTGGCGATCCGGCTGCTGATCGCGATCGTGATCCTCCCGGACGGTGGACACCGCTCGGACCTTCAGATCCTCGGCGACTGGGCGCGTGAGCTCGCGACCAACGGCCCCGGTGCGTTCTATCGGCCCGATTCGGGCTACTTCGCGGACTACCCACCGGTCTACCTCTACGTCCTGTGGTTGACCGGCTTGGTCGCCCGGACGTGGGGCGGGCTGCCGGGGAGTCCGGATATCACGCCGCTGATGCTCAAGATCCCGTTCATCGCGGCCGATGTCGGGGTCGCGGCCGTCCTCTTCCTGCTTGGCCGACACCTGTTCGGTCGCCGCGCCGGCCTGGCTGCCGCGGGCGTCTTCCTGTTCAACCCGGCCGTCATCCTCCTCTCGACGGTCTGGGCCCAGAACGATTCGATCGCCACGCTGGCGGTCCTTGCGGCGATCTACCTGCTCGTCACCGGGCGGACGGAACTCGCCGCGGTCGCCGCTGTCGTCGCGATGCTGGTGAAGTTCCAATACGGGTTCGCCATCCCGATCGTCGCCGTCGTCGGTCTGCGGCGCCACGTCCTGGGCCGAGCGGACGGTGACGGCACCACCTGGCCGCGCGACCCGCGACGCGCGGGCCTCGCGATTCTCGCCGGCTTCGCGACGCTGGTCGTCACGTGCGTGCCATTCGGCCTGAAGCTGTTCGATCCGACCGATCCGGCGCATAGCCTGGTCGACCGGTTCATCGGGGCATCGAAGGCATTTCCGGGCGTTACCCAGAACGCCTTCAACCTGTGGATGAATCCGTATTTCGACATCATCGCGGTCGGCTCCAGCGGTCTGACCGAAGGGCACGTCGTCGACGACACGGTCGTCGCGTTCACGATCGCGGGGATGGCCCTGACCTGGCAGTGGATCGGCAACCTGCTGTTCATCGCGGCCGTGGCCATGGCCCTCGCCGTCTTCCTTCGTCGGAGCGATGGGGTCGCCATCGTCGTCGTCGCCCTCGTGATCGCCGTAGCCTTCTTCGCCCTGCCCACCCGCGTGCACGAGCGCTACCTGTATCCCGCGCTCGCGTTCGGCCTGCCGATGATCGCCGCTGGCCCGGCCTGGTGCCGCCTGTACATCGCGCTGTCGACGATCTTCTTCCTCGACGTGTACTGGGTCTATTCCCTGCCGATCGGCAACGCCGGACCGGGCCGCGGGATCCTGGGCGAGACGGTCTATTCCGCTGCCGCTATCTACATCCTCTCGGCGGTGACGGTGGCGGTGATGCTGCGGCTCGCGGCCTGGTCGCTTCGGCCGGGAGACTTGCCGTGGAGTCGATCGGCGACGCCCGTGGCGACGCCCCTCCGGCAGGTCGCTGATGCAGCCGAAGCACCCGACGTTCGGCCGCGACGGGCGGCGCTGGGAGCCTTGGCCCAGGCGGCAACGCGCCTGTCTCGCGTCATCCGCCGTCGCCGGCCGCCCTCGAGGCTGTGGTCGATCGCCGGACTCGCGGTCGTGTCGTTCGTGGCGGCCATCATCGTGGCAAGGGTGAATGGTCCGGGCGGACCGTGGCTCTGGAACCTGGACCAGCCCAAGATCAACTTCCCACTGGCGACCTTCTTCCACGACGCGCTCGCCGCCGGCCAGCTGCCGCTCTGGAACGACCGGCTGGGCCTCGGCTATCCGCTCTATGCCGAGGGCCAGATCGGTGCCTTCTACCCGCCGAACTGGCTCCTGTTCCAGTTCCCGCCCCTCGTTGCGCTCGACCTGTCGCGCGTCCTGCACCTGACCGTCGCCGGCGTCGGCGCCGGGGTGCTGGTCCTGATCCTCGCGGGTTCCCGCTCCGGGGCGGTCGTCGCGTCCCTGGTGGCCGTCCTGGGCGGGGCGATCGCGGCAAAGCTCGAATGGCACAACGTCGTGGCCGCGTATGCGTTTCTGCCGTGGGTCCTCGTTCCGCTGGTCCGCCGGCCCGGTCCGACGCGCGGCGGGCTTGTCGTGGCTGGCCTCCTGTTCGGGATCCAGGCGTGGACGGGACATCCCAACACCTGGCTGCTGACCGGCATGGCGGCCGCCGTCGTGATGCTCGCGACGTCGCCTCGGTGGGGGACCGTGCGGCGGATCGTCGGTCTTGGCCTGATCGGCGGGGCGGTCGGTGCCATCCAGCTCCTGCCCACCGCGATCCTGACGACCCTGTCCGTCCGAAGCCAGGGGCTCTCAGCGACCGACCTGTTCGCGAGCGCGTCGACACCGTTCGATGTCCTCCTGTTCGCATTCCAGAACGCGTTCGTCCGCGTGGGCGGAAGCGCCTGGGACACGCCGACGATCTGGTATCCCGACGGGGTCTTTGCGCTGTTCGAGGCGTCGGCCTACGTGGGGCTCCCAGTCCTGGCTCTCGCGGCGGTCGCCGTGCGGAGCCGTCGAGCTCGACCCTTCGTCGTGCTCGCGATCGTCGCCCTCGCCATCCCCATCATCGCGGCGTTCCAGCCCGAGCCGTGGACGCAGATCCCGCTCCTGAATGGGCTGCGGTCACCCGTCCGCTCGTACATCGTGGTCGCTCTCGCGATGGGGGTGCTGGCGGGCATCGGCGTGGGGCGCCTGGGGCGCGTGGGGCGTGCCGGCACCGCCATCCGCCGGGCCTCGGTCGCGATCGCGATACCGATCGGGGCATACCTCCTGACCCTCGCGCTGGCCGTCGGCGCACCGGCCACGTTCGAACGCATCCTCCTCGACGCGTCCTCCTTCCTGGATGCGGCCGGCGCCGCAGATCGGCGATCGCTGGCGGTCGCCGCACTCACCGTCCCGTGGCCGGTCCTCCTTGAGGTCGGCGCTGGACTGGCCGCATTGGGCGCCATCGTGGGCGCGGTCCGGCTGCCGGCGGCGCGCCCGGCCTTGGCAGCGTTCGTTGTCGTCGTCGCCGCCGTGCCGCTCGTCGCGTTCGGTCCACTACCGAACGGAACACGACCGCTGGAGGATTTCTCGTTCGCGGGAACTGACTACGTCCGCGCGATCGCCGCCACCGGGCCCCGTCGCGTATTCACCGTGAACCCTCCGGGGTGGTACGCGGGCATGCCGGACCAGCTCGCCGCGGCCAGGATCCCTGACATGCGCATGTTCAGTTCGCTCGATCTGCTCGCGAGCGACCGACTGGTCGAGCGCCTGGCCCGTTCCGACCCTGACGGCGCGGCGCGGAGGGCCGTCGGGGTGGACGTCATCGTGACCTTCGGTGGATCGTGTCCCGGCACGCACCTCGCAACCGTGCCGTCGGAAAGCGCCTCCATCTGCCGCGAGGAGGACGCCCTCCGACCGCCGTATTGGGTACCGACGAATGCCGTCCGCCTGGAGGCGGGTCCCAGTCAGTCGCTCATCCGACCTCGGGAGGCGGAGCTCGATGTGGGCCGTGCGACCGCCGATTCGATCGGACAGCCGCCATCGCGACGCGACAACGGCGAACTCGTCGTGGAGGTCACAGCTCCTGAGGCAGGCTGGCTCTGGGTCGACCGGTCATGGTGGCCGGCCTGGCGCACGACCGTCAACGGCGACCCGGTCGAGCCGGCGCGCGCGCTCGCAGGGCAACTCATCCCGGTACCCGCTGGCGTCGCGACGGTCCATTCAATCTTCGTGCCGTGGGACGCGCTCGCGGGCCTGGCCCTGGGTGTCCTCGCGGCGAGTATCGCGTTCGCCTGGGCGTTCAGCCCTTGGGCTCGACGACGATCGTGACCTCGGCGGTCATACCCGTGAAGACCTTGATGGCCACCTTGTAGGTGCCGAGGGTCTTGAGCGGATCCTCGAGGTCGATCTTGTGGCGATCCACCACGATGCCACGGCGGGCCAGCGCGTCGGCGATGTCCTTGGTGGTGATGGAGCCGTACAGCTTGCCGCCCTCGCCGACCTTCACGCCCATCGTGAGGGTCGTGCTGGCGATCCGGGTCGCCGCGATCTCGGCTTCCTCGCGTTCACGCTTGCGCTTGTCCTCGCGGCTGGCGATGTCATGCTGCCAGGCTCGGTAGGCACCGCCGGCCGCCGGCACGGCCAGTTGCTGGCGGATCAGGAAGTTCGTGGCAAAGCCGTCCGCGACCAGCTTCATCTCCCCGCTCTTGCCGAGCTTGGGCACGTCCTTCGTCAGGATGACCTTCACGCGCTGTGATCCTCCTTGTAGATCCAGGACCGCGTCCGGGGCCCGAGACCGAATTGCTTCATGGCATCGCCGACGCCGCTGATGAGCGCCGGAACCCGGCGGATGGTCCGCCGGACGGGGCCGGGCGTCAAGCGCCGGATCTGGGCGATGTCGCGATCGTAGATCTCTCGCTCGATGCCCAGGCCGGCGAGCTTCTCGTCGAGCAGGTCCGCCGGCACACCGTCGAGGAAGAGTTCGATGGCGAGGACGACGACCACGAGGTCGTCGAGCCCGCCGATCATCGGGATCCCGTCCGGGATGATGTCCCGCCCCAGGATCAGGTAGCCGGCCGCTCCGGCGAGGATCACCTTGCGATTGGCCGGCATCCGCTCGTCAAGCACGAGCGCGGTGACAAGGCGGGCGTACGACCAGCCCCGACTCGCGATCGGCAGGAACGCGAGCAGGGTCAGCGCGCGACCGAATCCGGCGCGACCACTGGAACCTCTGCTTCGCTTCGCCGAACCGCGTGCCATGGGCGTGGATTCCTCTTACCGGGTGCCGGAGTCTAGCAGCCTCAGGCTGCAGGCCTCTCCCGGTGCCAGCCGCCGGTCCGGCGGGGCGCGGGGCCGAGTCGGCCAGACCGGCGGGGCCGGCCAGACCGTTGGGCCCGGCGGGGCGCGGGGCCGAGTCGGCGGGGCGCCGGGCCGGTGGGGCGCGGGGCCGGCCAGACCGGCGGGGCGCCGGGCCGGCGGTCCGGTCTGGCCGAGTCGGCCAGACCGGCGGGGCCGGCCAGACCGGCGGGGCCGGCGGGGTCGGCCGGCGGGGTCGGCGGGGCGCGGGGCCGGCCAGACCGGCGGGGCCGAGTCGGCGGGGCGCCGGGCCGCTACACGTGACCGGCCCGGCGGGGTCGCCGGGCCGTTGGGCCCGGCGGGGTCGCCGGGCCGTTCCTCTTGGGAACGCTTTCCGTACAAGTCCCTCGTGGTCCATCGCCCAGACGGTCATGGACTGCGGTCTGGGAATCGGACCACGAAGCGTTCATCGCGATTCCGTTCCCATGCGGAACATCGGCCCAGGGGCGGGGGCGGGCCGGGGCGTGCAGATGAGCCTGGCTCATCAGATCCGTCCCCAGCGAGCGTGGCCATGCCCCAGTTCTGTCCGAAACGCAGTCTGGCCAAGCGTGCTGCACCCGAATTCGATGAGTGAGGCTGATCAGGGGTCCTTGCGCGCCGCAAGCTGCGCCGTTGCTGCAAGGCACCACCGGGCCCGACCGACCAGCTTGACATGGAACGTCTGTTCGCTATCATGACCGTCAAGGAGGCGCGAGTGACAAAGCACGACGCCGAGCGCAAGGTCAAGATCATCGATTTCATCGCGGCGACGCTGCGGGCCCGCGGCTATCCGCCGTCGGTCCGGGAGATCGCGCGTGCAGTCGGTCTCGCCTCCCCGTCCGCGGTCCATCACCACCTCCAGATCCTGGAGCGCGAGGGTTATCTGGAGCGCGGTGCCGAGCAGGCCCGGGCCATCCGCCTCACGCCGACCGCAGCGATCCGCCTTGGCCTGACGAGCGAGCTCGTACCTCAAGCCACCGCCGCCGATGCCCGGATCCTGCCGATCGTCGGCGAGATCGCGGCCGGCGGCCCGATCGAGGCCTACCAGGACGCCACGGAGACGATGGCCGTGCCGGACATCCTCGCCCCAGGCGGGGACGCGTACGTTCTGCGCGTCCGCGGTGATTCGATGATCGAGGCGCACATCGCGGACGGCGACTACGTCGTCATCCGTCCACAGACGACGGCCCGGAACGGCGACATCGTCGTCGCCCAGGTGGAAGAGAATGCCGTCACGCTGAAGCGCTTCTTCAAGGAGAAGGATCAGATCCGACTCCAGCCAGCGAACCCGGCCTACCCGGCCCAGTTCTACGACGACGTGCGCATCCAGGGAAAGCTGATCGGCGTCATCCGGCGCCTCGACTAACGCCGCGCCGCGGATACGGCTCGCTGGCCGCCGCGGACAGGGCTCACTGGCGGCCGCGGACAGGGCCGGCGGCGCGCCGCGCGCAGGGCCAGCGGCCGCCAGCGCGATTCTCACTGCACCACGTTATCCACGGGGTTTCCACAAGGATGGTGGGCTGAGAAGCGATTCGTGGATACGAGTCGGGGATAAGGCCCTTCTCGGCGGAGGCCCAGGGGGCGACAGTCGAGCTGACACGAATCTCTGTCACCGTCGAGGTCCCATGATCGATCGTCTTCCGCCGCAGAGTCTCGAGGCTGAGCAGTCCGTGCTCGGCGCCATGTTGATCGACCGGGATGCCGTCATCGAGGTCGCCGAGTTCCTGCGGCCGGCCGACTTCTATCGTCAGGCGAACGGGCGCATCTACGCGGCGGTCCTGGAGCTTTATGAGCGACGCGAGCCGATCGACATCGTGACCGTTGCCGAGTCGTTGGAGCGACGCGATGAGCTTGAGGCGATCGGTGGCCGCGCCTACCTGTCGAGCCTCTCGAACGAGACGCCCACCGCGGTCCACGTCGCTCAATATGCGCGGATCGTCGAGCGGAAGGCGGTCCTTCGCAATCTGATCAGGGCGGCGGGCCGCATCGCCGGGATCGGGTACGAGGACCCTGCGGAGATCCAGGAGGCGATCGACCGCGCCGAGGCGGAGCTCTTCGCGGTCAGCCAGAAGCGCTTCGATACCGGGTTCAGCCCGCTCAAGTCGCTCCTCCACGATGCCTACGACCGGCTCGATTACCTGCACGCCCATCGCGGCGAGATCAGCGGGGTACGCACCGGCTTCACGGACCTGGACACGTTGACGACTGGCCTCCAGAAGAGCGACCTCATCGTCCTGGCGGCGCGGCCATCGATCGGCAAGACGAGTTTCGCGCTGAACATCGCGGAGCACGCGGCGGTCCGGGAGCACAAGAGCGTCGGCGTGTTCAGCCTGGAGATGAGCAAGGAACAGCTCGTCCTGCGCCTGCTCTCCAGCGTAGCCAATATCGATTCACAGCGCCTGCGCAGCGGCTTCCTCGAGGAGCTCGACTTCGCTCGGATCGCACCGGCCATGAACGCACTGTCGGAAGCGCCGATCTACATCGATGACACTCCCAATATCTCCGCCATGGAATTGCGAACGAAGGCTCGGCGCCTCCAGGCGGAAGCCGGACTGGACCTCGTCATCGTCGACTACCTGCAGTTGATGCAGGCGAACAGCACCAGCCGCGACGCCAATCGCGTCCAGGAGGTGTCGGAGATCTCGCGTGGGCTGAAGGCGCTGGCCCGCGAGCTGTCGATCCCCATCATCGCCCTCTCGCAGCTGTCTCGGCAGCCGGAGATGCGGGAGTCCAAAGAGCCGCGTCTGTCCGACTTGCGAGAGTCCGGTGCGATCGAGCAGGACGCCGACCTCGTCATGTTCCTGTGGCGTGACAAGGAACGCGGCCACGATGATCAGGAGCAGGACGGTGAGGTCATCAACCTGAAGCTGGCCAAGCACCGCAACGGACCCACCGGCGAGATCCAGCTCTGGTTCAAGAAGAAGCAGACGCGCTTCGTCGGTTATGCCGGAGAACGGTACGCCGCGGTCGGCTGAGCTGGAGCGGTACGCCGCGGTCGGCTGAGCTGGAAGCGATCCGCTACTTCGCCTCGTCCGGCAGCAGCGGCCGCAGCGAGAGCGAGTAGGACTTCCCGCCCTTGGGGTCGATCAAGGTCAGGCCCTGGAAGCCGCCCTTGTACGGCTGGGTGCCGAGGGCCCGGACCTGGACCGCGGTCAGGACGTGGACCGGCAGCTGGAAGGCGTTCGGATCCCCATCACTCACAAAGTCGGTCGGCTTGATGTCTTCCCACGGCCAGGGCCTGGCTCCCGGGGCCCCGGGCTGACCCTCCAGCAGGACGCCGCGGTAACGCTCCGACGTGTACTCCTGGGTCGCCAAGACACCGCCGTTGTCGAAGTCCATCAGTCGCGCGGCGAACTTCGCAAAGGCCAGCCGAGGGAGGGCGTCGGGCATACCCGGGTCCGTCATCTCGAGCGCGTAGATGGAAACGATCTTCTTGATCCCGCCCGCAGCCAGCGTGAAGACAGTGGTCGGGGCGTCGCTGATCCGGTCGTTTCGGTAGTCCAGACGAGCGACACCCAGGCGCTCCTCGCCAAGTGCGCTGGTGAGGAGCGCCTGGATCTGCTCCTCGCTGAGTCGCGCGGTCTTGAGCGGACGCAGCGGGAAGACGTTCCCGACGGCCCCGATGGGATCGGCCCGCGGGTTTCGGAAGAGCACCGTGCCGTCGCCGTAGAGCGTGAAGATCGGGGCCTGGGTGGCGGTGAAAACCGCCGGAGCGAAGCCGCCGCCCTCCTCGAGCCGGAGGAGGACGTTGGTCGCCCCGGTCTCATGCTCGATCGCGCCGATGGCCGGCCCCGAGGCGCCTGGAATGGCACCCGACGGACCTGCCGGTGAGGACGCGGGAGATCCGCTTGCGGCGCTCCCGGTGCAGGCGACGACCAGGACCGCGAGAGCGGCGATCGAGGCAGGGCGAGTCAAAGTAGGCATGGTCGCCGGACGCATGCTGCGGCTCGGCGGTTCCGGGTGGTGGCCCGAGGCCTCGAATGGACTTGACGGCCCGCGTATGTTCTCCGCTATGAGTTCCGTTGGACTCGCTTGTGGATGGCGTCCCGAGGACGTCTCGAGCCGAGGAGGGCTGGAGAGGGTGTACCAGGACCGTAGTCTGACCTGCCGCGACTGTGCCGAGGAGTTCGGCTTTTCGGCCGGCGAGCAGGCCTTCTTCGCAGGCAAGGGCTTGACCAACGACCCCCAGCGGTGTCCTGCGTGCCGGGCCGTCGCCAAGCGCGCACGAAGCAGTGACAGCCCGCGCGAGTTCCACGCCGCGATCTGCGGGGCCTGCGGTGGTCAGGCGGTCGTACCATTCGCACCGAGGAACGACCGACCCGTCTATTGCAGCGCATGCTTCGACAAGGTCCGAGCCGGGACGTTGCCCACCTCGGCCACTGCCTAGCGCCACCGATCGATCCCGAATCTCCCCGAGCAGCCACGAGCCCGGCCCGGCGAGCGCCGGCGGACGCGGAGTCGGCCTCGTGTCATGATGGCCGCCCGGCGAGCGCCGGCGGACGCGAGAGGAGGAGGCACCCGTGGGCGTCATCATCATCCGGGAGATGGTCGGCACGAGCCCTCGCTCGTGGAGCGACGCCGCGCGCCAAGCCGTCGCGACTGCCTCCAAGACCGTCCGCAACATCCAGACCGTGGAGGTCGTGAAGTCCACGGCAGTCGTCCAGGACGGCGAGATCGTCGAATACCGCGTCGAAGTCAAGATCGGCTTCGAATACGAAGGCTGATCGTGATCGGCGACTTCCCTGTCGCAGCTAATCGAGGGATGAGCGGGTCGCGGCATGATGCGCCGCATGCACGGATTCGAATCGCCCGTTGGAACACAGAGTGAACCGCCCGCATCGTTGGCGCCGCCACTCGCGTCGCAACCCTCGCCGGCCTCGGATGAGTGGCGATCGGTCGCCGTGGGACCTGGCCGACCCGGAGCCCGGCCGCTGTTGCGCGAAGTGCGCGGCGACACGATGAGCGGCGGCACGATGAGCGGGTATCCCATCCAGCTCGCCAAGGTCCAGCGGCCGGTGCTCCGCGAAGAGATACTGGCTCGGGTCCGACTTTTGGACTGGCTGCACGTCAAGATCCACAACCGCGTCATCCTCGTCCTTGCGGATGCCGGATACGGCAAGACCACCTTGCTGGCGGACTTCTCGCGGCGGACCAGGCTTCGAACGCTCTGGTATCGCCTCGACGAGGATGACCGCGACTGGGTCTCCCTCCTGAGTCACCTGGTAGCGGCGGGTCGAGAGCACGACCAAGGGTTTGCGCCGGCGACCGCGGCGATGCTGGGCGATATGGCCGTCGGGGGTCGGACGTTCGAAGCCACCCTTGAGGTCTTCCTTCGAGAGCTACCCTCGATCGCGACGCACGGCGCGGTATTGATCCTCGACGATTTCCACGTCGTGGACGAGTCACCAGACGCCAGAGTCATCGCCCGCGAACTCGTAGCTCGCGCTCCCGAACGCCTGTCGATCGTCTTCGCGAGTCGTCGCACGCCGACGATCCCGCTTGCCAAGATGCGTGCGTCGGGCGAACTCGCCGAGCTGGGCACCGACGATCTCCGCTTCGATGGCGGCGAGATGGCGTGCCTTTTCAGGGAAACGTATGGCCGAGCCCTGGACGCGGACGTCCTCACTGAAGTGGCCGCTCGAACAGAGGGATGGGCGGCCTCGCTGCAGCTTGTTCAAGCGGCGCTGCGGGACCGTTCGCCGGCCGAGATCCGTCGGTTCGTTAATGGCTTGAGCGGCGCGGACCACGAGCTGTACGACTATCTCGCGGAGGAGGTCGTCGGCGACCTCCCTGAGGATCTCCAGCATTTCCTCATGTGCACGTCGATCCTGCAGGTCGTCACACCGGACCTCGCCGAAGTCGTGACCGGGCTCGACTCCCTAGAAGTCGCGCGGCTTACGACGGCCGCCGAACGCTTGACACTCCTAACGCGTCCATTTCGCCGAGCTCGAGGTCCTCAGCGTTACCATCCACTCGTTCGAGAGTTCCTAGAGGAGCGCCTTTCGACAAATAGTGGAGGTGCCGCCGTCAGGCGTCTCCACTTGGCGGCTGGCGGAGCACTGACCGGCACGGACTGGAAGGGTGCGTCATTTCACTTCGGCGAGGCCGGAGACACGACGGCCGTGATGGGGATTCTGAACTCAGCCATCCCGGCAATCATGGGTAGCGGTCAGCACTCGCTCGCCGTCGCGCGCTTGGACCGTTTGACGCCTGCTACGTGGTCGCCAGGCCTCCGGTTGATGCGTGCTCGTCTCGAAATGCAACGAGGTGACTACGAGGCAGCGATTCAATCGTCGGATTCAGTGCTAGCAGCGGTTGATCCGGCGTCGCAGGAAGGTGAGCACGCTCTCCTGAACCTCGTGACGATGCATGTCAATGCGGGGCAAAGCAGCGAGGTGATCCCGACCCTCCGGCGGCTGACGGAATCGACATCCAGCGAACACCTCCGTCTTATCGCAGACGCCGTTCGCCTGATGATCGATGCTGGTGGCGAGGGTTCGAACGACGAATTGACGCGGCACCTGCAGACAATGGCTGATCGCCAGCGGGGAGTACATCCGCACTATTTCGGCGTAACGATGCTCAATCTGTCCATTGTTTCGGCACTTCAGGACGAGCCTGAGACGGCGATTGTGCTGGCCGACGAGGCTGTCATCGCGCTCGAAGAGACCTCATCGAGGATTGAGTTGTCATCGGCACTCATGGCGAAAGCGACCGCACTTGTGATGGTCGGGCGCTGGGACGAGGCCGAGCCGACAATCAAAAGAGCGCTATCGCTCGGACAAGCCGAAGCTCAACTCGAACTTGCAGAACTCCATGATTCGTTCGGCAGTCCTGAGCATGCGTGGCCGATTCTCGAGCGCTTCGTGGACTTCCCACTGATGACACCGATCGACCGATGGGCGCTTGTGGTTCAGACCTCCAGATACTTCGCGCGACGTCACGAACATCGGCAAGCCGTCGCGACGATGTCCCGACTGGAACATGGCACCGAGGTCGCAGTTCCCGGGCATAGGGGTGCACGACTAACAACACAGGCGTACCTGGCTGCCAGCGCTGAAAGTAGCGAAGCGGGCGAACTGGCCGATGAGGCGTTTCGGGTCTCCAACCGCCAAGCTGCCCACCGCTGGCGGAGAGTTGCCGAGCTGGTGAGAGCATTCGTCTCATCGAAGAGCGACTTCCCACGGATAACTAGGCTCGTAGGCGAAGTCGCCCCCTGGAACGTTACCTTCGTCGCCGATCTCGTGACACGCCGCCTTGACGACTTCCAGGAATTGGAGTGGAACGTCGTGGCAGCGGCGGCGCGGCTGCATCCCGAACGATGGCGGTTCGTCCTTCGGGACCAAATCGACTCGGCAGCTCTTGGTTCCGGTATGAACGCGGCGCGATTGTTGGAGACTGTTGGGGAGCGCTCGGATATCCAAAGACTTCGAAGGTACGCGAGGCGACAACGCAAGGTCCCAGGAGCGTCGTCTCTTGGGCGGCCGCTGTCACGAAGGCTCGCCGACTTGGTCGTGGTTGAGGATCAGGATCGAATCGTTATCCACATCGGGCAACGACAAATTCCCGGTGCATCGATCCGTCGGAAGGTGTTGGCACTCCTTTGCTTCCTACTGACCAAACCTGATTTCTCAAGCACCCGAGAGCAGGTCCTCGACGCACTGTGGCCGGACCTCGATCCGCTAGACGCGTTGAACTCTCTCAACCAGACCGTCTACTTCTTACGCCGCGTGCTTGAAGAGAACTACGTGGACGATTTGTCGCCCGGGTACGTGCACCACAATTCAGACTTGGTTTGGCTCGATGGCAAGCTTGTGTTCAGCAGAAGCAACGATTGCCGACGGCTCCTGAAGGCACTCCCGATCGTCCCGACACCCGACCAAGTGTTCGAGCTCGCAGACCATTACCACGGTCGCTTCGCTTTGGATTTTGAGTACGAGGATTGGGCGGCACCCTATCGTGACTGGCTTCACTCCAGCTTTCTCGAGGTGATTGAAAAGGGTGTCTCGGGAGACCTGGAATCGGGGCACTTTGCGCGGGGGATCAAACTCGCGCGCCGAGTACTCGACATTGACCCGAACGCGGAGCAGGTCGAGGTCTCCCTGTTGCGCCTGTACCGAGCCAGCGGTGCCCACGCGGCCGCGGCGGAGCAATACGCGCACTACGCCAACTCGATGCGGGAACTGCTAGGACTGGAGCCACCGACCCTCGAATCCCTGTAGGGATAGGTAAGGTTACGTATTGACCGTGGTACTCCGGGACCCATATAGTCCGGCCACTTCGTAGTACTCCCGTACTAGGAAGCAACGTCAAGACGCTCGGACGCGCAGACGCTCCACCTGAAATGGGCACTTAGGGTGGGGCCGAGCGAGTAGTGCAACCGACCGACCAACGAGTCAGGTCGGTTTTCGTGTTCTCTGGAATGCGAGGGCCGCAAAAGGAGGATCGAGCGTGAATCCCGAAACGCAGAACAAGGGCTGGTAGCACCCGTGAAGGCTCGCATCACCCGTGTCGTGGTCACGATCTCTTCGATCGCCATGATCGCGGTTGCAGGTGGAGCATCCCTGAGGGGCTTCTAGTACATTGGACCCATCGTTCGGAGTCGCCGCGTAGGCGTACAGTTCAGCCATAGTGGTGAATTCGAACGGGTCGTCAATGTCAGGACCCCTCAAGGCGTACATCGCCGGAGTCGTAGTCCTCAGCGCCTTTGCGCTGGTGGCTGCGACTCTTCAGTTTCAGCCGCATCCAGCGATTGCGATTCGGTACCTCGATGGTGCCACCGTGACGCAATCCGAGATTGTCGCCGGTATCGCCTTCTGGACGGCGCTCACGCTGGTTAGCTGGGCGTTGCCCGTGCGACTGTCATACGGCACGCGACAATCAGTAGCCAACGCTCCGATGCTTGCCGCGATCTTTCTAGGTGGGCCGGCGGTCGGTGGTTGGGTAGCGATGTTGGGGACGACCGAGGCTAGAGAGATTCGCGGGCACATTCCCTGGTACGGCACGCTGGCCAACCATGCTGGAATTGCCCTTCCTGCAATTGTTGCAGGCGTCGTTCTGGAAGTTCTCCCGGGTCGTGACCTTGGTCCGGGGGCCGACTTTCTTCGAGCGATGGTCGCATCTGCCGTCTTCTACGTGCTCAACATCACACTCGCGGGATCACTCTTGGCGCTGCGCACGGGCAAAGCGCTTAGCACGGTCATCGTTGGGGAATCCCGAGGTACCGTGTCGCTGAACCTCGCGCTTGGGCCTCTTGGGTGGCTCATGGCCATCGTGTTTTCGATCCAGTGGTGGGCGACGTTGCTGTTCGCGTTGCCCCTGTACACGACACGCATGGCGTCGCAGCGGTTCATCGAGATGCGCGACATGTTCACGCAAACGATCGGGGCGCTGGCGGAGGCGGTCGACAAGCGCGACCCGTACACGGCGAGGCATAGCTTGCGGGTCAAGGAGATCGCGGTCGATATCGGCCGGGTGATGCGGGTCAACGACGCGGAGCTCGAGGCGCTCGAGTGGGGCGGCCTACTGCACGACGTGGGCAAGATCGGCGTGCCGGATCATGTCCTCTTGAAGCCGGAGCGCCTGACTCGCGAGGAGCGGATGCTCATGAACTCGCATCCGGTCCTGGGCGCACAGATCATCGCGCCGGTCGCCAAGCTGGCCGCGGAGTTGCCGATCATCCGCCATCACCACGAGTGGTACAACGGCTCCGGCTACCCGGACCGGCTCATCGGCGATGAGATTCCCAAGCTCGCCCGGATCCTCCACGTCGCGGACGCCTTCGAAGCGATGACGGCGGCACGCCCGTATCGGATGACGCCACTCACGCCCGAGCAGGCGCTGGGAGAACTGCGCAAGTTCGCCGGGGTCCAGTTCGATCCGGTCGTCGTGGATGCCTTCGTACGCACGGCGCACGTCGATGGTGTATCGGATCCGGGACGCCCCGCAGAACCTCGCTCGATCCCGTTCATCGCCCATGCCGCCGACCGCATGAACGCGGCACGTCCCGAGACTGCCGCCGGCGCACCGGTCGAACGGGCCTGACGCGCCCGCCGCGAACCTCTGCACCGGCCGTCACGCGCCCGCATGATGCAGCCGTGAACGACGGCCCTCCCCGCCAATGCTGATCGGCGGCATCGCACTCGGGCTCGTACTGGGCCTCCTGGCCGGCGGGAACCTCGGCAACCTCGCCTTGATCCGACTCCGTCGCTCCGGCCTGCTGTTCATCGCGGTGATCGTGCGGTTCGGGACCGAGTCTCTCCTCACCGCGGGCGTCGCTCCCGTAGAAGCGCTTCGCGTCCCGCTGCTGGGCGGTGCCTTTGCCCTGCTGCTCGTTGCGCTGTGGGCGAATCGCGGCTATCCGGGCATCAGCCTCGCGTTCGTCGGCACCCTGGCCAACGCCGCGGTGATCATGGTGAACGGCGGCTATATGCCGATCTGGGGGCCGAGTCTCCTGATCGCCGGGTTCACTCCGGCCGACGTGGCGACAGCGATCCACTTCGTCCTGCCGCCAGAACTTGACGCCTCGTTCCTGCTGCACCTGGGCCCGCTGGCCGACGTCGTCCCGATCCCGCTGCCGTTCGTTCGCAACGTGACTTCGGTTGGTGACCTGTTCCTGGCGGCGGGCCTTGGGTTCTTCCTGTTCGCGAGCGTCGTGCGCACCCCGCAGGAGTTCGACGAAGAACAGATGGCGGCTGTGCGGCAACGCCTGATGGGCCTCACGGCCTCGTCCCGCCTGCCCCGACCGGATGGCGGCGGGATGGCCGCCGAAACGGGCCTGTCCCGGGCGCTGAGCGCGTCCGTGGCACTGGAGCGACCGCTGCTCCTTGGCGGTCGCGGCACCGGGATGTCGTCCCCTGCCCTTGCGCCGCTGGCCGCCGACCCTCGCGCCGTGAGCACGGCCCCCACAGGGCCGTCCTCCACCTCCCTGCCCCTCCCGATCCCGCGGCCGTCGCCGGAGACCGTGGAGCGGGTCCGACAGCACCCGTACGTCCGGCTCGCCCTCAATGGCTCATTCTCGGCCCTGTGGACCGGGCAGCTGATCTCGCTGTTCGGCGATCGCCTCAACCAGATGGCCCTCGTCGCGGTCGTCCTGGTGTCGACCGGTTCGACCCTGGCAAGCGGGATGGCGTTCTTCGCGGCCATGCTCCCGAACCTGCTGTTCAGCCCGATCGCGGGAATCTTCGTGGATCGCTGGGACCGCAAGGAGGTCATGGTCGTCAGCGACATCCTGCGGGCGGCCCTGGTCCTGGTCGTGCCGGTCGCCGCGGTCGCCAATCTCGTCCTGGTCTATCCGTTGATCTTCCTCGTGACGACGGTCTCGGTCTTCTTCCGGCCGGCTCGCGTGGCCATCCTGCCCCAGATCGTCGCCAAGCGAGACCTCCTGAGCGCGAATTCGGCGCTATGGGTGGGCGAGACCATCGCCGACGTCATCGGCTACCCGCTGGCCGCCCTCTTCGTGGCAGCCCTCGGCACCGCCGTGCCACTGGCGTTCTGGGCCGACAGTGCGACCTATCTCGCCTCGGCGGCACTGCTGGCGACGATCGTGGTCCGGCCGCTGGAGCCATCCGCGGACTCCGCAGAACCGGCGAGACCGGCCTTCGTCAAGGAGCTGAAAGCAGGCTGGGCGTTCCTGCGCAACGAGACGGTCCTGCTGGCGAACACGCTGCAGGGTGCTGCGGGCCAGTTCAGCCTCGGCATCGCGATCGCCCTGACGCCCGCCTTCGTGAAGCTCACGTACAGCCAGAGCAGCTTTGGGTACATCGGCGCGTACGGGTTTCTCGAGACGGGGATCGGCGTCGGCAACCTGGTCGGTGGCTTCGTCATCGGCCTGGTCGGGGCTCGCTTCGCCAAGGGTCGGATGATCATCGCGGGCTACACGACATGGGGCCTGCTGATCACGTTGTTTGCGCTGACCGACAACCTCGGCATCGCGATCGGGCTGGCAGCCGGCCAGGGGGTCGCGAACATGGTCTTCATCATCCCGAGCCAGACGCTCTTCCAGGAGCGGACGCCGCCGGAGCTGATGGGCCGGGTCGTCGGGTTTCGGTTCGCGCTCGTGTTCGGCTCCATGACAGTGGCGCTTGCGCTTGGGGCGGTCCTTGGCGAGATCTTCGGGCCCGCCCCGATCATCGCGATCTTCGGCATCGTGACGATGCTGGCCGGGCTGGCCGGATTGCTGGTGCCAGCGGTCCGCGATGCCTGACGGACGGGGCCAGCGCGCCTTCGGTATAGTGGCGCCCGCGCTGCGCTCGACGACCGACGCGCCCGCCAGGAGTGACACGACCGAATGAGTGAACGACCCGAGGGCACGCCCGAGGAGACGACGGCGCCCGAGCTGGAGCCTGCGGCGGCCGAGCCCGAGCCTGAGTCTGAGCCCGAGCCTGCGGCGGCCGAGCCTGAGCCCGAGCCTGAGTCTGAGCCCGAGCTGGAGCCTGCGGCGGCTGAGCCTGAGCCTGCGGCTACCGCGGCGGCCGCAACGGGCACGGCAAAGCGCCGTGGGGCGGCGCCCGCCGCGCCGCTGCGCGCACCGACGCCATCAGAAGTCGCCACACGGGTCACGGACCCAGCGTCGCGGATCTTCGTCATCGGTACCGTGGTCGTCTTCGTGGCCATTCTCGTGTTCGGCCTCGTCGGCGGGCATGGCGGCCTCCTCACGACGACGCCGTCACCGACTCTTGCACCAGTGCCGACGTTGAAGCCGAGCCCATCGGTTGCGCCCGCATCGGTTGCACCGTCCCCGTCTCCGGCGCCGTCCGTGGCTGCCTCACCATCCCCATCCTGACCCGAACCTGATCGGCGAGCCGCCGAAATGCGGTGCGGCTGATCCGCGGGCCGCTGATGCGGCGTATCCTCGCGGCCATGACCGGTCCCGCCCAGGACCCTGCGCGCGCCCGAGCGAAGATGGTCGCGGACCAGCTCCGCGCTCGTGGCATCGCGGACGAGCGCGTCCTGACCGCGATGGGGGCCGTGCCGCGAGAAGCCTTCGTCTCGGATCGCGATCAGCGCGATGCCTACGCGGACAGCGCCTTGCCGATCGGGGCCGGCCAGACGATCAGCCAGCCGCTGATGGTCGCCAGGATGACGGAGCTGCTCGAGATCCAGCCCGGCGACCGGATCCTGGAGATCGGCACAGGATCCGGCTATCAGGCGGCGGTCCTGGCATGGCTCGGTGCGGAGGTCACCTCGCTCGAGCGGCAGGCGGCGCTCATTCCCACGGCGCGGGCCCGGATCGAAGCCCTGGATCTCGCCGCGCTTCTGGAGTTCGCCGGGTCCGTGACCATCCGCGAGGCGGACGGCAGTCTGGGCGATGCCGCCGGCGCCCCGTGGGACGGGATCATCGTCACGGCCGCGGCTCCGGCCATCCCGGTCCAACTGCGCGAACAATTGGCCGATGGGGGCCACCTCGTCATCCCGGTCGGACCGCGCGATCGCCAGGTGCTCACCGTCGTCACGAGGCACGGCAACGAGTGGGTCGATCGGGCTGAGGGCAGATGCGTCTTCGTGCCGCTCATCGGTCCTGGCGGCTTCGCGGGCGACGAACCGTGACGCGCGCCGCCCGTGACGCGCGCCGCCCGTGACGCGCGCCGCCCGCGAGGCCGCCCACGGGCCGGACCTCCGGGCCGCCCGCGGGCCGGACCTCCGCATCGTCATGGACTGGATCGGCCGCTACTGGCTCGCCGTGTGGTTCGGCGTCATCAGCGCGATACGTCTCTCCGTGCTCATCACCGGCGAGGCCGGATTCGATGCCCGCCTCTACCTGAAGGCCACGCGCGCCTGGCTCGCCGGCACCGACCCCTGGATCTCCATCGATGCGCAGCGGTTCGCCGCGCCCCCACCGACGCTCGTGCCGCTGGCGCCTATCGCGATCCTGCCGGAATCGATCGGCGTGGCCGTCATGGTCGTCCTGGCCGTCGTCGGTGCCGTTGCGACCGTCCGGATCCTCCGCTTGCCGTGGTGGTGGATCCTGTTCCCGCCGTTCCTTGACGCGGCCTGGAACGGGAACCCACAGAACCTCCTCGTGCCGCTCATCTTCATCGGGGCGGGCCCCCTGGCGGCTTTCCTCAAGATCTACGCGGTGGTGCCGATGGCCATCACGCTGCGCTGGCGGGCGCTGCTGGTCACGGGCGTCGCCCTTGCGGTCACGGCACCGTTCCTGCCGTGGGGGTCGTACATCGCGCAATTCGGCGACCTGTCCCAGGCCCTGGCCACGCAGTCGGACGGCGGACTGTCGGCGACGGCACTCCCCTGGCTCATGCCGGTCGCGATCGTCGCGCTCCTGTTCGCCGGTCGCGAACGCGCGGCCTGGCTTGCCGTACCCGCGCTCTGGCCGACCACACAGTGGTATTACGCGACGCTCGCCGTGCCAGCGTTGACGCCGCTTGCCGCCGCCGTGATCGCGATACCCGTCCCCGGGGCTGCGGTGGTCGCGGCGGTCATCGTCGCCATCACGCGACGGAACACCAGCCTGGACCGGCTCGCCGTCGATTGGCGCCCCGGTATACTCGGCCGGCCATGACCCACGTCTTCGTCGCACCGCATCCGGACGACGTCGCCCTCTCCTGCGGCGGCCTGATCGCGAGTCTCCGGGAGTTGGGCCAGACCGTCACGATCCTGACCGTCTTCTCCGGCGATGGAGCATCGGGCCGCCTGACGCCGTACCAGCGCGAGGCGCTCGGCTTCGGCTCCAAGGCGATGTGGCCCGCCACCGAAGCCTTCAACCGAAGCGCCATCCAGGCGGACTGGCCGACCGCCGCGCTCGTCCCGTCCTGGGCCGCGAGCGAGGAACGGCTGGAGGCCACGCAGGCCGATGCGGACGCCGCCGCCAAGCGGTTCTGGCAGCGCTCGTCGTGGTATCGCCGGGCGAGCATCCGCAACGTGTCGATCGCGGAGCAGCCCGTGATGGACGACCTGTCCACCCAGGGCGCCGTCTACACGGACGATCTCGTCGATGCCGCGGCGGCCGGCGACCTGATGGCTCGTCGGCGGGTGGAGGACGAGCGGTTCGCCTACTTCGCCGAGGCGTCGATCGTCTTCCTGGACCTGCCGGATGCCGTCTTCCGGGGGTACGAGGGCGACGAGGAACTGCTGGGCATGCCGCGTCCCGACGATGACGCGCCATACGAGTTGCTGCTCCAGGAGATCGACCGGCTGGAGCCGCAGAAGGTCTATCTGCCGCTGGGCGTCGGCGGACACGTGGATCACCAGCTCTGCCGCGAGGTCGGCATCCGGATGCTCCAGGAGCCTCGCCGCTGGGTCATGCCGGGGCCGGACTACGCCGGGATCGTCACGTTCTACGAGGACTTCCCGTACGCCTGGTGGAACGACTTCAAGCGCCTGGAGGACCTGGGCTTCGATGCGCTGGCCGGGCTCCCCGGCGACATCAGCGTGATCCCGGAGTTCGCGGACATCACGGACCAGATCGAGCGCAAGATCATGGGTATCAGCCTCTACGAGAGCCAGCTGGAGCGGCTGTTCGACGGCAAGATCCAGATGGCCGATGCTGTCCGTGCCTACGGTCGAACGCTTGCGAAATTCGGCGGCGTGAACGGCTCGGCCGAACGGTACTGGGCGTCTGGCCGCGTCTGAGACTCCGCTCCGAGGGTCGCTGGGTCGCCTTCAGGCCCTGTGGCCGCGACCGTGGGCGCGCCGGACCATCCTCGACTCCGCGCCCGGCCGCATCCTCGTTCTGGGCACGACCGGCGCTCTCCTCGTCGTTGCCTGCGCTTGGACGGTCATCCTCACCAACGTGGTGATCGGGCACGGGGGTCTCGGTATCGACTTCCGACAGTATCTCGACCACACGGAACGATGGCTGCATACGGGCCAGTTCTACCTGCCTCGGCAGCTGTCCGGCCCAACGACCGTCATGGATGGCGACCCGCTCTATCCGCCGGTCGTGCTCTGGCTGCTGGTGCCATTCACGGTCCTGCCTGCCATCCTGTGGTGGGCGATCCCGCTGACCATCATCGTCGGTGTGCTCATCGCCCTTCGTCCGGCCCCGTGGACCTGGCCGATGCTCGGGTTCATCGCCCTCTGGCCGAGAACGCCGGCGCTCATCCTGTACGGCAACCTTGGGATCTGGGTGGTCGCCGCGATCGCCGGTGCGGTCATGTGGCGCTGGCCAGGGCCCCTTGTGCTCGTCAAGCCGTCGCTGCTTCCGTTCGCGCTCATCGGGATCGGTTCGCGAGGTTGGACCCGGACGCTCGTCCTCTTTGTCATCGTGAGCATCCCATTTGGGACACTTTGGCTGGACTACGTCGCGGCTCTTCGGAATTCCAACGTCCCATTTTCGTATTCGCTGCTTGACGTGCCGTTGGCGCTGGCTCCCGTGGTGGCAGGCCTCGGCCGGCGCCGGTCGCCGACGCTCCGGAGGCGAGGGCGGCGCTACGATGCCGCGTGATGGGTACCCGATCGATCTGGCGCATCGCGATCCCGGCCATTGCCATCGGTCTGATCGTCGCGATCCAGATCCGCTATTTCGACCGCGGGTTCGT